>JAHFLG010000018.1 GCA_023244975.1 Candidatus Harrisonbacteria bacterium
AAAATGTACCGGGGCTAAACATAGTACCGAAGCTACGGGTTCCATCTGGATTTATCTAGGTGGAGCGGTAAGAGAGCATTCCAATCTGCTGTGAAGGTTGACCCGTGAGGGCAGCTGGAGCGTTTGGAAGAGAGAATGTTGGCATAAGTAACCACAATACGCGTGAGAAACGCGTACCCCGAAAATCCAAGGTTTCCGTGGCAATGGCAATCAACCACGGGTTAGGCGATCCTAAGGCAATGGTGAGAACCGCAGCTGATGGGAAGCCGGTTAATATTCCGGCCCATGCTTAATTGTGCGATGGAGTGACGGAGGAAATGAACGTGAGCGCCTTAATGGTTTGGCGTCTGGGAGGACAAGCGATGATATCCTGGCAAATCCGGGTATCTGACTTTAATGTCGAGTCGCGCGCCTTTTGGTAAGATACCGGTTTTCCGGTGTTAATTCACGTGAAGAGCCTTCCAAGAAAAACTTCTAAGTTTAGATTAAGTATATCGTACCGTAAACCGACACAGGTGGGTGAGGAGAGTATCCTCAGGGGAACGAGTGAATCTTCGTTAAGGAACTCGGCAAAAAAGCGGCCGTAAGTTAGCGATAAGGCCTGCCCATAGCAATATGGGCCGCAGCGAAAGTATCTCTGGCGACTGTTTAACAAAAACACAGCTCCCTGCTAACTCGCAAGAGGATGTATAGGGGGTGACGCCTGACCGATGCGAGAAGGTTAACGGTGCCCGTGCAAGCGGAGTGCCCGAAGCCCTCGTCAATGTCAGCAATAACTATAATTGTTCTAAGGTAGCGCAATTCCTTTCCGGGTAAGTTCCGGAGCGCACGAATGGCGGAACGACTGGAGAACTGTCTCAACGAAGAGCTCGGTGAAAATGCGATTCCCGTGAAGACGCGGGATACCTGCAGCAAGACGAAAAGACCCCGGGAGCTTTACTGTAGTTTGGTATTGGCTCTAGAATTTTACTGCGTAGTGTAGTGGCGAGCCTTTGAAGCGTTTCTTTCGGGAGACGTGGAGGCGACAATGAAACAGCCATCTTTAAAATTTTAGATTCTAACCTCAGCGGCAAAAACGTTGCGGGACAGTGCCTGATGGGCAGTTTTAATGGGGCGTTATCCTCCTAAAAAGTAGCGGAGGAGTTTATCAAGGTCAGCTTGGCCCGGATGGAAATCGGGCTGGACGCGTAAAGGCGTATGCTGGCTTAACGGCAAGACCTACAAGTCGCGCCGGTGCGAAAGCAGAACTTAGTGACCCGACGGCACTTTATAGAAAGGCCGAAGACAACGGATAAAAGTTACCCCGGGGATAACAGGCTGGTGTGGCTCGAGCGTTCCTAGCGACGGCCACGCTCGGCACCTTAAATTACATTGGGGTGCACTCGAAGTAATTCGATTCCTGATTATCTGAAATTGATAGTAAAATGAGTTTTGTAATTTATTACGAAACAGAAACTTGGCTTATAACGGAGAACTCCATGCGTGTTTTAAGATAGGACACGATGTGGACAACCCCGTGGGAAGTTTCCGTCAGTTGACGGATAACCCCGTAGAGACTTGTTCTGACGCCGTAAGGGCTTGAAGAACGGAGTGAGGAGCAGTGCTCCTTGCTAACACGCCAACTCCCGTAAAATCGCTAATCGCGATCACGGGATGAAGATATAGTCCGAACCTCCAAGTAATTGGAGTTAACAAGTATGCGATGTCGGCTCGCCCTAGCGCGGAGGTGGAGAAGCTTCCAAGCGTTTGTCTGTTCGCCAATTAAAAGGGCACGTGAGCTGGGTTCAAACCGTCAACTTTGAACTCTAAATGATATCGTAAGCACGGCGGCTTAGAGAAGTAATTCTCTTCGAATAAATCGACTCATATCGGTGAAGTCCTCCTATGAAGTTAACCTGTCATATGGTAGGATAATACCGAGGGAAGTTCTATATGAGTCAACTAATAAGCGAAACCAAAAAAGCTTACTTTGCCGGATTTTTAGACGGTGATGGAAGCATCTATGTACAGCTTAAACCGAATCCTACCTACAAGTATGGATATCAGGTTGCGCCGTATATAGTGCTCTTTCAGTCTCAGAAAGGTAAAAGTAACTTTGAGAAGCTTTGTTCAGTCATAGGATTAGGATATACGCGAGAACGTCGCGACGGAATCATGGAATATATCATCGGAAGAAACGATGAGATCCGTAAGTTCCTGGCGATGGTCAAGCCGTATGTACTCCTTAAAACTGAGCAAGTATCTCTCATGCTTCAAATTCTAGACGCGAAAGAAAAAGTCGAGAATCTTGAAGATTTCAAGGTTTTAGCAAAATTGGTTGATCGTTTCAGAGAATTAAATTATTCAAAGAAACGAAAAACTCGCATAGTAACCCCGTAGAGACTTGTCCGCCAGCTGGCGGACGGAATGCGGAAAACGCATTAAGACGTCGATCTCCTGAGAAATCAGGATGGTGGTATAGTCCATACCTTCAGTAATGGAGGAGAGTAAAATATAGCGTGAGACAGGTTGGTCTCTATCTGTTGCAGGCGTATGGTATCGGAGGAGAGTTGATCCTAGTACGAGAGGACCGGATTGAACGAACCGCTGGTGTACCGGCTTTACTACCAAGTAAACTGCCGGGTAGCTATGTTCGGAAGGGATAAGCGCTGAAAGCATCTAAGCACGAAGCCTACTCCAGGATTAGATACCAAGTATGTCGAAAGATGTACTAATGACTCGTGAAAGACTAACACGTACATAGGTTCTAGGTGTAAGGCCGGTAACGGTTTTAGCCGAGGAATACTAATAAGTCATTGCAATTAACTACTAACACGTTTCTGTGATTGTATCGCTCTGCACATATGGCAGTGCGGTGCAATGACAGAATTCTAAACTGATCATTCAAGCACTTTAAAAAAGTGTTTGTGTACCCGCCTCGGGCGGGGAAAATCCCTAACGCGTTTCAAAAAGACCTTTTGAGCGCTGGTGTTTTACACTCGCTGGCCCCACCTCTTCCCATTCCGAACAGAGAAGTGAAACGGCGAGTAACTGATGATACTTCTGGGTTCGCCCGGTGGGAAAGTAGGTTATGCCAGCACTTAAGAGGTTTTTTATTTCTTTATTTGTGCTATATTGTTAGCTATGAAATATACTCTTACCAAAAAGCTCTTAGCGGCCTTTTTTTCTTTTATGATTATAATCGGCGCGCTGGCCACTCCGAGTGTCGCGCTGGCAACACTGCCCGCGGTCACTACTGAAGGGCCAAGCGGATTTATCCCAAACGAGCCTGGCAGCTGCTACACGTATTTAAGCGACTACATTAAACCGGCAAAAAAGAATAATCGATCTCAAGTTATCAGACTCCAGCAATTTTTAAACCAGGTGAGCGGCACGAATATTCTTACCGGAACTCTTGCTCCGGCAGGTCTCGAGGTCACCGGCACCTATGACGCAGCAACACAAAAGGCAGTGAAGAATTTTCAGCATTACTATTGGCCCATTATTTTACTGCCGTGGGCTTCTCACGGGCTCAAAGATGTGCAGACTGGAACCGGCGTTGTCTACAAAACTACGCAGCGCTGGATTAATATGCTCAACTGCCCTGGCGCCGAACTCGACATGCCGCATCTCAAATAACTCTTCGCTCGAGCGTGGTATACTTATTGCATGATCCTGATTAAGGACAGTGTTGTTGTTGATGGTACCGGAAAACCGGGTCAGAAACTGGATATTCTTATCAAAGACGATCGTATCGCTGCGATCGGATCGTTTCCTAACCAAAAAGTTGATGTTGTTATTGATGCTCTTGGCCTCACCACGACTCCTGGGTTTATTGACGTTAATACTGACAGCGACCATTATCTGAGTTTATTTACCAATCCCGCGCAGCAGGATTTTTTGCTGCAAGGTGTGACGACGATCATTGGCGGCCACTGCGGTAGCAGTTTGGCTCCGCTTATTAAAGGAACACTTGAATCGATCCGCAAATGGGGTGACACAAGCCAAATCAATGTCAACTGGAACACCATGGCAGAGTTTTTAAAAGTACTCGATTCGCTTAAGCTTGGTCTAAATTTTGGTACACTGGTGGGTCACTCAACCATTCGTCGTTCTCTTATCGGTGAAGACAATCGGGATCTCTCATTTAAGGAGCTTGATGTACTTAGAGCAGTAGTCCGCCAGGCGCTTGAAGATGGTGCGCTCGGCATATCGACCGGACTCGGATACAATCATGGGCGCAATACAAGTTATTCAGAGATTAAACTGATCGCGGAACTGGCGGCCGCATATAACGCAGTGTATGCAACGCATCTGCGTAATGAGCGCGAGGGAGTCGTTGATGCAGTTACTGAAACCATAGCCGTTGCTCACGAGACCGGAGCCCGGACACTGATTAGTCATTTCAGAGCCATTACGGGTAACGGAGAAGAATTTGAGGATGCACTCAGGCTTATTGAGAACGCTCCTTCCGGAACTAACATTCATTTTGACGGATATCCCTTTGATTACAGTATATTGCCGATTTATACGTTGCTTCCGCCATGGGCTCAACAGGGAAGCATGGAGACCATGATGAAAACATTGACTGAAGCAGGCAGCGAGGGCGAGATCATACGCACGCTTCCGGTATTTCGAGCTCAAGATATTACCATCGCGAGCGCACCAGGCTTTGACTATCTTGTCGGCAAAACACTGACTGATTTCGGACGGAGCCAGGAGCTGACTCAGAAGGAGAGCCTTATTAAATTGATGAAGATGACAAAATTACGAGCGGTACTTTTTAAGCGTAACATTGATCTTTCTCTGACCGTCAAGGCTCTGATGAGCGAACGATCGCTCATCGCAAGCAATAGTCCGAGTCTCTTGGGAGGAAAAAATGTGCTTGAAAATGAGCGAGCAGTAAAAACTTTTCCAACATTTTTGGAGCGTGCCAAAGAATTTAATAAATCATTTGAATGGGCCATCAAGAAGGTAACGAGCGACGCGGCAATTCTCTTTAATCTTCAGGATCGCGGAATTATTAAAGAAGGCGCGATTGCTGACCTCGTTGTTCTCTCGGACAATAAGGCTGTGCATGTGTTTGTCGGCGGTAAAATTGTTGTTCAGGATGGGATAGCTAAAGATCTGTTTAACGGCAAGGTACTCAGGCGGGTATGACCGAAGGAAGAAAGCCGGATTATCTGATTTTGTCGTGCGCCGGTTTGCTGGTGCTGCTTGGTTTGGTTATGCTTGCCTCGGCCTCATCAAATATCGGCAAGGTTCAGTTTAACGATCCATCCTATTATTTGAAGCATCAGCTGTATTACGGCATCAGTCTTGGGATTATCGGGTTTTTGATAACATCAAAACTTAATTACAGTATCTACAAAAATCGAATTATTTCAGTTGGTTTTTTGCTTTTTACCTGTATTCTACTCGTATTGGTATTCTCGCCGCTTGGGCTGAAGGCCGGAGGAGCCAGCCGGTGGCTCGCGCTCGGACCGTTTTCATTTCAGCCGGCGGAGCTCCTGAAGCTTTCTCTAGTCATTTATTTAGCGAGTTGGCTTAGCCAAAAAGATATACGTCAACGGCTGGTTCTGCAGGGCGTATTGCCGTTTGTCACTGTACTTTCGGTCATAGCCGGGCTGCTTATTTTTCAACATTCAACGAGTCCCGTGGCGATTTTACTGCTCGTGGCTCTTATTATGTATTTTATCAGCGGGGCGAGACTAGCGTATCTTTTTGGTATTGTAGTTGCCGGTGCCGTCGCGATCGCGCTGCTTGTGATGATTACGCCGTATCGTGCTCAACGGGTAATGACGTTTTTAAATCCGGAGGCCGATCCTACAGCGAGCGGCTATCAGGCTATGCAGGCAAAAACGGCTATTGGTGCCGGAGGATTCATTGGCGTTGGATACGGCGCAAGTACAGTCAAATATCATCTGCCTGAGCCTGCAGGAGACTCAATTTTCGCGGTTATTGGCGAGGAGTTTGGATTTATTGGTTCAATATTTTTACTCGGCCTTTTTGCATGTTTGGTCATTAGAATATTGCTTGTGGCGCAAAAGACGGCGGATCCGTTTGGCCGACTACTACTCGTTGGCTTTGGTTCGATTATTGTGGTGCAGACGGCCGTGAATATCGGCGCGATGAGTGGCGTCTTGCCACTGACCGGTACGCCGTTGCCATTTATCAGTTATGGTGGCACCAACCTGGCGGTGTTTATGACAATGATGGGAATCGTTGTCAACGTTTCAAAATATTCGTCGCGTTAGAAAACGCTCGGCTACATCCCTGCGGGTACCAGAATGGTTCGTCGGCTTCCGAACCTTCTTCCCGCTCGGCCCGCCGGCCTGTGCGATGTACCCTCGGGAAATAGCCGCGCGTTTTCTTTCATGAATATTTAAGGATGTTTCCACCTGGATTACTAGAAAAGAATGCGGCCCCACGAAGAGCGCGGTACGCGCGCATTCGTGGGGCCGTGGGCGACTGCGGACGGGGCTAGGAGTCGCCCCAGGCGTCTGCGACCGGGGTCGCGACGGGGAGCTGTGGGGCGTCCGAGCCGGGAAGCGGCTCATCTTCTGCCGGGACTCCCATCTCCCGGAGGTTGCGAGCTCGCTCCGACTTCAGATCGTCGGCAGCGTTGAGGTCGGACATCCAGTACCGCTGGTTCTCGGGGCGCATCTCGTCCATGAGGAATCTCCCTCTTGTTGTGGCTCGGGTGAGCCGGACTAATATTTATTATAGCACAAATGGGTTATTTTTGCAATATCCTGACGTTGTGCGGGTTTTGAGGTAAGATTAAGCTATATTCTTATGAGCAAGGTTCATATTTTATTGGCTGGTGGGGGGACAGGGGGTCATATTTATCCGCTTGTGGCCGTGGCTCAACGTTTGAAGGCTCAGATCGCGACTGCCGGCGCCGAAGTCGATTTGCGTTACTTTGGAGAGGCCGGAACCTATGAGAAATTACTGAAAGAACAGGGAATAAAAATTGTGAGCATTGCCAGCAGTAAGCTGCGCCGATACGCGTCGGTACTTAACTTCCTGGATTTCTTTAAATTTATCTGGGGATTTATTCAGGCAATGATCAAGATCTATTTTTTTATGCCTGAGGTGATGTTTTCTAAGTCCGGCCCCGGAGTGCTGCCCATAGTGTACGCGGCGCGCTGGTACCGGATCCCACTGGTTATTCATGAGACGGATGCCGTGCCCGGATTAACGAGTATCGCCTCAAGTAAGCACGCTCAGATCGTTGAGTTAGCGTTTGAAAACGCTCGCGAGTATTTTTCTAAGAAAAAAATCATTAATGTTGTCGGTAATCCCGTCAGAGAGTCCCTGGTTTCTACGGAAAGCGCGGCGGCCTGTCGTAGCGCCCTTGGTCTGAGTGACAGTAAGCCGATTTTGCTTTTTATCGGAGGATCCCAAGGATCGGAGCGTATCAACTACTTTGTACTGGAACACGGGGAAGAGCTGTTTGCCAGTTACGAAGTTATTCACCAGACCGGGGTTGAGAAGTATGAGCAGTATAAGGGCGAATTTGAATTTGTTTCAAAAAATTGGCGACCCGAACTGAAGCAGAATTATTTTTTATATCCGTATCTTGACGATCAGACTTTTACCCGCGCTCTGACAGCGGCAGATTTGGTAATATCTCGTTCAGGAGGTTCTATTTTTGAGATTGCCGCTGCGGGAAAGCCGGCCATTTTAATTCCATTGTCAAGCTCGGCTAACAACCACCAATTTGAAAATGCCTACGCCTATGCTCAGGCGGGAGCCGGTATCGTACTGGAGGAGGGGAACTTGTTGCCGGGTATTTTCACTACTCAGGTTGAAAAGATACTGCAAAACAAAGAGGTCTACGCGAAGATGTCAGCTGGTGCTAAGGCGTTTTATAAACCACAAGCAGCCGACCTTATTGCTAAGGATATCCTCGCGATTGCAAAAACATAAACATGGTTGCAAAAAAGCAAACAGAAGTAAGGGTCAGATATGCTCCGTCGCCGACAGGTTATTTTCACATTGGCGCTGCTCGGACAACCCTGTTTAACTTGTTGTTCGCGCGTCAGCACCAGGGAACCTTTATTTTGCGTATTGAGGACACTGACAAAGAGCGGTCAAAGAAAGAGTATGAGGCTGAAATAATCGCCTCAATGCGCTGGCTCGGGCTGGACTACGACGAAGGGCCATTGCTGCCTGACCAGAATGGCGCTACCACCCTGCTTGCCAAGGCTGATAAAGGAGATTTCGGTCCGTACCGGCAGACTGATCGGCTTGATCTCTACGAAACGCACTTGAAAAAATTACTATCAGAAAAAAAGGCGTATTACTGTTTTTGCTCTCAAGAGGAGCTAGAGGCTCAGCGTCAGAGCATGACTGCTCAGGGGATGTCTGCGATATATAACGGTACATGTCGGTCTGTGCCGACCAATGAAGCAGCCGCTCGGTTGGCGGGCGGCGCGACTGCGGTCATTCGCATTAAAGTGCCGAGCGTGAAGCTAGCGTTTAAGGATCTTATCCGCGGCGATGTTGAGTTTGATGGCGCGCTGATGGGCGATCTTGTCATTGCGAAAAGTCTGCGCGAGCCGCTGTATAATTTTGCCGTGGTGATTGACGACGAGGCTATGAAGATCAGTCATGTCATCCGCGGCGAGGAGCATATCGCCAATACGCCTAAGCAGATGGTGATTGCCGAGGCCTTGAATATAACTCTTCCACTATTTGCCCACCTGCCGCTCATTCTCAATACCGATCGTTCTAAAATGAGCAAGCGCGATGGTGAAAGGTCAGTAGCTGTGCGCGACTATCGAGGGGCAGGCTATCTGCCGGAAGCGATAATTAATTTTCTGGTGTTGCTTGGCTGGCACCCGGAAGGTGATGAAGAGGTGTTTACATTTGAACAGTTAGTTGGGAAGTTTGATCTGCCGCGCGTGCAAAAGGCAGGAGCCGTTTTTAATATTGAAAAGCTTGACTGGTTTAACGCTTATTATATTAAAAAGAAATCGGATTCTGAACTTTTAGACTTATTGGTTCCGGATTTTATTGACCCCGCATGGGCAGGGGACTCAGGAAAGCTTCTCAAGGTCATCGCGCTTATAAAAGAACGACTAAAAAAGCTTTCCGAATTTAAGTCACTTGCCGCATTATTTTTCACGGTGCCGGGTTATCCAAAGGAATTATTGGTCTGGAAGAAGTCAACGGCCGCGGCTGCTCTGGAAATTTTTACGGGCATCCATACTATTCTGGAGGCTTTACCGGAAGTTGAGTTTCAAAAAAGTCGGTTGGAAGCCGCTGTTATGCCGCTCTGCGAAGTGAAAGGCAGGGGAGATGTACTGTGGCCATTGCGGGTTGCGGTGAGCGGGAGTCAAGCCTCTCCGGGACCGTTTGAGATTATTGATGCTCTCGGTAAGACCGAGACTTTGCGGCGGCTTGAGGTCGCAATTTCTAAACTGAAATGAAACGAATTTTAATCTGTGGTCTGATGCTTTTTTTGTCGGTTTTGCCTGCCGCGGCCGCCACTGAGGCCGACTTGCAAGGTCAGATCAACGCCAAAGCGCAGGCGCTTGAAGAAGTGACAAAAAAAATCCAGGAAACACAGAATAGTTTTAACGATACAGTTGTGCGAAGTAACTCGCTTAAGCAGGAGATCGGTCAGATCGATGCAAGTATTAAGTCTGTCAACCTGGGTATTCAAAAAAGCCAGCTTTCGATGGAAAAGCTTGGTCTTGAAATTGAGTCGCTCGGCAACGACATTAGAGATAATGAGAAGTTAATTGAAGATAAGCGTGCTGCAGTAACAACGCTTTTGCTCAGCTTAGCGGACAAAGACAATGAAAATTTGCTGATCGCACTATTAAACAATAAGAGTCTAGCTGACAGTTTTGCTGATGCGCAGGAGCTCTCCGATCTTAAAACTGAACTTATCGGTCAAGTAGCCGCGATTCGAGAGCTGCGAAATGAGCTTTTGGATCATCGCGACCAGGTGACTCGCAAAAAGAGCGTGGCTCAACAAGAGCATGAGAATTTGCGAGTGCAGAAAACTTTGGCTGAAGATCAAAAAACACAACGGGCTCAAATTCTTACTCAAACTAAAAATCAGGAGAAGCTCTATCAGCAGCAGCTTGCTGATCTGCAAGCACAGCAGCAATCGATCAGTACTGAAATTGATGCGATTGAAGCTCAACTGCGTGCTACCTATAACGCTTCGGGGGCTCCAAATAAAAGAGCCGGGGTACTCAGCGTACCGATCAATTCGGAGATTGTGCTTGATCTTTCGCGTTGCGGAAAATCAGGGTTTATATGTACTCAGAGTTACGGAGCCACGAATTTTGCTCAGCGTGCCTACAGAACCAAGTTTCATAACGGCATTGATTTCGGCATTTCCATAGGAACACCGATTATAGCCGCTGCCGACGGTGTTATTACCGCCATTGGTAATAACGGGAGGCTCCAGTATGGCAAGTGGGTTCTTATTAAGCATGGGAATAATTTATCCACACTGTACGCGCATATGTCGCGCCAGATTGTTACCGAAGATAAGGTGGTTAAGCGAGGCGATGTTATCGGTTACAGTGGCAATACTGGCTATGCGACCGGTCCACATCTGCACTTTAGCGTTTATTTGACCCCTAGTATACAATTAAAGAGTATTGCCAGGGCAGGTATTGTTCCGATAGGTTTTACTCTTAATCCGCTTGATTATTTATAATCATGAAACGATTACTGATCATCATTACCTTGGCAACGACTCTTACAACTGGTATCCCGGCATCGGCTGCTATTCAGTTTAATAACCAGATTCAGGTCGCGCCCTTTGCCGCGAGTTCAACTCAACAACTTGGGGGACTAATTAAGGATTTTTCCTTGACCGATGCGAATTCAGTGACCTCGGTAGGAGCCGGTATGCAGATCGTGGCTAGTATCGGAAGCTTTTTTGTTGGGGTTAATGACTGGCTTAAAGATAAAGCCGGAATCGATTTATTTGCCATTTTCAAGACTATCGGCCACTGGTTTGTTATCATCGTGCAGTGGCTCATCGATATAATCAAAAAAGTTTTGTAATTTTATTTTGTCAGCGCCGGAAACCTTTTGCGATAGTCGAGAATCTACGAAGAATCCCTATTAACATGTCGTAAAACCTACCTTGTGCGAAAGGTATCATATTGCTAAAAGCTCACTTCCCCGCTAGGATAACCGTAGAAAAGAAGGAGGTGTCCCGATGAGGTTCATCGGCGCAGTGCTCCGTTTCGGCTATGAGCTCCTGTGGGGCGCTCTGCCAGAACGGGACAGGATGGTTCTGAAGGTCGTACTCGCGATCTTCGGGATCATTGGGATCGCCCTCGTGCTTGGTGCGCGATGACGCGCGAAGGCCCTCCCGACCCAGTCCGCCCGACGCTCACGCGCCCGGCGGACTTTGACCTTATGGGCGGTGTAGGCGCAGGACTTTTTTAAGTGCCTTGCGTAAAACGGCCGGTGAATTATTTTTTTGCGCGTGTTTGATAAATTCCCAGACAACCTGGGCATCATCAAGAGCGCGGTGGCGATTTTTACATGCAATGCCGCAGCGTTCAATAACGCTGTCCAAATTGTGGTGACGATGTTCAGGATACAAGGCTCGTGAAAGCCTGACGGTGCATAGGCTTTGGGCCTGGTACCTATCGCCTATTCGCCTGAATTCGTTTTGGATGAAGCTGTAGTCGAATGGCGCATTGTGTGCGACAAAAATGCAGTCGTTTAATAGCTCTTCAATTTTTTCTTTAATGCTGATAAAGGTCGGTGCCCGTTCAACATGTGTATCGGTGATGCCGGTAAGCTCGGTGATAAAGGGCGAAATCGGCTCTTCAGGGTCAATAAGGCTGCTGAATTTTTTGACTACCCGTCCCCTCTCCACGCGCAATATGCCGATCTCAATGATGCGACCATGGCGAGCGCTATGTCCGGTTGTTTCCACATCGACGATTGCTAGTTTGAGATTCCGCATCAGAGCCATACTATCATATCTGTGATAGAATTGTCCCCATGGCTTATAGTGAGTTTAAGAATGAGGAAGATTTTAAGTCACAGAACGGGTACGATATTAACGGAGTTTGGTATCCCCGGGTGACGCGCATCGTAGATATGAAAGCCAAACCCGCCTTATATCGTTTTTATGGCGAGGTTGGGTTTGATAATGGCCAGCGGATAAGCCAGCGGTCGGCTGAAGAAGGAACGGCCGTGCACGAGGCCGTGGAGCGGCTGCTTATTGGCGAGAAGGCCGGTAATGTCATTGCCACTATCGCCCCTTCGATTTACGCGTTTATAGATTTTCTTAAGCACCATAAGATTGAGGTTGAGCCTGCACATGTGGAGCGGCGTATTGTAAATACCGAGCATCGTTATGCCGGCACAATAGACACCATGGCCACTATTGGTGGCCGATTTGGCGTCCTTGATATCAAAACATCCGAGGCCGTGTATCGCGACTACGGAATCCAAACCTCGGCATATATGGACAGCCTAATCAGAGAATTTCCGAATTTAGAGGCGCGCTGGATTTTGAGGATTGATCAATATAAAACCTGCAAGCGCTGTAATGCTACTTTACGTAATAAAGGCGGCCGGGCGAAGCTCAAGCGTAATGGCCGTGACGCCTGCCCTGATCCATATCATGAATGGGCTGAGGCAAAGGGCACCGTTGAACTAGTTGAGTTACCGGGCTGGAAAGACGATTTTAAGGCCTTTTTAGGGGCTAAGGCGCTCTGGGAATGGGAGCATAAAGATTGGCTTAAAAAGATCGGATATTAGTCACGTCTTTTGCGATCTGAGCCGCCAGCTCCTGGGGTGAGGAAAAGTTTTGAATGGGTCTAAGGAATTTGATGATTTCAAAGGTGAGCGTGGTGACTGGATTAGTTGGCTCATAATCAAGTACGAAAATTTCCAAGGAAGGTTTTGGATTGTTAAATACTGGAATTGGGCCGAAGTGCATGGCGCCTTTATAACGAACTCCGGCGATATCGACAGCTACACCATAAATGCCCTCAGCAACAGTAAACTGAGTCGGAATTTCCAGATTAAAAGTCGGAAAGCCAAGTTTTTTTCCGCGACCAGCTCCGCCAATGACAGTGCTGGTATAGTTCATCGATAGGCAATAACTCCGAGAGCAACAAGACCGTTCATAATCGCCCAGAGTCCTTGGCTGATAATAAGCGGCCGTTCATTATGGCGCTTGGCGTAGTAGCACCAAAAAATCGAAAGCAGCGTAAATGCTCCCCAGGAAAAGATAGATACGCCCGCGACATTTTTTTGGATCCAGACCTCGTAGAGCTGTGGAAGTGTTACCATTGGCCCGATAATGCCTATGGCATAGGCCAGCGTGTTAAGACCTCGTAGTGGGTGGCTACTCCCCTGCTCACGTCGCTTTTTAATGGCTAAATGATGAGCTGATCCGTGCATATCTACAGTATATCACGCGCTCTCAGCAGATCTAATTTTCCAATGCTTCTTTGGCTTGTCGCTTGATGATCGCGATGGTTTCATCCGCGAGTGCTTTGAAGTCCTTCAGCCACGGTCCTATTGAAAAATCTTCAACTTCATGGGCGACCCAGCGTTCGCTGTATTCATCAAATTTTTTGACGAGAGCGAGACTCAGCGCGGTTTGAGTACCGGCTAGAAGTTTGAGTGAGCCGCGATCACCACGATCTTCAAACTGAAACTGGTATTCATTAAAATTCAAAATAATTTTTACAAAACCCTCGCGCGTGATCACCGCAGCTGTAATTGAGGGCGGAACGATATCCGGAGCCTGCTCTCTGCGTTCCGGATAGTGTCGAATATGCTGCAGATATAGGCCTGTAATAATCTGAGGAATCTCTTTTTTCCATAAAAGTTTTTCCTGCCTATCGAAACGCTTGGTATCAAGAAAGTCTTTAAGCGAACCGAGCTTCTCTCTATGGATAGTGAACGGATTACGGATTTTTTGTTTGGAGCAGACTAGGGCGCCAACGACCCCTAAAATAAAAATGAGCGGTGCAACCGCTCGATATCCGTCCGCCAGAAGCCAAAAGAGAACTGCTACGATCGTGCATCCCAGCAGAATAAACAGCGCTGCTGTACGCCTATTGAAGAAGTGAATCCTCATGGCTAAGGTCTAGTATAGCCGAAAGATCCACTATTTGTCTACTATTGCAGAGAACGTGCTTTAGTGCCTGCGGATTTTAGGTATAGGCGTAGTCGGCCCCGGAAAATGGAATACGGTTGCGAGTTCCTCGGCGCTTAAAATAATCGAATGTGCCGGTTCAAAGGATCTACTTAGAAATGCGTCAATTGTTCTATCAGACTGCTTGATTTCCTGCAGAGCGAGTTGGTTGAGTTGGTCACTGGATCTGCCTTCAAGGGTTTTTGCAAGGGCGTGAACGATGGCATTAGCTCTATTAAGGTGGTCGCTTGCGGCGGCTACGCGGGCGGTGATTATAAAGAGTGGTTGAGCGACTTTTTGTTTGATCAATTTTAAATTTTCAGGCGTTATAACAAAGGTTTCGTGTAAGTGTCGTGAGATATGATAATGTCCTGCGCCGAGCTGTCGAAGGAGCTCGTTAATATCCTCGGCAATACCGGGATTTGCCGGCCGAACCACCCACTGGAGCGCCGCTCCTTCACCGAGCGGAGTAAGCCGGGACAGCTGCCGGAGTGTATGAGAAAAGGGTTCGTAGTGACCGCGGTGCGCGACCTCGATAGGCATGCTGTATGGTTTACGCTGCTGTAGATACCCTATCGTGAGTGTTGAACCATCGGTTCCACTATGCCAGTTTTCATACCCATCGATCTCTTCGACTGAGACGGTAGGCCACAATGTTTCGATAAGTCGGACGACCCGTTTTTTATTGTGTAGCGCCACCGTAATGAAAAATTGGATCTCTTCTCCCACGCCATACACTTCAACCTCAAGAGTGAACGATATATTGAATTCACCGAGCCGGCGGTAGAGTTCCTGCGAAAGCGCGATTTCTGAAGGTCGATGTTCTCTAAAAGGGTTGATAAGACCCTGAGGAACAATGACAAGCAGTCGGGAACTTTTTTGAAGATTACTATCTATTTTCCGTTCGATGGCGCGGCCGATAACGACAACAAGTCCCGTGATAATGAGCAGAAACAGAAAATAACTTACCGCCAGTGGCGTCATGTATTTAGTATATCATGTATAGCCGGAGTTAGGAGTGCCGGATTTCCATGATATCGCCATCGGCGACAGTATAGTCCTTGCCTTCAGCGCGCAGCTTGCCTTTTGTTTTTGCTCCATGCCAGCCACCGAATGATACGAAATCATTGTAATGGACTACCTCAGCCCGGATGAATTTTTTCTCAAAGTCGGTGTGGATAACAGCCGCCGCCTGGGGAGCCTTGTCCCCTTTCGTGATGGTCCAGGCACGAGTTTCATCTTCGCCGGTAGTAAAGAAGCTGATGAGCCCTAGGATAGCGTAGGCCTTGGTAATCACCTCCTGTACACCAGCTCCAGTTGAAAGGTCGGCTATGACATACTCATTTCCTTCGGCTTTAATAGCGGCCTTGAGAGCGTCGCTGACGTCTTCTGGTTTGCCATTGAGCAGGTAGAATTTCGGTTTAACGGTGAGTAGAAAAAGACTCTTTACGAACGGGTCGGCAGCGAGCTCTTTAATGGATTCGTTTTTAGAAAGCTTTTCTTTTACTTTTTTCAAAACCTCAACCTCTTTGATCGCTAATTTGGCCTGCGGTGTCGTTCCTTTTGAATCTGATTCAGCTTTTGGAAGGCGCTTGCTGACAGTCTCAAGATCTTTCAGTACGAGTTCGGTGTTGATGATGTCCATATCACGCACTGGATCAACCGAGTTTTCGACGTGGATAATTTCGCTCCCTCCAAAGCAGCGCAGCACCTGCACCACGGCACTGCAGTCGCGGATATGGGTCAGAAACTGGTTGCCAAGTCCTTCGCCGCTGGCCGCTCCCTTGACCAGGCCGGCAATGTCATAAAACTCGACAATGGCCGGAATTTTTTTCTTTGATTTGCTCATCTCGGTAAGCTTGTCCACACGGCTATCCGGTACCGTAACCACGCCCACGTTCGGGTCAATCGTCGCGAACGGATAATTGGCAATTAAAATATCGTTGCTCGTCAGCAGCTTAAACAGCGTCGACTTCCCTACATTTGGCAGCCCGGTGATGGCAATAGAGAGCTTCATAAGCCGCTAGTGTATCATGATTTCCTGCCTTTTTTCCAGGGTGCTGATTTAAGGAGCGGGGCGTAGAGGTCTTTTTTCATGGAGATTTTGAGGCCGCGGAGTTCGGCTGAAGTTGGGTTGCGCTTTTGGAATTGTACGAACGGCAGGTCGGTCATCAGTGCCAGTGGCGTGCACTCATTCCCCTCGCCCATTAGAAGAACTGCTGTAGCGCCAAGGGCGTCCATCATATTGGCCTTAGTGACCTTCATCTTGCGGCCGAAGATGTCGGGCTTGCCGATATAGTTATTAAGTCCAACAAAGCCGCTGTGAGCGATTGAAAATCCGGTTGTGCCATAGCGCATCGGCGTGGTGCGGCTGTCGGTAATAATGACGCCAAAGCGCCGGAGGCCAAACTTTTTCACAAAGTGTTCGCGCACTTCGTTGGCGGTTTTTTGCGCGTCGCGTGGCCAGAGTACGTAGTAGCCGGCTGAGTTACTCTCATCAATGCCGGCGGTAGGTACGAGGAGGTTATTGGTTATAGTCAGCGTAATGTTATATGGGTTTTTTTTTGGGTCCAGATACCACTGTGCGTGTTTTTTGATCAATTCAATCTTGAAATCCCTCACCGCACGCGGTCCCCTCCCTTTAGGAAAGGGAGAAACAACGCGGCCTTCGCAGATTGAAACGATTTTTGAAGTGACCGCGAGTACCGATCCTTCTGGAATTTTTTTAAGATAGCGGTCGAGCACCGCGATGAGCGTTGCCTTGCCAGGAGCTATTTTATGAGTCTTGATAGCCTTACCGTACATAGTGAAGGAGCAGAGTCCCTTGTTTGTTGAGTTTCGTAACTTTCTTGAGTTTTAGACGGGTGCTAAAAGATCCGTCTGCAATCAGCGACTTGCCAGTGCCGAAAATAAGGGGTTCGATGGTCAACAATAGTTCATCAACCAGATTGGCTTTAAAAAATAGTGTATTAGCTTCACCCCCGCCGACGAGCAGCATGTTTTTGTAGCCAGCTTTCGCAAGTCGGGACGTGAGCCGTTTTGGCGACTCATCAGAGAACTCAATCTGGCCCGGGATTGTTTCCTTTTGATATTTTTTTGGGTTGCGGGTGAGAATGACACGCAGCGTCTGTGGACTCAGTATGCGCTCTTTGCGCGAAGCTTCAAATGTTTTTGAGCCCATGACAATCAGCTGAGCCTGCTGGAGCAGGCTGTAAAAATGACGCTGGTCTTCCTTAGAAGCCCACCACTGGTTCGCATTAGTATTACCTGAGGTGATGCGCCCGTTAAGCGAGCTTACCATCACTAACGTGATGTTCGGTCGTTTCATCTTTTTTCAACCACTTAACTCCCCAATACGCGATCGGGGTTTCGATCACTGACATGAGACACTTGAGTCCCCAGTACGGAATCAAAAGGCTGAAGATGAAGGTAGCGTTGGCGCCAAAGCCTTTGTCCAGAGCCCAGAAGGCCAAGAGCATAAAGACAATAGTATCAACAAACTGCGAGACAAAGTTGGATACATTGGTTCGCAGCCAGAGTTTCGTTGAGCCGAACTTTTCGCGCATTTTGTGGAAGACGTAGACGTCTAGAAATTCGGATGAAATAAAAGCAATGAGGCTGGCAATCGAGAAGCGGATGGAGACGCCAAAGATCGTGTCGTACGCAGCTTCAGTGCCGGCAAAGCGGTTTGAAGCCGGCAGCAGGGTTGCGAGCACTGAGTACAAAACCAGAAATACGATCATGATGAGGCCGGCGCGGATGATGCTCTTAGTGCGTTCTTTGCCGTAGACTTCACTGATGATGTCGTTGATGGTGAAAATGAGCGGGAACAGGAAGATTGAAACTGAAGAATTAAGGGTGTAGCTGCCAAGGGTGATAATGTGGAAGGTTTTAGCTCCCATGAGTTCTGAGGTGAGGATGCAGAGCATGTAGAGCGCGATCAGGAAATCCAGCTTGTTGATTTTTAAATATGAAAACATTGTTCTAGCCTAAGCGGTTTAGCTGAGTTTTGCAAGCTCTGTCAGGGTATCATCCGGAATAGGAATAGCGGCTCCGGGCTTGGTTCGACCCGGGTAGCGCCAGGCGCTGATCATCGTGATTTTTCTATTTGCCTTGGTCTGATACATGATCCAAAGTTCTTCCTCTCGCTTTTTGTTCGCTCCGACAGATTTTTTGACTCGCATGGCCGCCGAGGTCTCGGGCGCGACACCTTCTTCGATTCGTTGCGGCGAGCGTAAGATCCGCATGATGTGTGCGCCGCTGAGGTGATAAAACACCATCTTATTTTTAATATGCCTTGTCCACCTGAGTTGCGGTGTGTCCTTGGGTAGCGAGAGCATGGAAATTATTTCCGGGTTTTCACAAACGCCCGATTTTCAACCGTCAGATTCAGATATTCGAGCTTATCGAGACCGGGACTTGCCATAAATTTAATGACGGCTGGAATCGCAGCTGGTTCAGGGTCAAACCTGAGGCTCATTAATATTTTGGTTCCAGAGAGCGTAGTCAAATGAATCTCTTGAAGAGATCGATCGATGGCTATGCGACTTACGCCAATCCCCTGGCTAGCGATCATGCCGAGCGTTTTGTAGACTGCAGAAAACTGAGCCGCATCGAGCACGGGTTTTCCAAGACTAAAACTCTGGGCAAGGTCGTCGTGCACTGTAAATACCAGCTGCCCTTCGGTCAGTGGCGACCTCTCATAGACAACACCGGTTTGGTCAATCC
>JAHFLG010000019.1 GCA_023244975.1 Candidatus Harrisonbacteria bacterium
GACAGGATTTTTAATCACATACTCCAAACCATTGCTGCAGGATGTCGGAATGTGCTTTCAAAAGTCAGTAAGTCGCTCGGTATGGTCGTTTCTCTCGACGAGACCGAACTCCTTCATAGCTTAAAAAATGGTTGTCTCGAATTGAAGATTCCGTGTCAGATCAACCCGTGGCAGTCAAAGGTAAGCAGTCGCGTGGGCGTTCTGAGCGGTGTTGATACGCTCAGGTGGGCACTTGAACAGAAACGTACCGGCAAAATCAAAAAGCTTGTGGCTGGGCCGCTTATTGTCAACAGTCCATCAGACCATAATTCCATTATCAAGGATCCGCTGATTGATCAGGTGGTGGTTAACTCACAGGCGGAAAAAGATCGCTGGACCGCACTTGATCAGTATTTTAACCGGGCAGTGGTCTGGAACGGCGGCGCTCAGGATATTGAAGGAAAGAATCCGGAGGGCATTTGTCTTGTATATTCACGAAGTTGCGATGAAAAATTATTTTCGCATATCATGGAAACGCTATGGAATCACAAGCTATCTATTGTTGTTTCTGATTACGGTCAGTTCCAGCAGCGAGAGTACCTACGCCTGCTCAAACAATCAAAATTTCTTATCTATCTTGATGCCGGCCAGAGGTCGCAGTATCCACTGTATCAGGCTTGGCTTTCCGGTCTGCCCACCTTGCTCTGGGGTCAAAGCGACGCGGGTCTGACACCTGAGTGCGGATTAGTATTTTCTAATGAAACGGACTTCGAGCAAAAATTGATTCAATTCACTGAAGCGTACGACCAGTTTAATCCACGGCCATACGGGCTCGCGCACTGTACGGACGCGATTCGAGCTCGAGCCTATGCGAATCTGTATGATTAATATTCTTGCTCAAAAACAGAATCCCATCAAACAAACCATTAAAACCGGTTTGTTTTATCTCACGCGCCATGCGCGTTTTTTGCCCTTCGGCGGCGACAGCGCCGTCCTCGCCAGCGCGCAGCGTGGGTTACGAGCAATCAATGTTCCATTT
This sequence comes from Candidatus Harrisonbacteria bacterium, assembly GCA_023244975.1. Classification (GTDB taxonomy): domain Bacteria; phylum Patescibacteriota; class Minisyncoccia; order UBA6257; family 1-14-0-10-44-23; genus JAHFLF01. The sequence goes on from JAHFLG010000019.1 coordinate 1,019, forward strand.
GTCGTTAATGCTTCCACTCATCATCAGTCCGATGTTACTTGGGTTATTCGCGGCACTAAGTCGCTTGAGCAAGCTTTGCGAGGAAAAGAGGAGGGATCAATCAAATTTCTTGTTGCCGGACCGAACATTGTAGTTATTCCCGAGCATCACAAGGGTATCCTCAAAAATAACTTAATTGACTGTATCTTAGTTCCATCTGCCTGGAACCGGGATTGGTGGGTAAGCCTTGAGCCGCAGTTAGCTCAGAAGATCTATGTCTGGCCGGCTGGAGTGACAGTACCAGCTACGATCAAGCCGCGTGCGCAGAGAAATCAGTGGATTGTGTTTTTAAAGCGCGCGCCTGACGAGCTTTATCAAAAAGTCATCCGTACTCTTGAGCAGAAGCATATCAATTATAAAACTATTCGTTACGGTAGTTATACGCCCAATGAGTATCGGGCACTACTGCGAGAATCGGTTGCGATGATTCATCTACAGGACTCGGAAAGCCAAGGGTTGGCGCTTCAGGAGGCATGGGCACATAATGTGCCAACTTTGGTCTGGGAGCCCGGAGTCATGATCTCGCCAGTGACCGGTCAGCGTTGGGACGCTGACACCGCCGCGCCTTATCTGACCGATCAGGCCGGGATGAACTTTCGTACCAAGGAATCATTCGCAACATCACTGGATACGTTTATTAATCAATTGCCGCGTTACACCCCTAGATCGTACGTTGAGGCTGAATTATCTGATGCCGCCTCAGCCCATAAATTTATGGAAATTATCAAAAAATTCGGCTACACTGGGTAAGATTATGAAATTCATTGCTATTCACTACGGACATAATGCGACAGTTGGGCTGCTTCAAAACGGCGAGTTTACTTTTGTCCAAAGCGAGGAGCGACTCAACCGACTCAAAAACTCCACTGGTTTTCCTGAGCAAACCTTGGCGTATATTCGGAAAACGTATGGATCAGAATTTGATTATGCTATTGTGCCGCATCAAACCGGAGCCACATTTGCGTTTCTCAAGTCACAGGGTTTTGTTTCTCGGCGCTACGCGACCTATTTCAGTAAAGAGCAGCCTATTAACTTCTCATTTTTGCTTAAATATACGCTGGCACGATATCTTCCGGCCTTAGCGTATCCCTACTTTAACTGGCGTACTAACAGCCAGGCGAAAAAAATGGCAGATCCAAAACTTATGGACGAGGCTCGGTCATATCTGAGTCAGACTATTGGCATTGATCCGGCTCGCATTATATTCCTTGATCACCATCAGGCACATGCTTATTCGGTTGTGCCGAATATCAGTAAAGATAAGCCAACTCTCATTTTTACTCTTGACGCTGAAGGGGACGAGCGCTGTGCTACGGTCCATCGGTTCGAGCATGGAATTATGACCGAGCTCTGCAGTATCCCAAAACGCCACTCGCTTGGCTACCTTTATGTTGCCGTTACCGGTTTTCTAGGTATGCGGCCGAACGAAGACGAATATAAGGTCATGGGGCTGGCTCCATATGCATCACACGACCGCGATGCGGTTCGGACAGTAGCCGACAAACTCCATTCAATTATCAAACTTACCGCCGATGGCCAAATTGAGAGCGCTGTTCCACTTACTCACATCCGTTATTATTTATGGCAGCACTTTAGCTACGTCCGCTTTGACCACCTGAGCGGCGGATTACAGCTTTTCCTGGAAGAGATTGTGACGCGCTGGATCAGTTACTGGGTCAAACAAACCGGCATTAAGCGAATTGCTGCCTCTGGTGGGGTTTTTATGAATGTAAAAATGGACCAGCGAATCGCTGAACTGTCTGAAGTCGAAGATTTTTTTATTATGCCCACGGCCGGCGACGAGTCCTTAGTTTTTGGCTGCTTAGCTAAAGCTCACCTCGAGCACGATGCGGCAAAACCTCTTAAGCCCATCAAGGCCTTGTATTTAGGAACTGAGCACAACGACAAGGAAATAGAAGCGGCAATTAACTCGGGAGGAGTCAAGCAGCTCGCAACCGTTAAAAAAGAGGAGGACATCGAGTCTGCAGTGGCAAAACTGCTTAATCACGGTGAGATTGTCGCTCGCTTTTCCGGCAGAATGGAGTGGGGCGCGAGGTCACTCGGCAACCGGTCAATCCTTTCTCGGCCGGACAAGCTGGATAATATCCGCGTCATCAATGAAATGATTAAAAGCCGTGACTTTTGGATGCCATTCGCTCCGAGCGTGCTTGACGAAGATCTTAGTACGTACTTTATAAATCCAAAAGCTGTTGAGGTTCCGTATATGGCCATGACGCTCTCCGCTACGGCCGAAGGAAGAAAATCAATTCCGGCGGCGCTCCATCAGTATGACTTTACCGGTCGGCCGCAGGCGGTTTCTAAGGCATGGAATCCGAAATATCATAAACTGATCAGTGCCTTTAAAAAACTCAGCGGTCTCGGTACAGTTCTCAATACCTCCTTTAATCTTCATGGCTATCCAATAGTCGAAAGCCCGGAAGATGCGCTCGAAGTTTTTAAGGTAAGCGGACTCAAACATCTTGCACTCGGTTCATATTTACTGAGCAAAAAATAAATGAATATCCTCTACGTTGCTTTAAAATACGATTATGGAAAAAAGGAGCGCGGCTTTAGCTTCGAGCATAATAACTTTTATGACGCGCTCTCGCGAATGGACGGCCATCAGCTCAGCTACTTTGCCTTTGATGAAGTCATGCAGGAGGTTGGACGAGACGAGATGAACAAACGATTGATTGAAACTATCAAAAAAACTCGACCCGACTTTACCTTTTTCTGTATCTTTACCGACGAAATAGACGCCGCGACGCTCTTAGAGATCAAGCACAGCGAGGCGACCGTCATGTTTAACTGGTTCACCGACGACCACTGGCGGTTTGATAACTTTGGCAAGTACTACTGCTGGAACTTTGACTACATTGGAACGACCGACAGCCAGGCGCCGGCAAAATATGATGCCATTGGCTATAAACATGTCATTAAAACCCAATGGGCCTGCAACCACCGGATGTATAAGCCGACCGGTATTGATGCCAGCATAATCGGCAAGCGAGTCACTAAAGATTTCAAGTATGACGTTACCTTTGTCGGGCAGCCGCATGGTGATCGCAAGCAGGTAGTTGCAAACATGCAGGCTGCGGGACTTAATGTGCAGTGTTGGGGTGGCGGCTGGCCGAACGGTAGAATTAGTCAGGAGGGGATGCTGGAAGTATTTAGCAATAGCAAGGTAAATCTTAATCTCACTAAAAGTTCAGACATGCTCAGCGCTAAGGCGCTTGGTAAAGTATTATTTTATCGCCGCAACGATCAATCGTACCGTGCGCATCACCCGAAGATGTGGGTGGCCAATCTTAAGTCACTGCTTAATAAAAAGCGCGAGCAGATAAAAGGCCGCAACTTTGAAGTACCCGGAACCGGCGGTTTTATCCTCACCGGCGATGCCGACAACCTCAGCGACTACTATATCGATGGCAAAGAGATAGCAATCTTCCGCACCCCTGAACTCATTGAAAAATCGCGCTACTACTCGCAGCATGATGGTGAACGCGAAAAAATCGCCAAAGCCGGCTATGATCGCACACTGCGCGAGCACACCTACGAAAAACGCTTTAACCATATCTTCAAAGCCGTAGGGTTAGCAAAGTAACTCTCATGAAAATCCTTCATACGGTTGAGTTTTATGAGCCGAGCAAGGGCGGAGCGCAAGAGGTAGTGAAGCAGCTCTCGGAGCGGCTGGTTAAACATGGTCACGATGTCATCGTAGCAACGACGCACGACAGCAATCGATTGTCGCGAGTTATTAATGGTGTGAAAATTGAGGGATTTGATATCTCCGGCAACAATGTTGAGGGTATTGCCGGCCGGCCGGCTGAGATCCGCAGATATCAAGACTTTTTGACCGGGAACTTTGATATTATTCTCAACTATGCCGCCCAAAGTTGGACAACCGACCTCACATTCGAAGTCCTTCACCGCATTAGCGCTAAAAAAATTCTTGTTCCGTGCGGCTACTCTGGGCTCTACAATCCGAAATATGCTGAATATTTTAGACAATTACCTAGCGAACTAGCGAAGTACGACAGCCTGATCTATATGTCTCTTAATTATCAGGATGCGGTCTTTGGTATTGATCATGGACTTAAGCAAAAGGCCGTCCTTATTCCCAATGGCGCGAGCGCTGAAGAGTTTGATGCGCCTGACGAGTATGATTTTAAAAAAGAGATGAACGTCAAAACCCCATATCTCGCCATTACCGTAGCTAACCACTATGTCAGCAAAGGTCACAAGTTTGTTGTTGATGCGTTTGCTGCTCTCAAACGGAAAGATCTGACGTTAGTGATTATCGGACAAAGCAGCGTTTCTCACGGCATAAAAAGCCTAGCTCATTTCTTTTTGGATTTCTGCCGCTGCCGGGCTATTTCTTGGTTTAATCCGAGAATTAAGTTATATACCGGAGCTGACCGAGCGGCAGTCGTGTCGGCATTCAAGCAGGCAGATATCTTTTTGTTCGGGTCCAAGCTCGAGTGTGCGCCATTGGTTATGTACGAAGCCTTTGCTTCAAAAACGCCCATGATTACGACTCCGGTCGGCAATACCACCGACTATCGCGACAATTTATTTCTAGTTAGAACCACTGCTGAGATGACAGCTGTGGCCAATGGGCTACTCGGAAATGAAGCGCAAAGGAAAGAGCTTGGCGAGCGGGGACACGCGCTTTGGAAAAAGCAGTACACCTGGGATGTGATTACTAAGCAGTACGAAACCCTTTATAAAAAATTATGCCAGAAGTAAGCATTATTCTTGCCACCCATAATACGCCGCGCTATCTGCGCGAAGCAATCGACAGCGTCCTCACTCAAAGCTTCGCTGATTTTGAATTAATCATCATCAACGATGCCTCGCCACACGCGGAAACCGAGCAGATTATTGCCTCATATCGCGATCTGCGAATTGCCTATATTAAAAATGAAAAAAATGTCGGCCAAGTGGTCAGCGCCAACCTTGGTATTGGCCACGCTAAAGCCCCACTAATCGCGCGTATTGACGATGACGATGCCTGGACAGACAAGAATAAGCTTAAGCAGCAGGTGGCCTTTCTAAAAGAACATCCGGATCATATGGCCGTTGGAACCAATATTGCAGTCACTGATTACGATACCGACGCGCTGGAATATAAGACTGAATATCCTTTAACTGATGAGGAAATTAGGCAGCAGTTTTTTTCTCGGTCACCCTTTGCGCAGTCATCCGTAGTATTTAGAACATCCGCTTTTGAACAGGCCGGACGTTATGATGAAAAATTCAAACGCGTCGAAGACTTTGACCTCTGGATGCGCCTTGGTAAAATCGGCAAGCTGGCAAATCTACCCGAAGTCATGGTGAAGTGGCATACGCCCTCGCGCAGTAACAAAACCGTTGCTCAAAACCGCTTCAAACATAATCTGATCATTCTTTCGATTATTAAAAAGTATCGCAAGGAATATCCAAACTTTTTGACGTCATACCTGCGCGAACTTGTCCGCACCGGCATATTTTTCCTGTTGCAACGGGAAAGCAGCATTGAACATAGTCTGAGCACGTTTTACAAACGTCTGATGACCTTTAACTTAGTAAGTGTGCTGTTTGTGGCAGCAGTCTTTTCCCTGGTCTGGCGCGCCGGACAAATCCTGACTATTCACGTTCCAAAGCCTTTTGAGACGCTAGTCATCTGCGCCGCAGCTCTTACGGCTCTCACCATTATCGTTTCAGGAATTCCGGCAGCTGCTACTCGCTATTTCAAAATTTTTGCTAAGCGCTACGGTTGGCTTCTTGGTATTCTTTTGCTTGTTGTGATCGCAGCCTATCTAATGAACTGGGCGTTTTTTGGCGGTCACAGTAGCGAAGTCAACACTCAGCTTTCTCGAATAGTATTCTCGCTCTGCTTATTTACCTTTGTGATTTATCTTCAATTAGTCAGACCCGGACTCGAGAAACTTTCTCTTTACGCGATCATGGTTTCACCAATCATTCTCTGGCTAGCAGCCGTTCCGTCGCTGCAATATTTATTTTTAGACGGAGGGAGGCTACGAGGAGCCGACAACGACCCAAACTACACGGCCAGTTGGATTTGCCTTGCAATTTTAATCGGACTTGCGATGTTTTTGTTTGATCAGCGCAAGCAGCGATTCATCGGCCTTCTTTCTGCCGTTGTGTCGCTACCGCTTCTTATTTGGACATCATCACGGACGGCGATCGGAGCGTTTACTATAGGCTTGCTCCTACTGATGATCCTTTACCTTATTCAGAAATGCAATATTACTCGCATTGTCAGCCTTATGAGCGTCTTGTTATTGATTGCAGCCGGAATAAGCGGTTTTTTGCTTCTCCCGCACAATTCAACAAAGACTATTACTCAACGTCTTGAACACGTACCAGAGTTGATTACCAATCCAACCTCCGACGGTCGGCTTGAGTTAGCTAAGCAAAGTGTGATCTTGCTTGCACAGCATCCTCTGGGTTTTGGTCCTGCATTTGAAACCTGGCATCCGGTGCTGATTACCACTGATGGTCGAATCCAGGGAACACATAACATGTTTATGGAAGTAGCTCTTACCTCTGGAGTAGTAGGCCTGCTTATCTGGCTGATCTTTTTCTCGCGCGTTATCGCCGACGCCATTATTTTGCTGCGGAGCATAGACTTTGTCAGCGCCGCTCTAGCTGCCTGTCTTGTCAGCTTACTGCTGACATCATTCTTCTTAGATATGTTCACCGTCCGTTGGCTCTGGATCATATTAGCCTTCATCGTGAGCAGCAGATATCAGCGTGAAGCAGCTAACCAGAAATGACTTCTTTGACTTCACGAAGGATAGGTTCTCGCAATATCCACAGGGCACCTACATACACACTCGCTGCAACAAGCACATTAATGAATACGCTGAGTGAGGTGTAATTGAGAAGTAACGCAATAACAGCGGATATAATTGTGGCAATAAGAATTCGGGGAAGTCGGTGAGTAATCGTAAAATAATTCGTCTTACGCATCTGGCGCCAGACCAAAATATTTGTGAATACCTGGCAAATAACCGTGGCCACTGCCGAGCCTTCGATGCCATATCGGGGAATCAAGAAGTAATCCAAAACGGCGTTACTGATCGCTCCGACAGCCACAAAAAGAATAAACTGCTTCTGCTCGTTATACGCGAATAAGGCATTGGAAAGAATCGTGCTCGGAAACACGATGATAACCGTAACGAGTAGGATCATAAATGTCGGCACCGAAGCCATATATCCGAGGCCATAGATATACTGGTTGGTTATCAATTTTTCAGCGATAATCGCCCCAACCGCCACTGCTGGCAGCGCCACGGCCATGGCAATACTAATGCTTTTTTCCAGAACCTGGCGAAATCGTTCGTTATTAACTCGAGCCAAGCGTGCAAACGTCGGAAACACCGCCGAGGCGATTAACGTAGGCACAACATAAAGCAGTTGAATCGGCTTTTGCCCGGCCGCGTAGTAGCCGACCTGTTCCGCGCTTTGCCACCAACCGAGCATTACCATGTCGGTGTTGATCATGATTGAACCTAGAACGCCAAGCAGTCCGATCGGCCAAGCGAGCACGAGGATGCGCTTTATTAAATGCGAACGGATATTCTTGAACCAATTTTTAAAATACGGATACAACAGGATTACTGATCCTATGAATCCCACGCCGGAACCAATGGTATATCCAATAGTCAAACTTTTAGCGGTTGCCGCAATATAGAGCGCGCTGAAGCCGGCTATGGTAATCGCGACATTAGTAATAATTTTGATGTATGCTTCTCGCTCCATGCGCTCCAGCGCCCGAAACATACCGGCTGAAAATTCACGCACGGTGTCAAAAATCAGCATCAGCGCGACGATAGGAAGTAAAGGAATAGCGCCTTCAATGCGGATAACAAACGGGACTATCGAAAGAATTATTGTTGTATTGATAAGCATAAAAAACGTCTTGATGGCGAGAGCGGTTGAAAAGTACTGATCCCGCTCACCCGGATTGCGCACCGACTCTCGAGTTAAAATAGCGCTAATACCCAAATCAGAAAAAATCGTAATAAATCCGGCAACCGCCATGGCATATGAAAACGCGCCATACTGGGCCGCGCCAAGCAGCCGCGCTCCGTAGATAACAATAAAGCCGCGGATCAGGCGGCCGGTAAATTCGCTCGTAAATAGCCAAAAGATATTCTTCACTACTGTCTGTCGTACAGATGTATTGTTAAACAATAGAGCCTTAAGTCGCTTAATCATTGCCCTCTATCATACTTTAAAAAAAGCTGATAATCTAGGATTCTATGACCGTCTCAGTCATTATTCCAACCTTTAATCGTTCAGCCCTGCTTCCGAGGGCGATTAAAAGCGTCCTGAGCCAGAGCCTGACCGACCTTGAGCTGATTATTGTCAACGACGCTTCCACTGACAATACTGTAGCCGTGGTTGCGGCGCTGCAGGCGAGCGACAAGCGAATCAAGCTCATTAGCAACACCAGCAACAACTATCCGGATATTTCTAAAACAATTAATACCGGCCTAGCTGCCGCCACAGGAACCTATATTGCCCGGCTCGATGATGATGACTATTGGTGCGACTCAGACAAGCTAAAAAAACAGGTCGCGTTTTTAGAAAGTCATCCTGACCACGTCCTGGTCGGCAGTGGCATGATCGTGGTTGATGAACACGACAAAGAGTTATATCGATTTTTGAAGCCCGAAACTGACGCGCAAATCCGCGAGCGAGCGCTCCTGACCAATCCATTTGGCCATACTACTGTGGTGTATCGAGCTGATGCCGCGAGAAAAGTTCAGGGATATAGTAACATCCATTATGCCGAAGACTGGGATCTCTGGCTTAAGCTCGGTGAGGTTGGAAAGTTTCATAATCTTCAGGAGTATTTGACTAACTATCTGCAGGCCGGACAAAATAAATCGCTGGTGCATCAAAAAGATCATACGAGAGCCATTTTTAGTATTTTAAAAACCCATCGTGCTTCCTATCCGCACTTTTACAAAGCCTACGCTCTTAATCTTGCTCAGTATCTCTATGCCGTCTGCCTGCCGTACACACTTCGCAAGGCGCTTCACCCTTTGCTTTCGAGCCTTAAACGCTGATACAATCTCCATATGATTATTGTTCGGGCGCCGATGCGCATGAGTTTTGTGGGCGGAGGAACCGACCTGCACGCGTTTTATAGCAAGTACCCTGGCCGGGTTGTTTCGACTGCGATTGATAAGTTTGTCTATATGGTTCTTAATCGCACGCCGCTGGTGCCAAAATATTCGGCTCGCTATTCAATCTCTGAAACGGTAGATAAAATCTCCGACTTAAAAAATAGCCGTATTCGCGCCGCGTTAGAAGACCTGGAGGTTCCTATCGGCATTGAAATCGCCTCGTTTGCGCCACTACCCTCACGAACCGGACTTGGCTCCTCATCAAGCTTTTCGGTAGCGCTCTTAAAAGCCCTGTCTCTCTATCAAGGTAAGCAAATGAATAAACGCGAGGTGGCCGAGGCTGCCAGCCGGTTGGAAATAGATCTTTTAAATGAGCCAATCGGTAAACAGGATCAGTATGCCGCAGCCTTTGGCGGATTTAATTTGATTCAGTTTAATCCCGACGGCACCGTGACAGTTGAGCCAATCCTCCTCGACTACAAAAAACACGCCGACTTCGAAGATCATCTCATGCTTTTTTATACCGGTATCACACGCGACGCAGCCAGTGTGCTCACTGAACAAAAAGCTAATAGCGGGAAAAAGTTTGAGGTGCTCAAAAAAATGTCTGACTCAGCGCTTACATTTCGAGACACATTGCTAAAGGGAAATTTTGAGGAGCTTGGGTCAATGTTGCATGAAGGCTGGCAGCTCAAAAAAACCTTAGCGTCTAATGTTTCTAACGGCGTCATTGATTCGCTCTATGGCGGTGGCATGAAGGCGGGTGCCTGGGGCGGAAAAATTCTGGGAGCCGGCGGGGGAGGCTGTATCATGTTTTTGGCTCCCATAAATCAAAAAGCAAAGATTAGAGCAGCGATGAAGCAGGCTGCGGGCAAAGGGAAGCTCAGTGGCTTCAAAGAAATTCCCGTAAAATTCGTGCAGTCCGGCGTCGAAGTAATGTTTAATCATGACTGATTTTATAAAACAATTTTCTAGTCAGGCTATTAAGGCGCTTGAACATGTTCCGGAAACGGAAATAGCGAAAGCTTTGAGTATTCTTCAGGCCTGTTTTGAGCGCGGCGGACGAATCTATGCGTTTGGCAACGGCGGAAGCTACGGACTCGCGAGCCACTGGGTCAGCGATTTTAATAAAACCGTGTTTAGTCACCACTTGGACAAACATGATGATCGGTTCCAGGCGATTCGCGTTCCTTCGACAACCGAAGAACTCACGGCCTGGGCCAATGACGTCGGCTATGACATGGTCTTTGCCGGACCGCTGAAAAATCTATTGCAGGACAAGGATGTCGTCATAGCAATTTCCAGCTCTGGAAACTCAGCCAATGTTATCAAAGCATTGGAGCTCGCCAAAAAGCGTAATGTGCCAATCATTGGCCTCAGCGGCTTTGATGGTGGCAAGCTCAACCAAATGGCCGACGCCAAAATTCTTGTAAAAACTGAAAAGGGTCAGTACGAGCTTGTCGAAGGAGTCCATGACGTAATTCTTCATATGATTATCAAGTATTTTAAGAACTATTTTGACTACCAGATTGAACGAAATGCTAAAGCCTAGCGACATTACAGTCATGATTATGGCGGCCGGCGTGGGTAGCCGTCTTAAGCCGCTGACTGACACCACGCCAAAAGTCATGGCCCCGATGGCTGATGGTCGGCCACTCCTCGAGCACACACTGCTTCTGCTTCGGGATCAGGGATTTAAAACTTTCATTATTAATGTCCATCACCTGGCCGATCAGATTGAGTCATACTTTGGTGACGGAAGTAAGCTTGGAATCACGATTAGCTACAGCGATGAACGTAGTCAGCTCCTAGAGGTCGGTGGTGCCATTAAAAAGGCCGCTGGGGCGCTGAGTGAGCCATTTGTGCTTTTCTATGGCGACCACGTCCACCGCTTTGATGTAAGGCCGCTGCTGCAGGCATACGAAGATTCTAAAACTGATGGCGTGATTGTACTCAAGCCAGCCGGCAAAAATCCACAGTCAGGGGATTTGGTTCAAATCGCCTCGCGCTCGCCTGGTTCGCCTCGGGAGGCGGAAACCATGTCTAGCCTCCCTGTGGCGTCCCAGGCTACGGCTCGGCTGATCAAACAATGGATCCCAAGGCCACACAACATAACTACTGACGATGGCACGTATTTTAAAAACACCGGCATCGATATATTTTCAAAAAAAATTCTTGAATATATTCCGGCAGGAAAACCAATTAGCTTGGATCGCGAGGTACTTCCAACTCTTGTTAATGAAAAGAAAATCGCACTGTATGGTTATCTAAGTACCGAGCCGATTCTCGACATGGGAACTCCAGAAAAGTACACAGCTGCCAAACTTTGGCATGGCGAGACTCTTAAGAAGGCTCTCTTCCTCGATCGTGATGGAGTTATCTGTCTCGCGCCACCGCGACTCGAATATATTATGAAGCCCGAACAGTTTACCCTGCTTCCCGGAATCACCGAGTTGATCAAAGTCGCAAAAGAAAAGGGCTACGAAATTATTGTTGCGACCAACCAGCCGCAAATCGGCAGGGGATTAATGCCGGCCAAAGACCTTGAGCCGATTCATCAAAAAATGAACTCGCTCCTTCCCGGACTCATTGACGCCATCTACGTCTGCGCGCACCAAAATACCGATAACTGCGACTGTCGTAAACCAAAACCCGGACTACTCCTGCGAGCTGCGCGCGAACGAGGCATTGCCCTTAATCGATCGCTCTTCCTCGGCGATAGCGACAAAGATGTTGGTGCCGGGACAGCTGCGAGCGTAAAAACTGTATTTTTGAAAAATAGCCAAAACAGCGAAGAGCTGGCTCGATGCAAGCCGGATCTAGTTATTGCCAGTCTTGCGGATTTGGCTGGCAACCTCTAAGACTCCATCTTTGAGCACCATAGTCGGCTGCCAACCGAAAAGTTTTTTTGCCTTTGGCGCAGCAATTGAAATGCGTAGTACTTCACCTTCTCGATGCGGTGCATACGTTACGGCTCCCTTGAATCCCGCAGCTGCGGCGGTGGCCTCAAAGATTTGATCGTCCGAAGTTTCTTGGCCTGAACCAATGTTGATAATCTCGTGATCGCCAAGCGTAAGAGCTGTGACATTGGCCTTAGTGATATCAGCAACATACACATAGTCGCGGGTTTTTTTACCGTCACCAAAGATCGTCGGAGTTTCACCGCGCAACATCGCTCCAACAAAGATTGCCACAACGCCCGCCTCACCCTTAGGGTTCTGTCTCGGGCCATAGACATTGGGGTAGCGGAAGATAATGGGCGTAAAGGCAAACTGGTGGGCGTAAAAGGTGATAACCTCCTCACCAAGTAGCTTAGACATGCCGTAGGCGGTCAGCGGTGCAGCCGGAGTCTGCTCGGTTGCCGGCAGTTCTTTAGCGTTGCCGTAAATGGCTCCGCCGGTTGATGAAAAAATAAATCGAGCGCCGGTTTTGGCTCCATACTGCCCAAACGCCATCAATACATTAATCGTGCCAAGCACGTTAACGGTATAGGTCGGTAGCGGCTCAGTAATAGATTTTACAACCTCGGCGATAGCCGCGTGATGATTAACTACATCCGGTTGCTCTTTTTTAAACACCTCGTTGACCGCCACGGCATCAGTGATATCAACTTTGTAAAAGCGAGCTTTGGGATTCACATTGCGCTCGAATCCGGTTTTGAGATTATCAATAACCGCCACTGAGTGCCCCGCAACAATATACGCGTCCACAACATGGCTTCCGATAAACCCTGCTCCTCCGGTTACAAGTATTTTCATACGAAAATTTTTTTGATGGTTTTTGCCAAAATCTGCAGATCAAGAAAGAAAGATCTGTTCTTTAGGTAGTATATATCGTATTGCAATTTTTGATAGGCATCTTCCACGCTCGCACCGTAACGATAATTGATCTGCGCCCAGCCCGTAATGCCGGGCTTAACCAGCGAGCGCAATTCATAATAGGGGATCTTTTGCTCAAGTTGTTTAGTAAACTCCGGCCGCTCCGGACGGGGTCCGATAAAGGACATCTCGCCGAGCAAAATATTGAATAGCTGCGGAATTTCATCAATGTGCGTACCTCGTAAAAACCTCCCAAACGGCGTCACCCGGCTGTCGCCAGAGGTACTCCAGGTCGGCGAACCGCTCTGCGCATCCGGATTTTTGTCGGTGGTCGAGTACATGCTACGAAATTTGTACAGGTTAAAGACCTCCTCATTTTTTCCAACGCGTTGCTGACGATAGAATACAGTTCCAGCTGAAGTCAATTTAACGAATATGGCTACAAGAATAATGATTGGTAACAATATGACGAGCAACACAAAAGCGGTCAGACTCTCAATGCTATATTTAACGAGCTGATAGGTTCGAGCTACTGGTGGTAGTTTTGAAACGAGATAGGCATCTTCAAGCTCGCCGATTGAGACGCAATCAAACAGTTCTTCATAAAAATCTGATAAACTGATAACTTCAATACCGCCGATAAAACTGTGATACAGCTCCCTCATTGCTGCGCTGTCGCGCTGAACATGATTTGACATCACGATCAGGTTGTAATTGTCAGTAGCGACCTCGTATCCCAACTGAGGATTTGCCGCAAGGTGTTTTATAATCTCACGAGCAGTCTCATTGTCGCCACTGAGCAATATCCGCGTCTTACGATTGGCAAGGCCGACACCCTGTAGCAGATTGAAACCATACCTCCAGATATAGCCGGCTACGGTAAAAATGGCGACAAAGATGAGCAAATTGATTTTAGGGGCAATGCCAAACACCGGAACAAAATAAAAGAACATTGCGAGCGTAGCGGCGCCGAGACCCGTTAAACTAAAAAAACGGCGGTTAAGCACGCGGCCGTTTTTCAAAATCACTTTTTCATATAAGCCACCGATATAAAAAATCATGAGCCAGACAATGAGTCCCAAAGTGAAGGGAAGCGCGTGCGCGGCAAAGAGCTCGCTGTGGACGCGAATTTCACCATAGCGGATAAAGAGAGTGAGTAGTAGCGAACCGTAATAAACAGCTATATCGCCGATAACCAGTAGAGTCTGTTTGACAGCTGAATTCATACAGCTATGATAGTAGAGATTCGCGACAGCTGCAATTCTTGTGCTATCATACACAAAATAAAAAAATATGGAACAAAATAAAAATTTACTTCCGATCAGTATCATTATCGCCGCAATCGTCATTGCCGGCGCAATTATCTATAAACCAAGTGCTGAAAAAACTCAGCCTGTGGTAGGCAGCGTGCTCGATTATGTTGAGCTGGCCAAAACGCTTGGCCTCGACACTGTAAAATTTAAAACCTGTGTTCAAACTCACAAGTATAAAGATGAAATTGCTAAGGATGAGAAAGATGGCGGAGCAGCCGGCGTCAATGGAACCCCGTCAACCTTTATTAACGGTCGGATGATCGAGGGAGCGGATGTCTATGCAAAGTATAAATCAGCTATTGAGGCTGCTTTGAAGAACCCAGCGATACCCGATGGCGCGAGCAATCCCTCAAAAGATGATGACGCCGTGCTTGGCAACCCGAATGCTTCTGTCGGTATCATCATATTTGGTGATTATCAGTGCCCATTCTGCGAGCGAGCCTTCCAGGCGAGCGAGGCTCAGGCGCGAAAGGACTATGTTGATACCGGTAAAGCTTATATGGTCTTCCGCGACTTCCCGCTGAGCTTCCATCAAGCCGCCCAGCCGGCTGCCGAAGCCGCCGAATGTGCCCATGAGCAAGGAAAATATTGGGAGTATCATGACGAACTTTTCAAGAATCAGGCTCGGTTGCCTTTGCAGTAACATAAACTAATATATTCTACCTCCACTATGAACAACATCATTATTTATTCGACTCCGACCTGCGTATACTGCAAAATGGCTAAAGAATATTTTAAGACAAAGGGAGTTGAATTCACGGAACATAATGTCGCCGAAGACGATGCCGCGCGCGAGGATATGCTAAAAAAATCTGGACAAATGGGCGTACCCGTTATTGATATCAACGGAACGATCATTGTTGGCTTCAATAAGCCGGAGGTTGAAGCAGCCTTACGGTAGACTATGTACGAGTTAGTCATTATCGGTGGTGGTCCGGCAGCCGTAGCTGCCGGTGTCTATGCCGGCAGAAAGCGTATTAAAACGGCGCTTATTACCGAGTCTTTTGGCGGGCAATCCATTGTCTCAAACGAAATTTATAACTGGATCGGAACCAAGGCAATTTCAGGTCTTTCACTTGCACAAAACCTTGAGGCGCATGTCCGCGATCATGGAGCCGAAATCATTGATGGCGAGATCGTAACCGCCATTGCAAAAATCGATGGTGGGCCGCCCACTGGCCATTTTTTGATAACCACCAAGAGTGGTAAAACAGTCGAGACGAAGACCATTTTTATGGCTACTGGCAGCCGAAGAAAACGACTCGGGATACCAGGGGAAGACCGACTTGATGGTCGTGGAGTTGTATTTTGTTCAACCTGCGACGCACCCCTATTTAAAGGGAAAGATATTGCCATAGTCGGTGCCGGTAACGCTGCCTTGGAGGCGGCCGTGGACTCCATTCCATACGCGAACAAAATCTATATGCTCGTGCGGGGCAGCGAGATGAGAGGGGACGCTGTCACTCAGGAAAAAATCAAGTCTCACCCCAAGGTCACTATTCTTTTTAATACCGTAAGTCAGGAAGTTCTCGGTGAGAAGAGCGTTACCGGGCTGCGTACCATTGAGAAAACAACTAATAAGGCAACGGATCTTGCTGTTCAGGGAGTCTTTGTTGAAATCGGATCCCGGCCAAACTCAGACCCTGCTAAGGAACTAGTGAGCCTTAATCAAATTGGCGAGATTGTGGTTGATCACAAAACTCAAGCCAGTAGCTGCTCTGGAATCTGGGCCGCCGGCGATGTTTCTGATGTTCTCTATAAGCAAAATAATATCTCGGCCGGAGATGCGGTCAAAGCTGTTTTGAACGTCTACGACTTTTTACACAGGAACCATTTGTTTGCGGCTAACAAATAGAGTATACTTTTTGAATATGGAACTATCTCACGTAAAAGATGTTATGACGACGCAGCCGGTCTCAGCGAGAGCCGATATGCCCATCCTCGAAACCGCGAAACTCATTACCGAGCATCATTTCAACGGAGTACCCGTTGTTGACGCGAACGGAAAACTCGTTGGCCTTGTGACTGAATATAATTTGATCAACGAAGAGTCGCTCCTGCACTTGCCAACGCTTCAGAGTGTACTGAAGAGTCTACCGGTCTTTAGTAAGGACAAGGGCGAGTTTAGTCGGGAAATTAAAAAAGTTATGGATCTTAAGACGGCAGACGTAATGGACACTACACCGCTTACCCTTTTTTTTGATGATGCATTTGAGACCGCAGTAAAGCTTTTCAACGAACATCACCGCGTCAATCCGGTACCGGTGATTGACCATGACAATAAGCTTGTTGGCGTCATCAGCCGTTTTGATCTTATTAAATTGCTAAGCGTCTATGGACACTCGCAATCCTGATGAATTAGGCAAAAAGGTTGTTGAAGATATTCAAAAGGACTTTAAAGTTGTCGGAACTAATCGAATACACTCGCTCGGAACCTGGATATCAGCCGGCCTTATACTTGGAGCCTTAGTGGCTGTCGCATATGTGGCAAACAAACAAGGGAAATTCATTCCTACTCTAGCGGCATACTGCCCGGCGATGCCCGGACCATTTACCTATCATGGTTTCGGTCAAAAGACAGCCGTTATGTCAACTGAGGAATTCAATATCTACCTTATTTCGCATAGCGGTGTCATGAACGGGTTAACTGACGAACAACAGGCCAAGGTCTCGGACGTCAGCGCAAAAGTTGATAGTGCTAAGCTCGCTGCGAAGGAGGCGTGCAAAAAAAATCTGGTAGAACAGCAGGTTAAATATTCGGATCTCTGCGCGACCGGTATTCAAGTATGTGGAGATTTTCCTGAATGTACGTCAGGCGCAGTTATACCGCCGGATGCTGATAGCTGCGAAGCGGCTCAGTGTAGCCAATCCAGCAATACACTTGACTGCACTTCAACAAGTCCATCGGAAACCATCAGCTGCAGCTGCACCGCAAAGAACGTGACGACTTCACAAACGATTCGTCAGGCTCAGCAAGAGCGCGAAGAAAATAGATTTCAAGAACCCGAACTACCGTCGGCACCTCCCGTCCCGGTACCTCCACCTTCGGATCTATAAACTTAATTAATACTACCCTATGGCAGATCCGATAAAACAGCAGGAAGTAGAAAAGGTAATCACTGACCTGCAGAACGATTTTAAGATTGTCGGCACTCATCGCGTCCACAGCTGGTACGCCTGGGCGATTGTCGGAATAGTATTCGGCATGGCAATCGGGATTGTCTACGTCGCCAACCGGAGTGGCAATTTTAGCGCGAGCAAAGCTGACAGCCTACCCTCTATCTTGTGTCCAGGCGAAAGAGGCAAATCTATTACCGGCAGAGGCGAAAAATCTGTAACGATCGGCGAGGTCCTTTCGCTCCTA
>JAHFLG010000020.1 GCA_023244975.1 Candidatus Harrisonbacteria bacterium
GCATTCACATTGCAAGGGCCGCTGGTTCGATCCCAGCATCGCGCACCGGCTCTACGAGCCATAATCAATACATGCGGATAGAACAGGATTCATTAGGAAAAAAGAAGATTCCGGATGGCGCACTCTGGGGGATCCAGGTGGCGCGGGCTTTGGATAATTTTCCAATCTCCGGCACGCCGACTAACCTAGAACTTATCTACGCCTATGCTCAGGTAAAAAAGGCGTGTACTCAGGCAAACATGGAGTTAGGTCTCTTAAAGCCGGCTCTTGCCAAGCCGATTCTTAAAGCCATCGAAGAAATTTTGAGTGGCAAGCATGACGGCCAGTTTGTTGTTGACCAGTACCAGGCCGGAGCCGGGACGTCGACCAATATGAATTTGAACGAGGTGATTGCGAATCTCGCCCGCCAAAGGCGGGCAAGCCGGTTGATTTCTGCTAACGACCACGTCAATATGTCGCAGAGTACTAATGACACGTATCCGAGCGCCCTGCGAGTTGCCATTGTCACTGCCTACGATGGTCTCGATGCGAATTTAAAAATTCTCGAAGATTCACTTAAAAAGAAGGGGACGGAGTTTAGGTCAATTATAAAATCTGCCCGCACTCACCTGCGCGATGCCGTGCCAATAACTCTTGGCAGCGAGTTTGCGGCATATGCTAAAACAATCAGCGATTTTCGATTCGTACTTGCCCAGTCTCGAGCCGCGTTGCTTGTCCTTGGTCTTGGGGGATCTGCTGTTGGTACCGGACTGAATACGCATCCGAAGTATGCCGCTCTGGCGATTCGCCATCTGAATAAAAATACCGGCTACGCATTTAAAAAAGCAGCTGATCTGATTGAAAGCATGCAGTCACAGAAGCAGATCTTGCAATATGCGTCGGCGCTCAAGCTCGCGGCGGTTGAAATTTCCCGGATTGCTTCTGATTTGCGGCTCCTTTCAAGCGGTCCGCACACTGGCTTTAATGAAATCAATCTTCCAGCGGTTCAATCGGGAAGTTCAATGATGCCCGGCAAGGTAAACCCGAGTATCTTGGAGTGTGTTAACATGGTCTGCTATCGCGTCATCGGCGCCGAAGCAGCTGTGACTCAGGCCGTTCTTGGTGGACAGCTCAATTTAAACGTGAACATGCCGCTAATGGCATCCGAACTGTTGCATGCCACAAACATTTTGAGTAACGTGACCCGCGTTATGGCGCAGAAATGCATACGTGGCATTAGTCCGAACATTGAGCGCAATAAAAAGCACGCGTACGCGAGCAGCGCGCTCGCCACGGTACTGAATCCGATATTTGGCTATGAGCTGATGGCCGAGCTTGTGACGGAGATGTCCGGCACAGGGGAGAGCCTGCCGGAAATAATTTTGAGGAAAAAGCTCATGACTGAGAAGGAGTTTACGAAGATTTTGGATCCGCGCGGTATGGTATACTAACATTTTATGGATTCATTGGTTCACGCTGATATTTTCTTTTTTATCACCTCTATTGCCGTGCTGCTTGGTGGGCTACTGCTATGCGTATTAATTATCTACGGCATTTTGATATTCCGAGACATTCGTTCGATTTCGCAGAATGTTAAACGCGAGACCGAGCTCCTAGCCATGGACATCGATGCCGCCCGTGAGCATATTAAAGAACATGGCATGCAGTTCACCTCGATATTTGGTTTTTTAAAGGATATTTTTAGCAAAAAGAGAAAGAAGCATTGAAAAAGTGCGTAGGACTTGGCCTAGCGGCCCGGAGCGCTCACTTTTTTTAATGCTTTTTTCTCTAATGTAACCCCCTTTTAGGGGACTTTTTGTTATCCACAGGTTGACGATGTGGGGCAAAGAGCATACTATAGGCGTGTAGGTGGGGAACTGTGGATAAAAGTGGGGATAAGTCCTCAATCTGGGGATAACCAATATGTTTATAGGCGAATACAAGCATTTAATAGATGAAAAGGGACGGCTGGCGGTGCCGGCTAAATTTCGTTCCGATCTGTCGCACGCGGCAGTGGTGACGCGCGGTCTGGATCACTGTCTCTATGTATTCACTGCAACCGAGTGGGAGATTATGGCGCAGAAGATAAAAGCCTTGCCGATGACTCAGGCAAACTCGCGTGCGTTTCAGCGGCTCATGCTTGCTGGCGCGATGGAGGTGGATCTCGACAGTCAGGGGCGCGTCCTGCTTCCGGATTACTTGCGCACCTATGCCGGACTCAAGAAGGGTGCTGTGATTGCCGGAGTATATAACCGTTTAGAAATTTGGGATGAAGATGCGTGGGTAGCTTACAAAACCAAAACCGAAGCCCAGTCAGATGAAATTGCAGAGCGACTGGGTGAGCTCGGGATCTAGCGATGACACATATTCCAGTTCTTTTACATGAGGTGCTAGAGGTTCTGGACGTAAAGCCGGGAGATGTAGTAGTCGACGGTACGCTGGGGAGCGGCGGGCATGCGCGAGAGGTGATAGCGCGCATCGCGCCGGGAGGAGTTTTTGTGGGAGTGGATCGCGACAGCAATGCGATCCGTAGCTTCAAAAATTCTGAACATACTGTTGCTACGACAATTCTTCAGGCGAACTACGGCCAGCTTCCGGAGATTATGGAAACTCATCATCTTCCACAAGCTGACGCGTTACTTTTGGATCTGGGCTTTTCTTCTGACCAACTCACAGCCGGTTCATTTGCCGGACGTGGGTTTTCATTCCAAGGCAATGAGCCGCTGATAATGACCTATGACGATCAGACTGAGCCGCTCTTTGAGCAGCTGCGAGGTTTGTCTGAAAAAAATCTGATCAGCATTCTTAGTGAGCTCGGCGAGGAGACCTTTGCCCCGCGGATTGCAAAAAGTATTGTAGTGCGGGTCAGAAAGAATCAGATGCAAACAACCGGCGACTTGGTCGCGGCAGTGCTCGAGGTGGTGCCGGACAGGTACAAGCACGGGTCGATTAACCCCGCCACGCGCACCTTTCAGGCCCTGCGAATCTATGTGAACAAAGAGCTCGAGCATCTGAAGTCGCTGATCGCAAACCTATCCAGAGTAGTGCGGGTCGGGGGAAGGGTGGGAATTATTTCCTTCCATTCGCTCGAAGATCGGATTGTGAAGCAGGCATTTAAAGAATTATCAGAAGGCAGCGCGCACCTAATCACAAAAAAACCTATAACTGCCAACGAGGAGGAGCTGCGAAGAAATCCGCGGTCCCGCAGTGCAAAATTACGAGCTATCATCCTATGACAATCGTTCAACCTAATAGATCAAAACAAATGACCAGTCTGCTGCGAGCGCTGATGGCGCTTATTGGCATTGCCCTAGTTATTTGCATTTATGTATACACTCACATGATCAAGGCTCGGTCTTCATATAGCGCTAGTGATAAGCTGGTCAGTGCACTGCAAGTCAGTAATGCCGAACTTAAAAATAGCTATTACCAGATGATGGATAACCAACATCTTGTAAAGGTGAGCGATCAGCTCGGCTACGTGAAAGACGCCAATCCGAATTATTTGAGATTGAGCGCCGCACCTATAACGCAGCGATGAAATTTCGTTTTCTTTCTCTTATCGGAGTCACCGCGCTAATTTTTTTGTTTCTCGGATATAATTTGTATTCACTACAGATTACTAAGTCGCTCTATTACACTCAGCGAGCTCAAGCTCAGGCGACACGTGCTGACCCGGTGCGCGATAAGCGAGGAACGATTTATTTTAGTGGTCGAATTCCGGCAGCTCTCGATAAGGATTTTTCCGTTATCTACGCCGTGCCGACGCAGGTCGGCGACGTCACCGAAGCCAGCGAGCGTTTGCGTGCGACTATCGGACTTGATCCAACAGTGACCGTGCCCTTGCTATCAAAACAAGGTGATCAATACGAGGAACTTATTGATAAAGCGAGCGACGCGCAGGTTGCGGCCATAATCGAAGCGGAGATTCCCAGTATCTATATCAAAAGAGTACTTGGACGGCAATATCCGTTTGGTGAAAGCGCTAGTCAAGTGATCGGCTTTATAAGCCAGGAAGACAAAAAAATTGCAGCTCACGGCAAGTATGGTATCGAGGCGCAGTATCAAGACGTCCTGAGCAAGGGTGAGGATGTTGAACTAACGATTGATCCGAATATTCAGAGCAAGGCCGAGGAGGTTTTGAAGCATCTGATTGATCAGTGGCATCCCGAAGGCGGTACAGTTATTGTTGAAGATCCCAAGACAGGAGCTATCGTAGCGATGGGGAACTATCCGACCTTTGACCCCAATGATTTTTCAAAAAGTCCACTCACGTCGTTTACTAATCCGGCGATACAAGGTTTGTATGAGCCGGGGTCAACCCAGAAAGTGCTGACTATGTCGGCTGGTATTGATGCGGGCGCCATCACACCGGAGACTACGTATTACGACAAGGGTTATTTTACCGCTGATGGCAAAACGATTAAGAACTGGGATCTTAAGGCGCACGGCACTATGACTATGACCAATGTTATTGAACAGTCGGTCAACACCGGGAGCGTGTTTGCGCAGCAAAAAATGGGGCGCGCGACATTTTATGATTATCTCCTCAAATTTGGGTACAAGGAGCTCACCGGCATTGATTTGCCGGGTGAGATTGCCGGCCGGCTGACGCCGCTCGAGAAATATCCGCGTGATATTAACTATGGAACCGCCGCCTATGGTCAGGGTATTTCAACAACACCTATTCGCATGATCAGTGCGATTGCCGCTATCGCTAATGGCGGAATCATGATGCCGACGCATATCACTAAGACTGGTGGAATCGGAATCGCGCGACAGGTCATGAGTGCTGAAACAGCGGCGAAGGTTGCCGCTATGATGGTTTCAGCCGTGGACAAGGCAAAAGTGGCCGCTATTCCTCACTACCATGTTGCCGGCAAGACCGGAACCGCCTATATTCCCGATTTTAAGAAAGGAGGCTACACTGATACTGTTATTAACACCTATGTCGGGTTCGCACCCGCTTCTGATGCGAAATTCATTATTCTCATTAAAATCGATAATCCAAAAGACGCGCCACTCGCCGGTCAGACCGTGGTTCCGGCGTTCCATGATCTGGCGGAATTTTTGCTGAACTACTATGATGTCCCGCCTGATACAACGACTAACTAAGCTGCTTGCGCGACTGACCATTGCGAAATTCAAGCCGAAGATTATTGGAGTGACCGGATCTGTCGGTAAGACGTCAACCAAAGAGGCGATTTATACCCTGCTTGCGACGACAAAACGGGTGCGGCGCACCGCCGGTAATTTTAACGGAGAGCTTGGCCTGCCTTTGACTATAGTCGGTGACTGGTCGGAGGAGCAGCTACGACCTATAGCTCGTGATAGTAAACATATATCGCGGTTTGTTAAAGGATTATTTTTTCTTAGAATATTTTGTATCGCTGCCGCTCGTCTTGTCCTACCCCGTTCATGGCAGACATTTCCGGAAGTTATTGTATTAGAGTATGGTGCTGACAAGCCGGGTGACTTAGCGTATCTTACTTCAATTGCCCGGCCGGATATTTCCGTGGTAACCGCGGTGGGCGACATCCCGGTGCACGTTCAGTTCTACGAAAGTGTTGAATCGGTTACTCGCGAAAAGAGTCATCTGATTGAGGTCTTGCCTCCAGAGGGAACAGCCGTCTTAAATGCCGATGACTCGCGCGTGTTTGCTATGAGAGAGAAGACGAAGGCATCGTGTATGACTTATGGTTTTGCTGGTGCGGCACTCATGAGGATCTCTGATTTTGAAAATCAGTATGTTACTACAGCGACCGGTGCATCAAAACCGACCGGAGCCCTGTTTAAACTTAATTACGGCGGAGCGAGCGTTGCGGTACGTTTGAATAATACGGCGGGCACGAGTCAGGTCTATGCCGCGGCCGCGGCTGCCTGTGTGGCCGTTGCTTCAGGACTCAGTCTTGAGCAGGCAGCCGCGGGATTGGCTCAGTACGTGCCGCCGCCACACCGCTTACATTTTTTGGATGGCAAGGGAGGCGTCATGCTTGTTGATGACAGTTACAACGCTTCGCCGCTTTCCATGGCTTCAGCGATCGCGGCTGTTAAGGATCTTCCCGCAAAACGAAAAGTTGCTATTCTCGGCGACATGCGTGAGCTTGGGAAGTTTTCCGAGCAGGCGCACCAGCAGATCGGCGAGATGGCGCGCGGAGTTTTTGATGTCATCATTGCCGTTGGCGAGGAGTCAAAAGTTATGAAGGCCGATCAGTGGTTTAGCGACGCCGTCTCGGCGCTTGAGCCGGTCAAGCAGCTGGTCCGCTCAGGCGACCTCGTGCTGGTCAAAGCTAGCCACTCCATCGGCCTCGACAAGATAGCTCGCGCTTTGCTACCATAAGCACCATCTGGTGCTATCGTCTAGCCTGGTCTAGGACATCGCCCGTCCGCCAGGAAATTCGGTAGCGCACATGCTGTCATCGTCTAGTCTGGTCTAGGACGTCGCCCTCTCACGGCGAAAACTCGGGTTCAAATCCCGATGACAGCGCTACCGAATTTCCTGGCGGCTCACGGCCTGACCCTTATGCGCATATTAATCTCTCCCGTGACGCAGCTCGATTTTTGCCTTGAGCGCTAGGCGCGAAGGCTAAGGAATATCGGGAATATTCCGTGCCTGAGCAACGACGCGATCAACAAAAATCGGCGCGTCCCTCCGGGTTGCTGGCACAATGACAGAATTTCTTTGTCGCTCCTCGCTGCCATAGTCCCGCTATGTCAGCTTCGTCGCTCCGCGAACTCTGTCATTTTGCCTTGCAACGCGGGAAGATGTAATATGTGCACAAGGGTCTGACTCGGGTTCAAATCCCGATAGCACTACTGAAGTGGTATACTGATGTCATTATGAAATTTCCGATGAAATGGTGGGCGCAGCTGTTACTCTTGGTTATTTTGGCCGGAGTCTTGTATCTCCTAAACAGCATGTATCCGGGTCTGCTAGGGCGCATTAAAACGATGTCCGCTCCATCTTCTGTGTCGGTGGCGGATTCTGTTGAAGAAAAAGAGGGCACAGCAGCTGATATCTACACGTTAATGTTAGTCACTGAAAAGGGAGAAAAGGCCTCTGTCCAGTCCACAGATTTTTTGAAGCACGGGCAGTATTTTGAAAGTAGTTCATCAGGAGAAATCTACTATGCGGCTGTAGTTGATTTGTGTGAACATTCGGCAACTTACACAATGAGGAGGTTTCCGTCTATGACGAGTAAAAATTTTCGGACATATCCCAGAGACCAACGATACGGGACAGATGGAGTGAGTGTATATTATAACGATAATGTGGGATTCGATGCCGGAGATTGCAGTACAAAACATGCTCCGAAGATTCTTGATAGTGCTGATCCGAAAACATTTGAACCGAAGATCGTTTCAAGCTTCAATATATCGCAGGGGAATTATTCTCAGGGTTTTTACTCGCGCGATGCCAAGAGCGTCTTTCACGGATTAAGGATTCTTAGTGGGGTGGATCCGAAAACGTTTCAGCTGACTGAGAGTGTTGCAATAACCAAGGATAAAAATCATATATACCTCTGGGATGAGCTCATTCCAAAGGCAGATCCAGCTACGTATTCTATCGTGCTTCATACAGCTGGAGGACGAGGAACGGTTTATGGTAGGGACAAGGATAGCGCTTTTGTGAATTATTGCCGGCTTGAGGGCGTTGATCCTGAAAGTTTTTCCGCAGTTACTAATACCGGTTCAGATACATTTAGGGTTGATACTTCAGACAAATCAGGACCTTTTTCTATTGATGTCTCTCAAAATGCCGGCGTTACAGCTTCCTGTAAAGTTATCAGATAGGTTCGAATACGACCTCATGAAAATAATCGCACTTTCATTTGTTATTAGTATAGTTATTCTGGTGATTGCGTTTGCGGTGGCGCACGCGCACCTGTCCAATGTTAATGCCCTGCTGATTTTGCATTTTGATCAGTACCGCGGGCCGAACTATACCGGATCGGTGCAAGACGTTTTCTTGATTGTTTTGAGTGGTATGGGTATCAGTCTGATCAATTATTTACTGGCACGGGGGCTTTACTTGCGGGAGCGGTTTTTGGCCATGATTCTCTCTATTTCAAGCATGGTGGTGGCGAGCTTGATTTTAATCGCGGTCTCTGTTATTATCTCCAATAACTAAAATATATGTTTGCAGTCATTCAAACCGGCGGAAAGCAGTATCGCGTTACCCCGGGCGCAAAACTCAAAATTGAAAAGCTCGAAGCTCTGCCTGAAAGCTCAGTTACCTTTGACAAGGTTTTGCTGACCGTTGATGGCGATGCCGTCCGACTTGGTACTCCGACTGTTGCGGGTGCAACCGTCACCGCTAAAGTCCTTGCCCAGAAGCGCGCCGACAAGCTGATTGTCTTTAAGTACCGCCACAAGGTTCGCCGCCGCACTAAGAACACTCACCGCCAGCCGTTTACCGAAATCGAAATAACCGCCATCAAGTAGGCGGTTATTTTTTTGCCCCCAATTGTATGGCAAGAATTTGCTAAACGTATAACCAGCTCTTATACTAAGATAGATGAAGATACCCGATGGTAATAGTCCAGATCAGTTTCCTTCAGATGCAGAAGAATTAGCAGAGCGAACGGTTTTTTACGAACATGCTCGAGAGCTTCGGGAAAATTTTCGCGCATGGAAGGAAATGCTAAAAACTGCGAATGACAGTATTCTTAATATGTTACCGGAACAAGCTCGAGAGAAGCTGGTTGAAATTCAAAGCACGTTCGAAGTATGTACTGACGGACTTGCACGATTGGGTGCTGAATTTGTTGCCTATCGGGATAAATTTGTAAAGTCCCATAATGATTCTATCGGAGGACCTAGGGATATGTTTGCATCTCTTGCAGGTTTATACAGTGCGCACTATGAATTAAATCTCGTAGCGATTGAGAGCGTAAGAAGGATCGAAGGCATTGTGCGATCAAAAGATAGGGATTTAGGCACCGAATAGATCAGTGCTCAACTGATTAGTTTCTATTTTTCAGGGCGTTTTCGAGGGTGTCTTCGTCGGCGAACTCTATTTCGCCGCCGGTGGGGATGCCGCGGCCAAGACGGGTTATTTTCTGCGCAGTCGTACGCAGCTCTTGTGCCAGGATCGAGGCATTAAGGTCGCCATAGGTCGTAGGGGAGAGCGCCAGGATTATTTCGCTAAAACCGCCTGCGGGCGCTGATTTTTTAAGATATTGGAGGCGCTTACGATGGCCGGCAGTTAAGATGCCGTCTTTCGGCAGATCGCCGATGATCAGGTAGCGACCAGTGTACTTTCGAGTCTTTTCAAGCGTCATCATATCAGTCTCTTTTTCCACCACAGCAACCATGGTCTGGTCGCGGCGCTTGTCCGAACAGATGTAGCAGAGATCACCGCTCTCAGAAAGTGAAAAACAGTTTGTGCAGGTTGTCAGACGTGCGACAGCGCGGGCTGCTTCAGAAAGAGCCACAGCATCTTCCTTAGGAAGCGAAGCAATATGAAACGCCAGTCGTGTTGCCTGGCGCGGCCCGAGTGAGGGAAGCTGCGAAAGCAATTTTGCAAGTTGTTTGATTGATTCTGGGGTCACTGATTTGAGTGATACGTATCTATATTACGGAACGAGACGGTATTTGGGTCGAACTTGAGCTTCACGCTGCCGAGGGGACCATTACGGTGTTTGGCAATGATAATTTCGGCCATGTTTTCATCTGCCGGATCAAGGCCGACCTTGTCGCGGTCTTTGCGGTAGATAAAGAGTACGACGTCGGCGTCTTGTTCAATAGAGCCGGAGTCGCGCAGGTCGGACAGACGGGGGATTTTGACTTCGCGCTGGTCACTGGCGCGTGAGAGCTGAGAGAGCGCAATCACCGGAATATTGAGTTCGCGCGCCAAACCCTTGAGTCCGCGGGAGATCTCGGTTATTTGGGCAACCAGGTTGTCAGAGTTGGTGCGCGGCTGGATAAGCTGCAGATAGTCGACAACGATCATTGAAAGTCCGTGCTCGGCCTGGAGACGGCGACCCATCGATCGCATCTGTAGAACGTTGGGGCTCGGCGTGTCGTCAATAAAGATCGGGGCTCGAGAAAGAGTATCGAGAGAGTGCTGGATAAGTTCAAAGTCGGTGTCATCTGAGAGCTTGCCGGTGCGCAGCTTCCAGAGGGGGACGTTGGCTTCAGAAGCTATCAAACGGTCGATGACCTGCTCGCGGCTCATTTCCAGACTGAACATGCCGACCGGTTTTCCTTCTTTGACCGCGACGTGCTTGAGCATGTCGAGAGCTAAAGAGGTTTTACCAAGTGAAGGTCGTGCGCCGATGATGACCAGGTCGGATTTTTGGAGACCCGATAAAAGATTGTCGAGTTCAGTAAAGCCGGTTGGCACGCCACGGAACTTGCCGTCGCCGCTGTGCAGTTTCTCAATACGTTCGTAGGCGCTATGAAGTTCGTCTTTGATGGGCACAAATTTTTGAGAGATGGACCGCTGAGAAATTGAGAAGATCTTTTGCTCGATGTCATCAAGGATATTTTCAATATCGTCGCCCGGCGAAAAGGCGTTTTCAGTGATTTCAGCAGAAGCGCCAATGAGGTCGCGCAGAATTTTTTTCTCTTTGACCAACTTGGCGTAGTGCTCGATGTGGCTGGCGGTCGGCACCTTGTCGATAAGGGTGGTGAGATACGCTGCGCCACCGATGGTTTCAAGTTGGCCATCTTCCTTGAGTGCGTTGGTGCAGGTCAGGATGTCGATGGGCTGACTCTTTTCGTAGAGACGTAGAATTGTTTTAAAAATTGTCGAGTGGACGGGTTTATAAAAATCAGAAGCTTGCAGTAAATCAGCAACGCGAATGATGGCGTTTTTATCAATGAGGAGCGCGCCAAGTACGCCCTCTTCAGCTTCTACATTTTGCGGTGGAATTTTTGGCATGGCTCAGTATTATATCATCATTATCTGGCCTCGCGCTCACCCTCGTCCGTCTCGCGAGTAGGGAGCCTATGTCTATACTCGCTGTGACGGCCGGGGTTACGGCTCGGCCTGATAGTTTAGTTCTTTGGCAAGACCAGCGGGCCGACTGGTGTGTCTTCTACTATGTATCCTAGACCTTCTATTTCTTTGCGCAAGGCGTCGGACTGTTCAAACTGTTTAGAAGCTCTGGATAACTCGCGCTTTTGAAGCAATACTTGGACATCCGGAGGAATGTTCACCGTAATATTGATTCCCAAGCTCGCGAGGTTCTTTGCAATAACTGCAGGATCGGTGCAGCTGCGCAGTGTCGCCAGCGCCCGCGGCGTATTAAAGTCATCATTCATTGCCTCTTCGAATTCTTTTTCATTTTCATTACTCGCGGCTTGGTTTTTCAAATTTTGCACACGAACCATAAAATAATGAATAGAATCCTTTGCCATTTTGACTGCCTGTTCGGTGTAATCGAGGGGAGAGCGATAGTGGTGCATCAGCAGCATCATGCGGAACTCGTCGGGGGTCATTTTGGTAAGGAGGTCGTCGACAGTCATAAAGTTACCGAGTGACTTGCTCATTTTTTTGCCGTCAATCGTGAGGAAGCCCGCATGCATCCAGAAGTTTACAAATGGTAATTTGCCCGAGGCCGCCTCTTGTTGCGCCCGTTCTGCTTCGTGGTGGGGGAACTTGAGGTCAATCGCTCCGCCGTGGATATCATACTGCGGGCCAAAGAATTTTTCGGTGATGGCGGTGTCTTCAATGTGCCAGCCCGGACGACCAGCTCCCAGGCCGTCATCACCCAGTTGCAGCGTTGGGTCATCGCTGAGTTTCCATAAACAAAAATCGCCGGCGTTTTTCTTTTTGCTGCTATCGTCAATGCGCGTAACACCATCCTCGGCTTGCTGTACGGTGCGATGGGCCAGCTCTCCATATCCTGCATATTTTGAAATATCAAAATACCAACCGTCTCCTTCAATAAGATAGGAAAAGCCATTCTCGTGCAGATGTTTAACTTGTGCAATTATTTCAGGAACATAGTCTGTAGCTCGGGCAAACTGCATGTGCTGCGTATCCATCCCGAGTGCTTCAAGGTTTGCACGATAGATCTCTTCGTATTTTTTACTCACCTCGCGCCAGCTCGTACCCTCATCTTTTGCCTTTTGGATTATTTTGTCGTCAATATCGGTAATGTTTTGCAGATAGGTCAGCTTGATGCCGGTGCTACGCAGATACTTTGCGAACATGTCGAAAAACACAAACGTTCGCGCGTTGCCGATGTGTGGGTAGTCATAGACGGTTGGTCCGCAGACAAACATCTTAATCTCGCGTCCGGTCGGCAGCTCCTTTTTCTCACCTGATAACGTGTCGAAGATCACCATATTTTACGGCGGCGGAGGATGTAGCCGACCAGGGTTGTGATGAAAAGTACCGAAATCATGCTGGTCCAGAAGACGAGCGACGAGCTCAGGAAGATGACAGCGATGAAGGGGATACCAAGGGCAAAGATGAACGAGATCGGAATCGAGAACAAAAATGCCCCAACCGTAAATTTTTTTATCGTCGCGTTGGTCTCGGCATCAAGGAGCTGGGCATTAGTAGTTTCTAGGCTTTCAATAATTTGAAAATAATTATCCAGGTTGCGGTGAACCGGTAGATTGTCGCTCATCAGCGCGGTGAGATACACTCGGCTTTTCTGCCCCCAGAACCGCAGGCCTATCTCTTCAAGGCTGGCAAAGAATTTTTCCTGCGGGTGCGTGATAAGCCGGTAGTCTAAAATATCTCGCTTGATGTAGGAAATTTTCCGGAGAATCTCATCGCCCTTGTTGTTGAAAATTTCCTGAGCTACAAAGCTGACGCGTTCTTCGATGTGGCGAAGCTGGCGCAGAGAGAAGGCGATGGCACGTTCAAAAATTTCGTAGGTGCCCAGCAGCGAGTCGCCACCGAGAATGGTGCGGCGTTGGGTCTCATCGCCCGAGAGTAAATCAAACAAGCCGTTAAGTTCATTGAGATTTTCGTAATGAACAGTAATGATTTTGTCCTTAGTGATTAAAAAATCGAGTTCGGTACGACGGGAGGTTTTGAGCTCAGGGTTGTACTCGGGGAAGTGATAGACAATGAAGACATAACTGTCATAGTGCTCAACGCGGATGCGGGGGGAGGGGTGGAGTAGTTCGTCCAGAATAATCGGATGAAAATTGTGCAGCTTTTTGATAGCAGTGATGTCGGCTTCGTTTGGTTTTAGAATGTCGATCCAGGTTACCTTGCCTTTAATGGTTCTCATAGAAGATATCAACTTCTTGCTTATGTCTATTTATTGTATACTAAATTGAAGTAATAGTAATTAACGTATATACCCATGAAGTCATATGAATTAAAAAAGTGGGCATCGGGACTCGCCTTAGTCGGAATATTTATGTTATCAGGCATAGTTGTGTTTCAGTTGCGCGTTGCCTTTGGCTGGACGAATCCGACCCAAAATCCGCCGGCAGGAGCAGGAGGTATTATGGTTGACTCAACCACGGGCAATGTCGGTGTTCAGGCGACGAGCGCGAGTACAACACTTACCGTTAACGGTGTTATCAGCGCGGTCGGCAATGTTATTAAAGATGTGGCGACTCCAAGTGAAGATTTTGATGCGGCAAACAAAGCCTATGTTGATGCAGTTTCGGGTGGTGCAAGTTTTACTCTATTCGGTACAGGAAAGACTTTGATAAGCGCAAATCCGTTCTATCCACCGACAATCCAGGTGGCTGGCGGCACCGGTGTTCCAGCCTGCCCTGCAGGATATAATTCAATTTTAGACGGATATGGACCACACGGTCTTATTACTGCTAGTGGCTACGCTAATTCTCCATTCTGGTGGGGACCGATTAATGATCCGTTGTTTTGTGCGGATGAGTTTTGCGGTGGAGGCGGAGCAGGGTGGACTCGTGCTTATGTTAACAATGCTGTGGCAGCAACGTATTCAACCTGCTCAGCTTCTGCGTATCACATCGTACCGACCACTGTTGCTAATTATGGCAATGGTAACAATACCAACTATTACAATTATTTTACGGCTAAGGCGTGCGAACGTTTTATCAGCAACACCGCTCCTAATACCTCATTTGAAGTTTGTAATACCTGCCGTATCTGCGTAAAAGGGTTGCCTTCTCAGCAAGGAAGTCTGCCTGGCGGCAATGTTCCACCTGATACTCGCTGGCTATAGTGTGCTTGGTTACCCATGAATAAAACTCGCTTTGTGATCTCCGCGGTCGCAGTTGTTATTATTGCGATCGGAGTATTTCTCGTTGATCCCGACTGCTCACGCTTTAGCGACGTAACCGTGCGTGGCGATTCTATGGCAGGGATTCTGAGCCACGGAGACGTCGCATCTCTTCATAGTCGTTATTACTCTTGTCATGAGCCGGCTCGTGGCGACCTGGCTATGATTGAGTATCGCGGCAACCCTGCGCCAATCGTTAAGCAGGTACGGGGTCTTCCGGGCGACCATCTGACATTTGCTAAGGATTCGTATGCTACGTATCTCATCCTCAATCGGCAGCCGCTGACTACCACACGCAACGAGTTTTTTTATGTTGATGAATCAGCAAAAAAATTGCTCTCATTATATCTGGATAGTAATGCCAATATTAAAGGAGGTACCTATCTACTGCTTGGTAATCAGCCGGTTGGATCAATCGACAGTCGCGATTTTGGACTGCTTGGCAAACGGCAGTTTCTCGGGCGAATTTTTAAAAAATAAATCAGAAAAGTTCCTGTAAAAATGACTGAGGCCGGTAGTTCACGCTGTGCGCGAACTCCGGCCTCGGTACTACTGCAGGACTTGGTTGCCCGTTGTCTCGACTTGCGTCGGGACGATCGCTGCCTGCGTCGCTTGCGCGACTGGCGATCCGGGGGGCTCTGACTCGCGTCAGGGCTACTTCTTCGGCGCCGCGGGGGGCGCCGGGGTGGTGGGTTCCGGCGGGGGATCGCCGGACGTCAGCGGCTTCTCGGGCTCGACGGGCTTGGGAGCCTCGGCCGGCTTCGGAGACCAGACGTGGACGACCAGCGTCAGGGGAGCGTCGTCCTTGTTGCGAGCCGACGCCTTGTCCTTGGCCGTGTCGCCGCTCTTGTCGTCGAGTGGCTCCACGTACATGACTTCGCTCTGGCCGATTGAGACGATCGCCCACTGGTCTGCCTTGACGAGCGTCTTCACGCGGAAGACCTCGTTGTTCTCGGCGAGACCGGCGGCGTTGAGCGGCAGCGCCTGGAACTTGAAGGCGAGCTTCGCCCAGTCCAGGATGGCCACCATCTTCGCGCTGTGCTGGATCCCGTCCTTGTCGAACTCCGGAGTCGTGATCTGCAGGTACCGTCCGGCGTCCTTGACGCCCGCGTTCTTCGCCTGGTCTGCCGAGAGGCTCACCATCGTGAAGCGGATCGTCTTCTGCGCCTTCCCTTCGTCGAGGAAGACCGTTTCCTTGCCCTGGACGATCGCCCAGTCCATCAGCGCTTCCTGCGCCTTGGGCTGTTTGATCGAGCCGAGTTGGAGCTTCTCGACCCGGTACTTGTCCGGGTCGATCTTGCCCCCATCGACCTCGCTCTTCCCCTTCGCGCTGACGATGGGGATGATGCCGTGGCCGTAGGACTTCGTGTCCTTGGCCGTTGCGTCGCCCGCTTGGGCGACGGCGGCGATCGCGAGCAACGCGACCGCCAAAGCGCGGATTGCGATCCGCATGTGTGTACCTCCGTGCGTCGCATTCGAGCGACGCCTGACGTGACAGTTTGTCAAACCCGTTGCTACGCCGCTTGGCGCAGTACAACGAGCCGCATCCCGTCGGGAAAGGGTAGAGTCTATGTTTCTAGAGAGACATAAACCACACCCTTTCCAGACGGGTGCCTGTTACTAGTATAGCGCTTTTCTATTATTAAAGAGCAAGTCCTATATTATAGCATATAAATACAGTAAAGTCAATTAGGCTCAATTGAGCCTAAAAATGAGTGGACCGCGCATCTCTCTCCTTTCAATAGAGATGCGCGGTCCGGGGGGTGCTGCACGAGATGTGCTAGTTGCTTCTCGCTCGCAGCTCTCCCATCAGATCTTGGGCGAGCTCAGCGAGGATTCCCGCGTTCTCGCCACGCCGAATTGCCTGTGTGACGAGCTCGGACAGGAAGATTTCCCTTTCGCCGTTGTAATGGGCGATCAGGAGGAGTAGGGCTCCGGGGGTCAGCGTGAGCCGACTTCCGAAAGCATCCGCGACGCGAAACATCTGGCCATGTTCACGCCGCAGCAGCTTGACCGTGAGACGTCCGTCTCGCAGGAGATTTTCGCTCCTGCGCATGATGCGGACGCGGTCGAAGCGTCCGATCACAATCGCGGGTTGCCCGTAGGCCGGCCCGGACGCGAGTTCGCTCGACAGATCCACGGCGTAGACCCGACGAGCACTACGGTCCTTACGACCTTCGGCAGTCACCTCTAGGAGGTAGACTGTCACGACTCCGCCGAGCCACCGGCGCAGCCGAGCTGTGTAGCTCTCAGCTCCTTCGGCGAGGCGGACGCGGTTGCCGTGGGCCCATCGGAAGCCGACCCGACCGAACCCGAGAACTCCAGCCACCAGATCGCGGACCAAGCCGATGAGGCCGATGATTGTCCGGAAGAGCCAGAACTTCTTCAGCTCCCCCCATACCTCAGTGACCTCGAACGCCGGCGCCTTGGGGAGCTCGTGCTGCTCCCTACCTCGGCGTTGTGCGCGGTCTTCCACGCGTTCGGGGTACTCGATGTCCCCGAGGTTGAGCTGCTCTGTTGGCGGCTCAGGACTCTGCTCAAACCGATACCCGCTACCCGCGGGATCGGAACCGTTTTCGCTCATGTGTTCCTTCCTCCCTTGGGTAAGGGAAACGGGTTAGCGAGGATTATTAATATATAATTTTTTCATAAAACAGTCAATTGCCGTTGACAGTAAAAAAAATAGGTTTAAAATAGCACTACAATGGACGAACCACAGAAAGAGGAAGAAAAAAAAGTTGACCCTCTCCAAGCCTGTCAATCTCAACGCGACGAGTACTTAAATGGGTGGAAGCGCGCCGCTGCCGACCTCGCGAATTATAAAAAAGAGGAGGGCAAGCGGTTTGAAGAGTTTGGATCATTTACCGCCGCCGTGATCATTAAAGATATTCTGCCGACCCTTGATAGTTTTGACTTTGCAATGGCCGCAGTCAAAGGTAATGAGTCGGCAGAGAAAGGACTCTTGCTTATCAAAGGCCAGCTCGAAGAGGCACTTAAACGCCAAGGAGTAGAGCGAATCAAAGTGACTCTAGGCGACGAACTAAATTTGAATATGCATGAGGCGGTGATGGCGGTAGATACTCCCGACCATCCGGAGCACTCAGGGAAGATAGTCGAAGAGCTCTCTCCAGTAT
>JAHFLG010000002.1 GCA_023244975.1 Candidatus Harrisonbacteria bacterium
TAATACCGCAGAGCGAGAAACTCCCCTGTTCGCATTCTTTCGTATCTCAAAACCAATCACAACATACCATTTTCGTCTTGCGAAACAGCCTGCACGGTAATCTCCCCAAACATATCACCCTGCTCAACCGAGGCCAAACGATTCGCGAGCATGTGCAGTACGGCCAGGAAAAGTACAATCACCTCTTCTTTCCCTTTTTTATTCATGCGGCCGCTAAACGTCATCGAACTATTCTGCTGCAGCCGACCGGTCAATTCTAAAATTTTATCTTGGAGCGACACCATGGTCGTACGTACCGTCGCACTTTCCAATACTAAGCCTCCCATAATCTGCAAAAGTCGCTGCAACATCTCAACCATCGCTAGGGCGGTAACCTGACTTGAGGGATAAAAGAAGGGCGTACCACCGGAACCAGCCCGTGGTCCATCACCAAGCGAACGCAGTAGCGGTCGGGCGCATAGCGGCGTGTTCCGGTCCCAAAGCTCGGCAATATACTGCGCCGCCGATTTCCCACCAGCCGTTGATCCGCCTTTAGCCGAAAATTCGCGATAGATTCGCAGTCGCTGCTCTAAGTCCATGATGTCCGCCTCCTCCTCGCCGGTAAGCTCCAGGTTCGGCAGCAGTATCTTTGACTTGAGTACGAGCAGCCGCGAAGCGATAACTACAAAATCAGAAAGAATCGTTGGCGAGACCTGCTCGCCAAGCTGTTCAACGTAGGCAATAAAGTCGCTCGTAACCTCGGCCAAATTAATGCGCGAGATTTCCACCCTTCGATCTTCGATGAGTGCAAGCAGCTTTTCCATCGGCCCAGAAAATTCAGTTGTCTTGGCTTCAAATACCATTGCATACAATCATACTAAAAAATGAAAGCGGCTGCGAGTACGCGCTAAAAAAGTCTACTCCGCTAGTAACGCCCCTTTCGTATACACATTGCTGGCGTTCCAGAGCATCCAACCAATCGGTTGGTAGTTGCACGCTTGGCGCGATCCGCTCGGCTCGGTAACCACCTGATGATTTTTGTCACTACGCGGGACTCCTGGGCAGCCAGCCGCGGCTCGCGCCGAATCATCCACCGCGTCAATCTGGGCACGCACCTTAGCGGCATCATACGTCGCACCTAAGTCAAAATCTTGTAGCCACGGCCGAAACTCAGTGAGCGACGGTGGCGCGATCGACTGAGTGCTTGTTGACTGACGAGCAAGCAGCGTCCGTTCATACACCGAAAACCGATCAAACGCTCTGTCCATCGCATAACGGATCACCGGATACGGCATCGCCGCCGAGTTCGTTAGTCCCAAAAAATTCTTATTAAAATGTGACGGATAAATCATCGGCGCAACCGCATCGAACGGCTCCAGCGTATCATCAAGGAATTGACCAATCCCCGTCTCACTCTGATTAACCACCGCCTCGCCAAAAATATCCGCCGAAATTCGCGCGTACGGCAGCTGACTACGCAGGTGTTTAAAAAATTGCCGTAGCACCGCTCGCCGATCGGCATGCAATTGGCCGTTCGTTGTCGAACTTGCCACCAAGGCGAACGGATAGACAATGTCTTCCAAATCTCCATCGGTCGGAAACCGAATGTAGTCAAAATTGATCTCATCAAAACCGCGCGTAAGCGCCTCGTGCGCAATATCGATGTTGTAATCCCACACTGGCGTGGCGGCAGTATCCAACCAGTGAACATTCTTGCGATCGCCCCAAATCTGGCCTGTTTTTTTGCTCCTCAGCGCCCACTCCGGCCGCGCCGCAACGAGTGCCCCGTCCTGAAAAACGGCAATCCGACCAATCACGTACACACCAGCATCATGAAACCGCTTGATGAGTGCATTCATTTTTGGAATCCGTTTTTCAAATGCGTGGTACTCATGCACCGCCGGCACCAGAGCGTCATACCCAACTACGCCCGTATAGTCTTTAATATCAATGACGATGGCATTCAGTTCTGTCGTTTTCAGCAAATCTAAAAAATATTGAATCTTTTTTTCGCTGGCGGCCGACCAATTCGTTGCGTAGATTGCCTTGATTGGTCCGGGCGGGTTGGCCAGCGGTAGCTGCGGCGGCAGATCAGCGTTGGGGTCTACTACGACCGGAGTAACCGGCTGATCAAATTCGCCCAGCGATTCTTGGTGCCGCCCGAACGCAAATAAAAAAAATATAACTACGATAATCGCCCACACCACTAGCCACCACCGAACACGCATAGTCATACCACCTAAGTATACACGCGGTTACTAGCACCACGTGGCAAGAAAAACAAAATCGCGATATAGTGATCGATATGGCCACCGCCCTCTATCGACTCTATCGACCCAAAAAGCTGGCCGACCTTCTTGGCCAAGAGCAGGTCACTACCGTACTTCAAAACGCTGCCGCTGCCGACAAAATCGGCCATGCATATTTACTGTACGGCACTCGTGGCACCGGCAAAACAACTGCCGCCCGCATTTTGGCAAAAATCTGCTGCTGCGCTACCAGACAGAAAGATGCGAAATTTCGAGCTAAGGGCGAACCCTGCAACACCTGCGACCCCTGCACAGAGATTGATAGTGGCCGAAGTGTCGATGTAATCGAAATCGATGCCGCCAGCAACAACAAGGTGGAGCAAGTCCGCGAACTCATCGAAGGCGCTCGTCTCTCGCCCGCCAGCTATGTCCGCAAGGTAATCATTCTCGACGAGGTGCA
Organism: Candidatus Harrisonbacteria bacterium; assembly: GCA_023244975.1. Classification (GTDB taxonomy): domain Bacteria; phylum Patescibacteriota; class Minisyncoccia; order UBA6257; family 1-14-0-10-44-23; genus JAHFLF01. Next base: position 2,689 of record JAHFLG010000002.1, read on the forward strand.
CATGCTCGCCCTTTCGCGCGGCTCGTTTAATGCGCTGCTCAAAACCCTTGAAGAACCGCCGGCACACCTCGTCTTTATTATGGCCACGACCGAACTCGACAAAGTACCGGCCACCATCGCCAGCCGCTGCCAGCGTTTTCATTTCCGCCGCCTGCCAATCGATTTTATTATCGAAAAGCTTACCAGCATCATCAAGTCTGAAAAATTAAAAGTGGACGCCGAGGCGATCGAACTACTCGCCGCTCTTGGCGACGGCAGCTTGCGCGACGCCGAATCACTACTCGCACAGATCACCAGTCTCAACGATGCCGTCACCGCCGACATCATCGAAAAGCACCTTGGCCGTCTTGGCTTTAACCGCGTGGCCGGGCTTGCACAGCTGATTCTCGAAAAAAAGCTGCCGGAGTGTCTAGCCCAGGTTAGTAAACTGCATGAAGAAGGTCACAACATCGTCGACCTTACCAAACAGCTCATTCACTACTTCCGCCGATTACTCACGCTTACATACAATCCCGACCTCGAATCACTTTTCAAACAAGAGCTGACCGGCAAAGAGCTGACCGAACTGCGAAAGCAGGTAGCGCTCATCGACCCCGCCCGCCACATTCCGCTCATCAAAGCGCTGATCACCAGCTACAGTCAGATGCGCTATTCTCCATTCCCAACTATCCCACTCGAGGTGGCAATCATCGAACAGTTAAAGTCTTAAGGTATGAACACAGAAGAAAGACCAGCACAGGAAACTTTTGCATTCGACCCAGCATTACTGGCAAAAATACTGGTGGAATATGGAGAGATCATGGCAGCGGCAGCCAGCGAAATGCACGCTATCGATGACTTATTAATAAAGCGTGGTTCTATCTCGCAGGAACAGGCCAAGACCAATATGCAAGAAAGTACCGAGCGATATCAAAACGCGAGCAAGGCAAACAAAGTTGCCGCAGTGATTAATAACTTTCACTTTATACTGCCTGGCGGATACTACCGAACCGAATTTGGCTGGCCAACCACAGAACGCGGTAAACAAATACAAGCCGACCTCGACGCATTAATGGAGTCGGGGCAAAATACAATCGCAAGCGACCCAAACGACCACTCACCACACAATCTGGAACAAAAAGCCAAAATATATTTAGCGATGCGCGCAAAAGGATACAGCCGCGAGGAGCTGACGAGATAGGAATGGGAATTGCCGACCAAAGACGGAGCGTGATAGGATGACGTTGCAGAAAAACACTGGGGGGTCGTCTAATGGTAGGACAGCGCCCTTTGAAGGCGTGAATCTAGGTTCGATTCCTAGCCCCCCAACCAATTCGTGAACCTAAATTTTAGCTACCCTTTCTTCACTTAAGAACCTAATGTATTCTTCTGATATGAATCAAGAAAGGCAAAAAACGCCAGAAGAGAAATTTATAGAGCTTAGTAACGAAAAACCAATTGTAACTGTTTCAGGGAACCTTATCACTATTAGTCTCTCTCACGGCTGTTACGGCAGAGGACTGATTAGACACAATCAACGCAGCGGTCAAACTGAGTTAAATCTAGCTGATATTAAAGTTGCCCCAGAACTTCGTAATAAAGGAATCGGCAGTAAAATCACGAGAGAGATTCTAAAAGCAGCGCTGCCGTTTGGTATAAATATTCTAACGGCAAATACAATCAGTAGCGGAGGGTTGCGGGCATTCGCGAACATTACAGGAAAAGAAAATATAACTTTTCACGAACCATATCCTCTCCCTGAAGATGATATAGACGGATCAATTGGAGCAACAATGTATGCCCAATTCCCCAGACCTGCTAAAAAAATCACCTTTGAGAAAGCAATCGCTTTTTTAGATGGACAATCTACCGAATCAGACCGTCAGGGCATAGACGTCTCAGCACCGCTACCTAAAAATTTTGAGGCGACAAAATAAGTTCCAATAGCATCCCGCGGCCCCCAACCATCCTTCGCTAAAGCTACGGAATAGTAGGCTACCAGATCTGTGTCGTGAATAAAAATGGGGCGGTGGTCATCTGACCACCGCCCGAATGCTTCTGCTGATGCCCGCTAGACCGCGAAGCCGCCGGCTGCGGTCTTCGAGTGTCCGGCCGTGCCCTGACTGGCACGAACGGCGGACTGAGAAACCATCGCGAAGGCGCGGCGGATCTCCTTGGGATCGGCGCCGGGAGTCAGGATCCACTTGTCCTCGATCCCCATCGACCCGAAGACCGCCCGGAAGTTAGTACCGATGCCATCCTGTACGCCCACGCCGCAGACGATGTGCTTTTCCGTCTTGAGCATGTCGCCCACGATGGCCTTGATCCCCTTCGGATCA
>JAHFLG010000061.1 GCA_023244975.1 Candidatus Harrisonbacteria bacterium
GCCCCGGCGTGTCCAACCGAGAGTGCCGTTGACCGACCGCCTATATCAATAAGGAGCTGAGGTTCCGGGAGCTTCCAGGTGAGCGCACGAACCGCGCTCATGTTTTCAATTTCGTAGGATTCAAGCTGAAAGCCACTTTCAGCGAAAATAGTATGATAGTGCTCAATTTTTTCGTTAGGAATTGACACTAGAAAAATAAGTTGTTTTTTCGATCCGTCAGGATAGACCTTCTCCCCTACCTTGATCCAATCTAAAGTTGCGGCTGAGATCGGGATCGGCACATAGTGCTTTGCTTCGATGCTGAGCGATTGGCTGATATCTTTGGTGTTCATCTCGGGCATTTCAAGAAGTGTTGTAAACGCAGTAAACGCGGGCAGCGATGCCGTAACTTTATTGGTCTCAAATCGTGCCTCTTTTTTAAGCAAGGTGAGATATGAGATCAAATCACTATCGAGGGGCTTCAAGCTACTTGATTGAAGGGCATTATTGACGTGATCCATGTTCCCTGCAGTTTCAAGCATGGCGTAATTAGTCAAAGCAAAGAGACCCTTTTTGTTTGAGCTGAGTTCCGCAGCCTTGATCGTTGTCGTGCCAATATCAATGCCAAGGGAGACGGATGATCCGTGTGATAAGCCTAGGTGGAGCATGATAGAGTTATAGCTATGATATCACAGGTGAAACGGTTGTGGGATATGGTTTTGGATATTCTTTTTCCTCCGTCCTGTTTGGCCTGCACGGCTGCGCTCACAGGTACGCGATCAGAGCTCCCTTTGGTCTGTGACGCCTGCACACAAAGCATCAAGGTTAGTACGGCTTATTTCTGCCCGGCCTGTCGCGCTAGGATTCCGGTTGGCCAGCCCGGCTGTCACCCTAAGGCCAATTATGTTCTGGCTGGGGCAACTTCGTATGAGATTCCGGCCGTGCAGTCGCTTATATGGCGACTTAAGTTTAATCGCCGAACGCTCGCAGCCGGTCCGTTAGCCGACATCGTGTCGCTGTTTCTCGATTCAATACGTTTGGATATTTCGCAGTCGATCATTGTTCCGATCCCTTTGCACCCGTCGCGACTGCGTGACCGCGGGTTTAACCAATCCGAACTCATTGCCCGCGAACTTATTAAAACTCGCGGTGGCGGGTTGTGTACTGATGTACTTCGTAAACAAGTCGCAACGCAACCGCAGTCAAAACTAGATCAATGGGACAAGCGCGAGCGCAATGTGAGAGGTTCATTCATTATTGCAAATCCTGAGTTGGTCAAAGGCAGAGATATTATTTTACTTGACGACGTTTGGACGTCCGGCGCGACCATGAATGAAGCTGCCCGGTTACTCAAAGCGGCCGGCGCTAAAAAGATCATCGCCCTGGTTGTCGCCAAGGCAGGCTAGACCCGCAGAGCCTAGTCTTTTTTGAAGAGAAGTTTAGTAATTTCGATCAGGCCTACGTTAAAGATGCCAAAAAGGAAGATGCCAAAGAGCCACGAGGGTGAGAGTGCCACGGTGTCGAACAAGTGCTGGAAAAACGGCATATAGATTCCGGCTAGGGTGAGGGCGAACCCAATGAGCACGCTAATAACGAGGTATCGGTTTGAGAAAGGGTTGTAAGAAAAAATACTTGATCTCAGACTGCGAATAGCAAAAATCAGGAAAAGGCTGTAGCTGGCGAAAGCGCCAAAGATAAAGGTACGGACTGTTAACTGGTCATAGCCGCGCTGCAGTAGCCAGCCATACATGAAAAAAAGCAGCAGACTACTGACGACACCATTGACGCCGATCATCATTCGCATTTCATTGTTGAAAATGCCGTCTTTTACGCTGGTGCTGGCTGGTTTGGCATTAGAATCTATGCGACCATCGAACGCGAGACCGATGGCCGGAAAACTGTCGGTGAAAAAATTGACCCAGAGAATTTGAAGCGGACTAAGCGGACTGGCGAGACCCATAATCAGTGATCCGCCGATTAAAAATATTTCGTTGAAGAGGGTTGAGCCAAGGTAAACTATCGCCTTTCTAACATTGCTTAAAATTTTGCGTCCTTCGGTAATAGCGATTACCAGTGTTTCAAAGTTATCATCCAACAAAACCAGATCCGCGACATCTTTGGAGACATCAGCTCCGCTGCCCATGGCTACACCGATATCGGCCTGATGGAGCGCTGGCGCATCATTAACCCCATCACCGCTGATGGCAACTATTTCACCACTTTTTTTGAGCGCGAGTAGAATCCGGAGTTTACCGTCAGGACTGACGCGGGAAACAATCTTCGTTGTCCGAAGCCGATGCTCAAGTTGCTCATCGCTCAGACTATCAAGCTCTGACCCGTTGATAATGTCATGTGGACCGGCTTCAATGCCTATCTCGCGAGCCACCGCGCGTGCTGTGCCGGCGTGGTCGCCGGTAAGAATAATGACCCGGATTCCAAGGTTTTTAACCTCCTCAAAGGCGGCGGCAGTACCGGGCCGAAGCGGGTCACGGAAGGAAATAGTGCCCAGGAACTTCAAATGTTTTAAATGCGTATGGTCGCGCAGGTGAAAGTCCGCAAGCGAGTCTATTTCTTTTACTGCTACTGCTACAACTCGGTCTCCTTCATCAGCCATGTGCTTTACCTGAGACAAGATATCAAGGCGCTCAGGCTCTGAGAGGTCAGAAAATTTCAATAGAATTTCTGGAGCTCCAAGTAGACTGAGCGTGTATGAGCTCTTTAGGTGATAAACGCTGGCGGCAAATTTATTTAGTGAGTTGAAAGGTAGAATATGAAGAGCCTCTTTTCCTTCTTTGATGGATGGAAAATGAATCTCGTGCTGCGCAGCCGCTTTGGCAAGAGCTATCTCAAGCGGCTTCCCAATGAACCGCCAGTCGGCAGGGGCGTCCTTTGGATTTTCTACAACAACATCGGTATTCAGTAGTGCCAAGTGCATCAGTTCTTTAGGATTGCTTTCTGAAAACAAACGAAATCGCGAGAGTGTCATTTTCGCCTGAGTGAGCGTCCCGGTTTTGTCAGTAAGAATAATTGAAGTACTGCCAAGGGTTTCCGCGGCCGAAAGCCTGCGGACGATGCCGTTACGCTTCGCGAGCCGCTGTACGCCAATAGCCAAGATAACTGTCATGACGACCGGCAAGCCTTCGGGAACGGCTGCCACGAGGATAGCAACCATGATGAGAAAGGCTTCAAGCATTGGCATACCCTGACTTCGGGCAATGAAAAAAATCAGTACTGAAAAAACAAGGACAAACAGCGCTGTTTTTAGAGTCAGGCTGGTCATCGATTTTTGCAGCGGCGTTTGTTCAGTCTGCGTTTTTGAAACCAATGAGGCTATCCGGCCGAGCTGGGTCTTCTGTCCGGTTGCGGCTACAACCGCCTTGCCGATTCCTTGAATTGCCGTAGTTCCTGCAAATACCATCGAATGTTGATCTGCAAGCGGTAGTGTTTCACCGGCTTCCCGTTCATGCTTTTCAACCGGCAGACTTTCGCCTGTCAGTACGGCTTGGTCAACCTGAAGATCATTGGAGTAAATTACTCGACAATCGGCTGGGATCCGGTTGCCTTGAGCAATATGGATAATATCCCCTGGCACGAGAGTTTTAGTATCGATCTCATGATCCGTGCCGCCACGCGTTACCCGTACGCGGTCGGTTACATATTGTTTTAAGTGGTCGAGGGCGCGGGCAGCCTTATCTTCCTGATAAAAACCTAAGAACGCATTGACTAAGGCTGCGAGAAAAATAAAAATCGCGTCTCCAATATCCTTGAGTCCAAGGGCAACGCTGCCAGCAATGACTAGCACAAAAATCATTGGGCTCTTGAACTGACTCAGTAGAATACCGAATCTGCTCAAATGCTTTGATGCTTTTATGGCATTACTGCCATATGCCTGAAGTCTTTGCGCTGCTTCTGCTTCGCTTAGGCCGTCTACTGAAGTATGTAAATCAGAAAGTACTTGTGTGACTGGCAAAGACCAGTACGTTTTTGAAATCAAAAATCGCGAGTCCATCCCTTAAGTATATCAGAGATGTTCAGCGTGCTGCTTCTCCCAATGTACCGAGTTCCAGGCGCGCTCGTGGAGGTAGTAGGCAACCACACCGATCGCGAGGACGATACCACTGATTTTTATTGATTCATCAAGGTTACCCGACTGGCTGTAGGTTACGCAAAAGCTGATCGTAGTAGCGACAACCTTCCAAGAAAGCGTTTTAATAAGCGACCGCTTAGGGCTTTCAATAAAATGATGCTGTTGCATGTTATTCTTTATTCCATTCCAAGAGTTCTTCAGGGCTTATTTCTTTACGAATTCCTTCCAATTCTTTGGCAACTTCTATTCCGCCATTTGCACCAGGTCCGTGGACTGTCCATCCGTCTTCTAATATGCCGCTACTGCGCCGTACTTTGACAGTTTTCCCTGGATTAAACATAGTACCCGTGATGCCTTCGATACCACTGACAGTTATCGGTTCAGTCTCATCCAACGTGTGTATGGGCATCTCAGGTATGGTAAGTACCGCGACGGTCGCGGGCATTTTTTCTCCGCGCGGTCGGTTAGAATGGGAAAATGCCCGAATAGCAAGCTCACGCGCGGTCTCAGCGCTACTCATACCATATGAAAGGATGCCTTTCATAGTTTCTCTATCAAGATTGTCGAGCCCTTTTGAACCAATGATCAACGTTTCTCCTGGCGAAACGGTCTTTGTTACGACAAAAGGTTTTATGATTGAACCAGAGCCGATTAGTTCTGTCGGTTGTCTGCTTTTTCTAAAGAGCATTTCTTGTTGCGCAGTCAGTTCGGCAGGATCTTTAGTTTTTGCGAATAGTTCGCTCATTTCTCGCACCCGAGCCTGATTGGTCATTTCGTCAAGCACATCCGGTTTTCTTGTAGATACTCTGTCAGTAATGAATGTGTGATCAAAGTTGAGTTGTTTGATCATCGAATTTTTTCCATCTGATCTGTAGATGTAGACACGGTTTAC
>JAHFLG010000062.1 GCA_023244975.1 Candidatus Harrisonbacteria bacterium
TACTTCATGGCCGCTGGAATCAACGCGACCAGTGTAGCCCAGGAATTCCTGCAACACGCCAACGAAGAGCAGATGCACGCCGACCAGATCGCGCAGCGCATCGTGCAGCTTGGAGGCGAGCCGAATTTATCACCGGAGGGTCTACTCACCCGCAGTCATTCGGAATACGTTGAGGGCGAAACGCTGATTGACATGATTAAGGAAGACCTGGTCGCCGAGCGGATTGCGATTGACAGCTATCGCGAAATGATTGCCTATCTCGGCAACGACGACCCCACCACCCGCCGCATGATGGAAGGCATCTTGGCGATGGAAGAAGAGCACGCGGATGATTTAGTAAGTTTGCTGGAAGAGTTGGGCTCATAGCAAGTTAATTTCGCCAAGAGAACCGACTCTGACTAACGATTAAGCTAAGATCGAACGTATCTATAGCCCAAGTGTTATTCGAACGGGTTAATACCGATGCAGCTCTTTTGAAAAGCGCTCAACGACGGCTTTCGACCCAAAGCGGGCGTTGGCATTTTCAAAGCATTATACTTTTTTACTCTAGAAAAAAATAAGCCGGGAGAGTCATAAATAAACCACCCTGGCTATTATTACATTCTCAATGATATTATTTTTGATTACCAACAAATATGGCTCCAGTCAGTTGGCCCTGTTCATCGGTAAGCGGTGCATAGTAGGTCTCGTAATCTCGACCAAATATAATGGCTTCCCCTATGTAAGAGCGTTTTTGAATCAATGCCTGATAACTAGGGTAGTCGTGATCGAGTTTTGTATTGACTGCGGACTTGCCTTCCTCTGTCAGTAAGGTCGTCTGGAAACGAATAAAATCCTGGCCATCATAATTAAAGATTGTCACCGTCGTCATGCGGTTCCGGGCGTTTATAATGTAAATGGTCATCATGATGCTCACAGCTAGGGCAAAAGCAAAGATGCCAGAGAAGACGTGCAATACGGTTTCATAAGAGCCGGTGACTTCATAGAGACGTGCAACAATCTGCGGCCCAAAGACCCCAGCCAATGCCCAGGAACTGAGCACATAGCCGTGAATCGCGCCTAATTCCTTCGTGCCAAAAAGATCGCCAATGTATGCCGGCAAAGTCGCAAAACCACCACCGTAGAAAGTTAGAATCATGTAGAGCACAACTTGGAACATGATGATGCTGGTAATATTGGGCAGGAACCAGAAGGCAGCTATTTGAGCCACAAAGAACAAGGTATAAGTATTAGCGCGACCCAAAAAGTCGGAGAAAGACGCCCACCCAATACGACCTAATCCATTAAAAATGGACATCATGCCCACAACGGCAGCGGCTTCACCAGGGGTCAACCCAATGCTTTCCTGGGCCAAGGGCGAGGCGGTGTAAATAATGCCAATGCCGCAGGAGATATTGATAAACATCATGATCCACAAACCATAGAATGGTGCATTTTTGATCGCTGCATGTGCGGTCAGTTGAGTCAAATCTGGTATCACTTTTCTCTTGCCGGAATCCACATCGGCTTTCATACGGGCTGGCATCCACCCATGAGGCGGACGTTCGATATAACTGGCGGCAGCAAACATGATAATCAGGTACACCAGACCCGCGATCAGATACGTAGCAGAAATCCCTGAAGCGATGGCACTCTTGAACTTCTCTGAATCTTTAATTTCCCAGAATGGTGCCAGCTCTTTGTTGTTCAGTGCTGCATTGAGCCCAACAAGTGAGGACTTGGCATCTTGTGCTAGTTTTTCCGGCAACATGCCCAGTATCTCTTCGTTATTGCCTGCTTTAACCGCGTTCAACAACTGTTCAATGTCATAGCTGGCAGCAGAGTCATTGTTTATGTGAATGCTTTTAAGGATTTTTCTTGCCGAATTGTAGTTGAAAATACCAGCACGATAGTCTTCTACGCGCATTTCCAGCTTACTGGCAGTAACAACGGACATAATGTAATTGTAAACAGGGCCACCTATAGCTGCTCCAAAACCAAAACCCATAATAGCCAATCCGGTTGCCAACCCACGACGGTCCGGGAACCATTTCACCAGAGTCGAGACCGGCGTTATGTAGCCTATGCCGAGACCGATGCCACCCAGCACCCCGTAGCCGAACCAGAGAACCTCGATGACGCCTAGCTTAATACCAAGACTGGCAACTATAAGGCCAATACCCCAAAAGGCTGCAGCGACCATACCTGATTTACTCGGGCCTTTACGCTCTACAAAATGACCCATAACTGCAGCAGACATGCCAAGGAAAAAAATTGCCAGACTAAAGGTTATGGATACATCACTTTTTGTCCAGCCAAAGGCGTTTTCAAGCGGAAGGTTAAATACACTCCAGGCATATACGGAGCCAATAGAGACATGAATGCCTACGGCAGACGCAGCTATAAGCCAACGGTTTTTCATACTAGCCTCCATTTAAGGTGCGAATCAGAAGTTTATTGGGAGTATTTTTAGCAAGAAGCGCTCAATATAAATTGAACCTCATCAAGCCACATCGGAATGGAATAAAAAAAAGGGTTGGAGTGATCTTACCCAAGTTTAACGGACACTTCAGTGACCGCTCGTAGTCGCGTGCCCAGTCGCACTCGTCACCACCGACCATCATCAACCGCTTACCCTGCTTCATCTCCTCGAAGAGGTCGTCAATCGTCTTGTTCCATCCTCGAGGTGCTGGCTTGCTCATGACGTGCTGACGTGGCCTAACTAGGTTTTAATGGACAGGTTGTCCGATATAATTTTATAGGAGACGGAGACAAAGTGGTCATGCGGAGAACTTCCGTATATCATTGTCTTGCCTTGATAGTCGAGTATAGACGCACTATATCTGGTGTGTCCACTTTGCGAGTTCAATATAAGGCAAAGCGTGTCTGAAAAATAAGAAAACTATACTCATTTTGGATGATGACAGATGTCTGCTTTTGGCCGCATCCAGCCGTTCGATAGATAGGCTAACAGGCCACTAATGTGAACTCAAGCCAGTGTCCAGTTGATCCTATCCGGCGCATGCCGCTCAAGCGCATATCGCGTTAAAATTAAGCAAGCTTCATCAAACGAGGCTTTATGGCGACTGCGAGGTTCAGGTTCCACGGTGAGCTTGCGGACTTTATTGCTCGCGAGCGCAGAGGTGTTGCGTTCGATTACGCCTGCGCACGCGCTGCTACCATCAAGCATGCAATTGAATCTCTCGGCGTGCCGCACTCTGAGGCCGCGTCGCCGCTTGTGCAGCAGGTTTTTTACTGCTTGGAAGTGTGGCTTAGAACTTATTGGTTTCGGGACGTTTCACTTAGGCTGTCCTATCATCATTTGGTCACGCCCAGCCGCCTTCGCGCCGTACAGCGCTTCATCAGCTCTTCGTAAAAGCTCGAGCGGACTTGTCTCGTGCTGGAGATAGCACGCGGTACCCGCAGAGGCGGTAATTCTCTCAAGTGATTGCCCATTATATTTGAGGTCGATTTCGCGGATTGCCTGAAGCACTTCTTCGGCGCGTTCAAGGGTGGTCGCAAGCGGTGTTTCCGGTAGGACTAATATAAACTCTTCGCCCCCAAATCGGCACGCGAAATCTTCACGGCGGGTGTTCCTACGCAGTATTTGCGCAATCGTCTTGAGCACGACATCGCCTGCTTCGTGGCCGAATTTGTCATTGACGAGCTTAAAATGGTCTAAATCGAGCATAATCAAGCCAAGAGGTTGCTGTTTGCGGGCCATTCGGCTTAATTCGCGTTCCAGCATTTCAAACAAAAAGCGCCGATTAAGAAGTCCTGTAAGGGGATCGTGGATTGACTGGCTTCTGAGCTCCAGTTGAGCTATTACTTGCCGTGCTAAAATTTTTAGGATCTGTTTCTGGGAATCATTTAGGTCACGCACTACCTGATCGGCGACACATAGAGTGCCTACGACATGACCCGAGGGGGCAACTAATGGTGCTCCCGCAAAGAACCGTACGAAAGGAGTAGAAGTTACGAAGGGGTGGGTGGCGAATCGTGTGTCCGATAAAGCATCCGGCACTATGAGTAGATCAGGATCTTTCACCGCATGCGCCCAGAATGAGTCCTCATACGCGGTTTCGGTTAGTTCGGTACCCACTAGCGATTTGACGAAGAACCTGTCTTCGTCCGCGAGGCTGATTGCCGCAATAGGCGTCCCGCAAAAATTAGCCGCAAGCCGGGTTAGGTCGTCAAAGCGTTCTTCCTGGCCGGCCGCTACCACAAGATAGTCATCACCCACGTCATACGGCGTTATATCGCGCGGCTGACCAGACATTAGATCGGCCACCTTATTGCCCCCTCAAGCAGTGCAGCATGGGTGATACCCTGAAAATTTATTTTCTTGTTCAATCTGTTGGCCAATATTGTTGGCTTCTACTTTTGGTTGTTCTATTTGTTGTTCTATTTATTAGTTTTAGATGGTAACAAAAATTTAGCAAAGTGTCAGATTTTCTGCTTAACTTGGGCGGTTATTTTTTGCTTACTAATCAATTCAAGCACATAAAAAAATAATCTCAACCAGTTCCGTGTTTTGTCCTGCTAGGTGCATTGATTAGTGCAATGAAAACTTTTCCACCCAGTTCAAGATTTGCCTAGGTTGGGATCCGATTTCTCACACGAAAGGTTAATCGAAGCAAGGATAGAGGAGAAAATTAACCACCCCTCACTCCTTCGCTTGCTCAGGGCGAATGAGGGAAAAACTTGGAGTGATTAGTTGCAACTGCCATTCATGACGCTGCTGCCGTTCAAGCGCATTCCGCGCTAAAATCAATCAGGCGTCATCAGACGAGGCCCTATGGCGACCGCGACATTCAGATTCCACGGCGAGCTGGCGGACTTTATTGCTCGCGAGCGTAGAGGCGTTGCGTTCGATTACGCCTGCGCCCGCGCCGCCACCATCAA
>JAHFLG010000063.1 GCA_023244975.1 Candidatus Harrisonbacteria bacterium
TGGTACCAGCTCCAGCCCTGTCAACTACCTCGTCCCAGCCAACACCACGAGAGTTCTGTCATTAGTCACGGACATTGGTTCCTCGACTGACATGAACACCCTCGCCGGAGGCTTGGCCGCGGGTACTGACAACATGGAGGGTCAGACCACCTTTGTGAGCACGTTAGACTCAGGAGCTGCCAATGGCGCGAGCAGGACGATTAATAGCACTCCTCTGGTTGCCGCGAGCAACAGTGGCCTTATCTTCCCGACCTATATCCAAGATGCCTCGGATGCAAAGATCGCCTCATTTACTTTGACCGCCGGTTCTGCCCAAGGAGCCCTGGTTTCTACTCTCACCTTTGACAAAGATTCAAATGCCGATCTGGATCTGCAAAATTTGGTAGTCAAAATTGGCGATACTCAATTTGGCAGCACTCGGTCGACCGTCGCCGATGCTGAGACCTCACTCACCTTCTCAGCTGCAAATCCCGTACTGGTTCCGGCCGGTCAGTCAATCACGGTTGATGTATATTCAACAGTGCTAGCTTCCTCGGGCACGGGAGCGCACCCGAGTCCGATTGACATCATCGGCTGGAGCGCCCTTGGCACGTCAAGCGGTAGTGCGATCACCTTTAGTGGTGCGGTTGCCGGCCAAAACATTACGGTCTCGGATGGAGCCACCCTTACCATTGCCATCAGCAGCAATACCGCTCCGGCCAAGCAGGTGGTCAGAAAATCAAAAGCAAATGAACTCGCGACCTGGATGTTGAGCGCCGACAGCGTTGAGGATGTTCTTGTGACTGACATCACTATTCGCGATACCATGACGAGCGGATCTTCAACCGCCTCATTCCAGAACATGACGCTCTGGGTGGGCGGCGAACAGGTTGCGGGTCCAATCCAAGTCAGCGATGTTAGCTCTGCTTCCAGCGCGATTGTATTCAGCATCCCAGGCGACGGGATCCTGGTTCCAAAAAATAGCTCAACCTTTATCACTCTCAAAGGTGACGTGCCGACAAGCGCCATCAGCAACTCTTCACACATATTCAAGATTAATGCTGATGCGGATGTTACATCAGATGCCGGAACAACGACCGGCTCTCCGGCTGTCTCAAACGCGATCTCGGTCTACAAAACCAAGCTCACCACTTCAGCCAGCTGTATGCCGGTCGGTTCCTGTGGAATCCACACCCGCAGCTCAGTTGACGAGGTTGGTAAGCTGACCTTCACTGCCGATGCCGTCAACCAGGCAACATTAAGTACGGTCAGCCTCAAGTTCAGCGGCCTCGCGGTCAGTAACGGCTCAACCGCCTTTACAGTTGATCTTATTGATACCAGTACGGGAATCGCCCTTACGGGTGCGTCCCAACAAACCTGCACTCCGGGAGCCGGTAACTCCTGTTCAGTGTCATTTAGTCCCGCCTTCAGCATCTCGGCAGGCACCGACAATGCAAAAACCGTAATAGTGAGAATTAACTCTTCGAGCTTTTACGACGCTGCGTCAACCAATGAGGCTCTCTCTGTTATCATCAGCGCTGCAGGATCCGTCCTGTGGAGCGATGGTTTAACGAGCGGTATCAGCCTTGAGGCCACGCAGGTACCGGTTGTGATTACGAATACGAGATATTAGGATCAAGGAGGATCCGCAAACCGGGCTCGTCAGCTGACGAGCCCGGTTTGCTTTGACAAATTAACAGTTGTCATATATCATCAACAATACAGATTATGATACTGACTTCGACGGCTCTGAGTTTTATACTCCTCAGTGTCGGGCTTACGGCCTGCGGCTGGAAGTTTTTATCAGCATTTCAGGCCAGTCGGTCAACTGAACCTCCCAGTAAAATAGGTTCGCTACTGAGCTCCCTCTTCTTTATTGGAGCCGGATATAATTTGATTTTAGGATTTGGTTCACTGTTCATTTCAAAAAGCCCGCTAGGGCTTTTTATATTACTCGCACTTTCGTACGCTGCTCTAACCGCCCTCGCAATTCTGAGCGTCTACACTCTTTATTATATTTTCCGGCCCGACGACTCTCCCCGGCCGCTCCTTGTCGCCCTTGGGCTCATGGGCTGCGCCGGCCTCATCCTCAACTCACCCTTTATCACCTTCTGTCTGCTGACCATCAGCTTCCTGGCAACTTTTTATATCTTCTTCAAACTCTTCCGATCTTCCACTGGCACACTTAAAGGCTTGTCTCTGACATTTTCAACAATCACATTGTTTGGAGTAGTCCATGCAGCTTTACAGTTCTGTGTCTCATCGCAACTCTTTAATACTGCCTCCCTTTCCATTACTGATCTGGTTTTGATAGCCCTTCTCGGCACGGCCTTTCTTCTTGCCTGCATCGAAACCCTCCCCATGAAAGGCGCGATCGGAATCTTTCTAGCATTATTGGGATGGTGGGCGATAGTGCAATCTGAACCGGCTACCGAAACGGCTGGTCTAAATAATCCACAAGAAATTTGGTCATTTGCCATACAAGCAATCGCACTCTGGGGAATCTGGTTCGGATTTAAAATGGCTCATAAACACGGTGGCTTTAAAACCGCTTTGGGTAAAGCTATTAACTTATTTACTCTTGGACTAGCTATTCAAATCTTGGCACACAACTTTTACTATTTCTACGTATTTTTCCTGAATACTGAAACACCCTTCCCTTCACCGGTAGATATTGGTTATATAGGAAGCGCTATATTGTACTTAATTGCAACAGTCTTCTTGGGCAGAGCGCTATTAATTAACTATAATCTCAAGGCAATTAGGGGTAAATTTTGGGGTGTGCTACTTTTCGTTATTACGTTTTCGCTCGGCTGCTCTACATTATGGCCGGGTTATCTTCTTGACTGGAACCAACCAATGAAAGTCGTCCTTGATATCGCCTATCCGCTTATCGAAAGTTTAGGTCTAGCTATATTGCTACTGATTTATCTATCGAAAGAAAAAAAATACGAGACAGCTAAAAATCCGTTATTCTTAATAGCCTTAGCCCTTTTTATCCAATACACTGCCGATGCCGCTTACAGTTATATGCTTGACAGTGGTATGTGGCCAGATGGCTCAGTGGGAGACATTCTCTATCTTTCCGCCTACTTCCTAATGGCAGTCGCACTTATACGGCTCGGAAATCACCAAACCGAAACGACTCCCGCAATCACAGATGCTGATTACGAACTTATCAAATCAGACTCAGCTGTCATTCCCCCGAAAACAGTCGGTTCCCCCGCCAACTGGCCCCTCCGCGGCGCAATCGCCTTGTTTGCGATCTTTCTCAGCTGGTGGGTGATGCTGTATTTTAATTTTGAAGGTAATGTGGCAAAAATAGGTAGTTCTTTATGGACTGATATATATTCACTAATTATTCTTTTGGGGGTATGGTTCGGCTTCAGGCAAGCTAGAAAAACTGGATTAAAAACTAATTTAGGTAAAGCAATCTCTTGCTTCACTCTCGGGCTCTTCCTGCAATCCGCAGGAGGCGTCATTTACGGTTTCTACGTAAACTGGCTAAGTGTTCCTATCCCTTACCCATCATTTGCAGATATCGGTTGGTTTGGCAGCATCATCTTTTATGTTCTTGGCGCCATATTTTTAGTCAAAACACTTGGCACACATCAAATACTTTCCACATTTAGTGGTAAGCTAAAATTGATATTACCAGCCATAATCGCCTTTTCATTTTACTGGCTCGCAGTTATGCAAGCTGGCTATACCTTTAATTGGCAAGAGCCACTGAAAACATTCCTTGATATCGCCTATTCAGTCATTGGTGCTAGTTATGTGACAATTGGTATGCTCAGCTTCTTTATTACTAAACATGCTCACAGTATAATCACTCGTAAACAGATATTATTAGTGCTGGTGGCACTGGGCACACAATTTTTATCAGACACCAACTTCATCTACCAAACCACGAAAGGAACGTGGATTGATGGCTCCTATGGCGACCTACTGTTACTTACTTCCTACTTTCTCATGGGAACAGCGCTTATCAAGCTCGACAGTAAATCTCAAGCAGCCAATCACTTACCAGTCGATCCATACGTTAAGTTACAGCATCCAACCTCTCGATTAGCTTCAAGAGTGAAAAGACCAAATATTTATAGCAAAGCCCTCGCCGAATTCATTTCCATTCGTTCTAAAAATCGAAGCAAGAAAAAATCAAATGCCTCGGGAACCTACTACGATGTGAGCAAATTATAAAGTGCTATAATAGCCCTATATGCATTGGGTTATTGTAGCCTTAATTGCTCCGTTTTTGTGGAGTATACTCAACCATACTGATAAGTATCTCATCTCGAAATATTCTCATGATACTGGGATAGGTGGACTTGCTGTCTTTTCGTCGCTTTTTGCAATATTTATTCTCCCAATCGCGTATTTTTTAAATCATGGCGTTTTTTTGATAAGTGGAGAAGAGGCCGGGTTCCTAATAATAACAGGGGTCTTTACTTCCCTTGGCATCCTATTCTACCTATATGCGCTTGATCGCGATGATGCTTCGCATGTAGTTCCTTTTTGGTTTCTTATACCAATTTTAGGATATGTTCTCGGAGTGTTACTTCTCGGTGAGCAACTTGCTGGAAACAAAATTCTCGGCTCAATTTTGACTCTCATTGGAGCCATCATTCTCTCGCTTGAATTCGACGAGGGATTTGCCGTGAAAACTATAACTGCGTTATTGATGGTCGGCTCAAGCGTATTTCTTGCGCTCAGCGACGTAATATTTAAAAAATTCGCTCTCGCAGTTTCATTTTGGCCTTCAATTTTCTGGAATCAGATCGGAATGGTATTTTTCGGACTCGCATGTCTTTTCTTCGTTCGTCGATATCGGCAGGATTTCATTAAAATTTGTAAAATAAAAACAAAAAA
>JAHFLG010000021.1 GCA_023244975.1 Candidatus Harrisonbacteria bacterium
ACGGCGCTGACGCGCGGCAAGGGACTTATCTCAGCGCGTTTCGGTGATGAAGAAATCATGTATTCGGCGCAGTGGAGCTGTCCGCACGATGGCTTTGCGTTTCCGGAAATTGAGCCGCGCCTGTTTTCATTTAACAGTCCGTATGGCGCCTGCGAAGAGTGTCATGGTATTGGCCATGATTATTTTGATATTAATAAACTCTGCACGGCGTGCAAAGGTGCACGGCTGCGTAAAGAAGTCTTAGCCATCAGGGTGCACGCCAAAAATATCGACCAGCTGGTGAGTCTGCCCATTGATGACGCCTACGAATGGTTTGGTACGCTCGAAAAGCACTTGAGTAAGAATGAGCAGCTGATTGCCAAAAATGTTCTTAAAGAAATTACCTCGCGCTTGGAGTTCTTACTCGAAGTCGGCTTGGACTATTTAACTTTGAAGCGCGAGAGTGGCACGCTGTCCGGTGGTGAGAGTCAGCGTATCCGGCTGGCGAGCCAGATTGGTTCAAAACTTTCCGGCACGCTCTATGTCCTCGACGAGCCGACAATTGGTCTGCACGAGCGTGACAACGAACGCCTTATCAAAATACTGAAAGAGCTGCGTGACCTTGGCAACACCTTGATTGTGGTGGAGCACGACGAGCGTGTTATCCGTGAAGCCGATCACTTTGTAGACATTGGTCCCGGTCCGGGCGTGCATGGGGGTACCATTGTTGCCAGTGGCGCCATGCCGGGCGTATTAAAAGAGAAGCACGAAGAATCGGTGACATTAAAATATCTGACCGGCAAAGAGGAAATAGCTCTGCCGCACAGCCGCCGGACTAAGGAAAAGGGCTGGCTCAAAATTGTCGGCGCCACTGCTAATAATGTAAAAAATCTGGATGTTGAGATTCCGCTCGGCCGACTGGTCTGCGTGACTGGTGTGTCCGGCAGTGGTAAATCGACGTTGCTCGAAGACCTTGTCTACAAAAATTTGCAGAAGGCGCTTGGCGGCTTTTCCAGTTTTCAGGGAATTTCTAGAATGGTTGGTCAGGAGTATGTGAAAAAAGTTATTGAGATTGATCAGTCTCCGATTGGCAAAACTCCGCGCTCTAATCCGGCGACCTACACCGGCGTGTTTACTCCCATTCGCGAACTTTACGAGATGCTTCCTGAGGCGCGCGAGCGGGGATACGGAAGCGGCAGGTTTTCATTTAACGTTCCGCCAGCTGGCGGAGGTGGGCGCTGCGAGGCCTGCGAAGGAGCCGGCGTGAAGATTATTGAAATGCACTTTTTGCCGGATGTCTTGGTGGTCTGCGACGTTTGTCGTGGCCGCAGATTTAACGCTGAAACCTTGGAAGTAAAATTTAAAAATAAAAATATCGCGCAGGTACTCGACATGACCGTTGAGGAGGCCTATGAGCTGTTCGTTGATCAGTACATGATCTCTGACAAGCTAAAAGTCCTCAAAGATGTCGGACTGAACTACATCAAGCTCGGTCAGAGCGCGACTACGCTTTCCGGAGGCGAGGCTCAGCGTATCAAACTTTCTAAAGAACTGGCTCGACCCATGGCGCGTAGTTCAGTGTTCATCTTAGACGAGCCAACGACCGGTTTGCACTTCCACGACGTAAAGATGCTGCTCACGGTACTTCAGCGGCTGATTGAAAAGGGGAATACCGTTATTTTAATAGAACACAATATGCATGTGATTAAAATGGCTGATTATATTATCGACATGGGTCCTGAGGGAGGAGCAGGCGGCGGCAAAATAGTTGCTTCCGGTACGCCCGAAGAAATTGCTAAAAACAAACACTCCCAGACCGGAAAGTATCTGAAGGAGTATTTGCAAAAGTAGGTATATTTTGGTTAAATTATTTTTAGATCCGCCGTTTGGGATGGCGACGAGTGTCGCCTGGGACGGCAGTGTCAAGGAAAGCGCCTCGATTCGGGTCGAGGCAGGGAGGTCGGATGTCACGAACGCGTCGTCGGGTTGAGAAGCGCGGGCAGCACCCGCGCAAGCTCTCGCGCAGGAAGATCCGGGCCGAGGCGAGGAGGGTTCCCTCTCCCCGCCGGTTCTAGTCGTCCCCGCAGTTTCGCGGACTTGCCGATCATGCTACGGCAGGCAGTCCGCCGGGAGGGAAGACCGCAAGGTCACCCTCCCGTTACTACACTGGCGAATTTATCAAAGATTATGTATGTTAAGAGCGCATATGGCGCTTTTGTTATTTGAAAAACTGAAGAAGATTTCTAAAACCTTTCCAAATAAACCGGGGGTGTATTTTTGGCGGGACAAAAAGGGGAATCCACTCTATATCGGGCGGGCAGGAAGTTTGAAGCGAAGGATTGCGAATTACTTCACGAGTCGCGTGGATGAGCGCATTCGCGAGATGACGCTGTCGACGACTTCGCTTGATTATGAAACCACTGACACACTGCTCGAGGCGATTGTGCTTGAGGCCAATCTCATTAAGCAGCACTGGCCTAAGTACAATATTTTGGAAAAGGACGGCAAATCGTTTATGTATATGGTTGTCACCGACGAAGAGTTTCCGCGGCTCCTGATGGTGCGCGGCCGCGAGCTGCAGAAATATGAAACCGGTAAAATTAAGACACTTGGGATTTTTGGGCCATATCTCAGTTTTTATTTACTGCGCAAGTCATTAGAAATTGTTCGTCGGATCTTTCCCTACTCAAACTGCCACCCTGGTCAGCCGCGTGCCTGTTTTCATTATCAAATCGGTCTGTGTCCGGGTGTCTGCGTTGGCGCCATTGATGCCAAGACCTATCGCAACAATATTCGTAATATTATTTTATTCTTCCGTGGCGACAAAAAGCGGCTGCTGGCAAAACTTAAAAAAGAAAACCCAGAGGCGATATTGGCGCTCAAGCAGGTTCAAGATACCGCGCTGCTGGCGGACTCGGATGTCTTATTGCGTGGCAGCCGGCTGACCAGTCGTCGCATTGAAGGCTATGACATCAGCCACTCCGGCGGCAAAGAGCCGGTTGGTTCAATGGTGGTGTTTGAAAATGGTGAGGCTGATTCTTCACAATATCGATTATTCAAAATCCGCGGTGCTTCTCCCTTTCCTAAAGGGAGGGGACCGCTCAGCGGTGAGGGATTTGCTTCATCGGACGATTTAGCTATGTTAGAAGAAGTTTTAACAAGAAGACTTCGTCATGTTGAATGGCCAATGCCCGACATTGTGTTTGTTGATGGCGGGCCAAACCAGGTGCGCCGAGCGGTTGCGGTGTTAACGCGCCACAATCTGCATGTGCCGGTAGTGGGTTTAGGTAAAGGCGGCAAGCATGCGGCTAGCGCGTACATCACCGACAAGCTTGTGGTTGCCAACTCAAAGAAGATTGGGAAAGAGCTCATCATTGCTTCTAAAAATTTATTCCAAGAGGTGCGCAACGAAGCTCACCGGTTTGCTATTGGGTTTCAGCGCAAACGTGCAAAGAAAGGTTTTTTGCGCTAGTCTGTTACATTATGATAACTTCAAAGAAGAAGTCACCACACAAGGGTAAGGCTGGATTCTTAGCACGCAGAGAGGCGGCTACAAAGACCACTAGCTGGGGGAAGGTTGCTGACTGGTATCATGACACCGTTGAGGGAACCGGTAGCTATCAAAAGGATCTTATTTTGCCGAACCTGTTGCGGCTCATGGATGTTAAAAAAGGCGAGACGGTGTTAGACCTGGCCTGCGGAGAAGGGTTTTTCAGCCGTCGATTGACCAAGATTGGTGCGCGAGTGATTGCTTCTGATATTGCGCCGGAGTTGATTGTTCTTGCCAAGAAACATAGCGAAGCCGGCGGAGTCCAATATCATGTCGCGCCTTCGCACGACATTTCATTTTTGCATCCGGGGTCAGTAGACAAGGCGACTATCGTATTAGCAATTCAGAATATCGACAATGTGAAAGATACGTTTGCAGAACTGGCCCGGGTAGTAAAGCCACACGGCAAGATCTATCTAGTGTTAAATCATCCCGCGTTTCGAGTGCCAAAAGAAAGCAGCTGGGGCTTTGATGAGAAAATGAATATCCAATACCGACGGCTTGATAAGTATCTGTCCGAGAGCCGTACCAAGATTCAGATGCATCCGGGCGACAAGCCGGATCAGATGACGATCTCCCTTCATCGGCCGCTACAGTTTTATTTTAAGCAGTTAGGAAAAGCCGGATTTGGCGTGACTAATATGGAAGAGTGGGTGAGCGAAAAAGAAAGTCAAAAAGGTCCACGCCAGGAAGCCGAAAATCGCGCACGCAAAGAGATTCCGCTATTCCTCTGTCTAGAAGCAATAAAAATATAAAATAGCGGTTTTATATGAGCTACCCTTTGACGTCCGGAGAGCCGTTGAGGTTACTTGCGGTTTTGACTTTGAACTTTGCCATCACCGGCATGCCGCTGGCGTCTTTAATCGGCAAATCATTGGCGGCGTTATATATTCCGTTGCCATCATCGCTGTGGAGCATGGCCCAGTAGGTTGCTCCGGGCTTCATCGTTACAATGACTGACTTGTTTGCGTATGTTCCGGCGGTCAGGGCGCTGCTCTCCGCAATAGTCACTCCCGGCGCGCCATTTGTATCCTCGTGAATCACGATGAATCCGGGTACGCTGAGAGTCGCTGAGTCAATGACTACCGCGACTGAGTTTGGATCCTGATCGCTGACACTGATTGTATTGCCTCCGGCGGTTGTGTCGGTACTAGTCGTACCGCTTCCGCGCATGACCATAAAGACAACAATCGCAGCTACTACGATAACTCCTACCACCCACCAGACTTTGTTATTGTTTTGTTCCATAATAGTATGATTATACCATGAAGCCACTGCTTGGAGCGCACGTGTCGGTAGCCGGAGGTTATATCAACGGCATTATAAAAGGAGAAGCGATTGGTGCCGAGTGTATCCAAATTTTTGGCGCTAGTCCGCGCAGCTATGCCGCGGCGCTGCCTGCAGCTGACGCAATTTCTGATTTTAAGGCACGGTTAAAAATCAGCAGCATCAAGTCGGTGTATTTGCACGGTGCTTACCTCGTTAACCTTGGCAGCAGCGACAGCGCCACCCTCAAACGCTCCATCGCAAATCTGGCGGCTCATTTGAAGATCGCGAATCTGCTGGGCGCCGGCGGACTTATTTTTCATGTTGGTTCGCCGAACGGTAATGATCGGCAGGAGGCGCTTGAGCGGGCGGCAGCAGCCATGAAAGAGGTATTGAAGCAGGTCAAGGGCGAAAGTTATTTAGTGATGGAAAATTCCGGCAGCGTCAAAAAAATCGGCGGCACGATCGCAGAGCTGGAATGGCTTTTTAAAACAATAAACGATTCGCGGGTAAAAATTTGCATTGACACGGCGCATGCGCTTGAGTCGGGGATGATCGCCGAGTACTCGCAAGAGAACATTAAGAAATTATGTGACGCGTGGGATAGCGCGGTTGGCATTGAGAATCTCGTTGCCCTACATGCCAATGATTCGCAGACTCCGGCCGGTTCCAATCATGACCGCCACGAAAACATCGGCAAGGGGTATATTGGCCTGGAGGGATTTAAAAATCTGTCAAAAGAAAAGCGACTTGCTCATATGAATCTGTTTTTGGAGGTGCCGGGGTATGACGATCTGGGTCCAGACAAACAAAATATGGACGTGCTCAAACAGTGTTTTGATCGTAGCGGATTGTGATATACTAATAGAAAGATAATTAACCATTATACGTATGATAAAAAAGGTACTTGTGACGATTGCGATGTTAGCGATGGCACTCCCGGCTGCCGCGCAGACTACTGGTGTCACTGAGGTCAACGCTCGTCCAGGCGTCGGCGCTAATACTGTTCGTCCTTTGAACGGGATTCGTAAGGAGGCTCAACAGGAGGTTAAAGAGATAAGAAAAGAAACACGTAAGGAGATAAAAGAAGTTCGAGTTGACGCGCGTAAAGATATTAAAGAGGTTCGTGATGAGGCCAAAGAAGCAAGAAAGGATATCAGACAGCAGTTTAGCGCTGATGCACAGGCTCGCGAAGTTGCTTTGGTCACGCTGCGTGCTGATTTGAAGGCGAAGACAGAGGCCAATCGAGAACAGCTTCAAGAAAAACTTAAAAAGATCAAAGATACAAAAAAGGCCGATATCGTGGCTAAAGTTGCAACCTCTTTGAATGAAACCAATGCCCGTTTGACTAATGGAATGGCTGAAATGTTGACTAAACTTTCCGATATTCTTGTAAAAATAGATGCTAAAACTGATGACAAAGTCGCTATCGATGCTGCTCGTGCGGCCATCGTAACTGCTCAGGCCGGAGTCGATGCCCAGGCTGGTAAGAGTTACACTGTGACGGTCACGACCGAAGGAAATTTAAGATCTGATACTGCCGCCGCAGCGGCCGGTCTTAAAAAAGATCTGGCAGTCGTTCAAACATTAGTAAAAGCGGCGAGAGAGGCGGTTGGAAAAGCATATAAGGATCTAAAATAATTTAAATCTTTAATTTTTATGGAAACCGGTTCAAATAAAAAAATGTACTGGATAGTGATCGCGATAGTTTTTTTAGCTATTATTATCTGGTGGATGATGTCAGCACCACAGGCAGCTGCTCCGATCAGTGATACAATCGCGGCTAACAACGCGGCTCCAGCTAGCGACATTAATACCCAGCTTAATGGTCTTAATCAGGCTGATCTTAATGCCGAATTTAAGGATATAGACGAAAATACCAAGAAGCTCTAAATGAGACTGAGAGGTTGGTTTGTTGGTTTGATGATTGTTGGTGCTCTTGCTGCGACTCCCGCGTACGCGGCGGATTCAGGGAAGTCTTTTTTTGATTCTCTGGATCAGTATATGCATAACGTGAGCGAGGTTCTTAAAATTAAAAAAGCGGCGATTGAAATTGAGCTTCAGGCGGTAGAAGGTCAAGAGTGGGCTACGACGCAAAGTCAGATCGGCCAGCTCATCAACGACGCCGTAGGCACCAAAAACTTTGTTCCCGCGACAAAGCCTCAGGGGACTATTATTGATACTCTCAAACGCATTGGAATCCAACTCTATCTCTATCTGCTCGTTATGCTGATATATATTGTCGATCACCCGGTGCTGAGGTATATTGCGCTTGCTATTATCGCTCTAATTCTGATACGGTTTGTGGTGCGCCTCTTGCGCCACTAAATGATCAAAGGTTTCTGGGAAACATTAAAAAAGCCGATATTTGTTCTGGCGCCGATGGCCAACGTCACCGACGCGTCCTTTCGCCGCATTATCGCAAAGTACGGGAGGCCCGACGTAACGTGGACAGAGTTTGTCTCCTGCGAAGGATTGCTTTCCGAAGGCCGTGAAAAGTTACTCATGGATTTTTGGTATAGCGAATCTGAGCGGCCGATTGTGGCGCAGATTTTTGGCGCCAAGCCCGAGCAGTTTTATCAGATTGCGCATCTGTGCCAAGAGCTGAAGTTTGACGGTATTGATATAAACATGGGCTGCCCAGACAAAGGATTAGTTAAGGGGGGATCGTGTGCGGCTCTTATTCAGACGCCTGAGCTGGCGCAAAAAATTATTTCTGAAACCAAGCGCGGCGCCGGGCCGCTGCCGGTCTCGGTCAAAACTCGGATTGGGTTTAATAAAAATGAGATCGAGGAGTGGGTGCCGGCTCTTCTTGGAACCGGGATCGCCGCACTCACTATGCATCTGCGCACGCGCAAAGAGTTGAGTTTAGTTCCGGCTCACTGGGAGCTGATGACCAGCATCGTTGCTCTGCGAAATCAGCATAGTCCGGCGACCGTGCTGCTTGGGAACGGAGACGTGAAGGATATTGCGGAGGCTCGTAGCAAAGTAGAGCAGTATGGTATTGATGGCGTCATGCTTGGTCGCGGCATCTTTGGCAATCCCTGGTTGTTTGCCGAGAAAAATCCATCGATTGAAGAACGCCTGCGCGTTGCTGTCGAGCATACCAAATTATTTGCGGAATTGTATTCTTCTGTCATTCCCGCGAAGGCGGGAATCCAGTGGACTAAGCCCTTCGATCTGATGAAAAAGCATTTTAAGGCCTATATAAACGGGTTCGACGGAGCCAAAGAGCTGCGGGTCAACATGATGGGGGCAGAGACTTCGGAAGAAATCGAAACTATAGTAAAGGAGTTTTTAAAGTAGAAACGGCCCACGCGCACCAGGAACGTCCTGATGATTTTCGCGTGGGCACGTCGTTCTGCGTCGCCGAGGGTGAGTCTTAGTCCTCGGCGTCGCGCGCGTAGTCCAGATACGCCGTCAGCTCGTCGAGCTTGATGCCGACTTCGCTGGCGACGATTCCCATCCTCATGGGGAGATCATCCATCACCAGCGCGATCCGGCGATCTTCCGAAATGGCGTTGCCTCCAGGGAGCTTGAGTCCCTTCACCATGAGGAACGCATTCACGGCTGCACGAACCCTCCGTGTGATCTCGTGATCCTTCGTTAACGTCTGGGTGGTCATGGGCTTCCTCCGTCTCGGATCCGGCGCGGATCCGCTGACAGTACTATGCAAAACTCACTCAGAGTTGTCAATTTTGCGGATTAGGATACCGGAGTATGATGGAGAGGATGAAATTTGAGCATGAACTTAAAAAGTTGAATAAACAGCAGCGGAAGGCCGTCGAAGCTACCCAGGGCCCGGTGATGGTTATTGCCGGGCCGGGCACGGGCAAGACGCAGATACTGACGCTTCGCATTGCCAATATTTTACAAAAGACCGACACGCCGCCGGAAAGTATTTTGGCACTCACCTTTACCGAGTCAGCCGCCACCGAGATGCGTAAGCGACTTCTGGAGATGATCGGCGCTGTTGCATATCGGGTTTCCATTAAAACTATCCATGGGTTTTGCAATGAGGTTATTCAGAATTATCCGGACGCCTTCCCGATGATCGCCGGCGAGCAGTCTCTTTCCGAAGTTGAGCAGATCCAGCTTGTCCGCGCCATGCTCGAGACGAGCCGCCAGCGTTTTGCGCGTGATATTGTCAGCTCGATTAGCGAACTCAAGCGAGAAGGGTTTAGCCCGAAAGACGTGGCCGAGTACGAGGAGCTTTCGCAGCTGTACGCCGCCTATCAAAAACAACTTCAGCGCACCGGCCGCTATGACTATGATGATATGGTCTTGTCGGTCGCCCAGGTGCTGCGCAAGAACCGCAATTTGCGACTCAGTTTGCAGGAGCAGTATCTCTATATATTAGTAGACGAGCATCAGGATACTAATCAGAGCCAGAATGAGGTCATTGAATTATTAGCGGGCGACGATAGTCCGAACATATTTGTGGTGGGCGACGCCAAGCAGGCGATTTACCGGTTTCAGGGCGCGCGTCTGGAGAATTTTTCCTATTTTAAAAAGCGTTTCAAACGCGCGGCAGTCATTGCATTGACCGAAAACTATCGCAGTACACAAACTATTTTAGATGGAGCTCTTGATATCGCGCTTCACAAAGAGCCTTTGAAATCAAACGTCAAACATCCCCGCATACACATCGGCATCGCGGCGTGCGCGACAAGCACGACCGAGCCGTATGTTGTTGCGCGGCATATTCAGGAAAGGATCAGCCCCGCCAAAGGCGGGCAAGGTGGCGTGAAGCCCGAAGACATTGCCGTGTTGTATCGCACTCATAAAGAAGGAGTGGCGCTGGCGCGGTGGCTTGCAAAGCTGGGTGTTGCGACCTCGGTTGCTGCCGGCGACGACGCGTTTTCAGCTCCTGATGTAAAAAAACTTATTATATTGCTCGAGGCGGTCGAGGGGTTTGGCGCCGACTATGCGCTCGTGCCCGCGCTGTATCTGGATATGTTTTCTGTTGCACCGCTTGATGTTGCTATACTGATCGACGCGGCGCGGGGCGAGCGTCGGACCGTCTTCAGTTTAGTGCGCGACAAAAGGATTTTGGAAAAAATCATTCCGCATTCTGCGGCTGCCGTCTTTGCACTGTATCAGCAACTCTCGCTCTGGAAGGCACTGAGTAAAAATTTCAGCCTGATGCCGATGTTTGAAGAGGTGGTGAGAAGAACGGGACTGATCTCCGCCGGCAGTGCACTTTTTTCAGAGCTCCGGGATTTGATCGCGCGGCGTCGATCTACGACGCTGGAAGATTTTCTGGCGCATCTGGAGGTCATGCGCGACCACCGGGTCGGTATGAAGTTACAAGTTGCAAGTGATAAGTCGCAAGGGGTTCAACTGATGACCGCGCATAAAGCCAAAGGATTGGAGTTTGATTATGTATACATTGTTGGCGCGACCGCGAACCAGTGGGAGGCTCGGCGCAGTCGCAACGTGTTTCGATTTATTAAGCAGGGAAAAGATGAGGAGAGTGAAAGAAATTTATTGTATGTTGCTCTGACGCGTGCCCGCAAAGAGGCGATTATTTCCTATGCAGTGGCAAGTGCTGATGGCAAGGAGCAGTTTGTGAGCGCTTTTGTTGAGTCTATCCGGCCGGAGCTTAAAAAAGAAGTTTCAATTGAAGCCTTTGAGCAGGAACTACTTCAACATCCTGAAGTTGAGTTTAAAGAGGCTGTCTTAGCGGCACCGGAAAAAGAAAAAGAATTCTTCCGTAAGCGTTTTCTAGAAAAAGGTTTGTCGGTTTCCGCGCTTAATAACTATCTGGAGTGTCCTACTAAATTTTATTTTCTGAACATGGTCGGCCTGTCCGAGGCACCCAACGCCAAGGCGCAGGCCGGCAACGCCGCGCACGGCGCACTCAAATATGCGGTTGAGTCCATCTGTCATCCCCGCGAAGGCGGGGATCCAGTCTCTAGAAAAGATTTCCTTTCCCGTTTTGCTTTTCTACTTTCCGGCGAACCAATGCGAGAGATTGATTATAAAGAAGCTTTGAAAAAAGGCGAGCGGGCGCTCAGTGCATATTACGATGCGAATCATAAGACTTGGAACGCGAACATGAAGCCAGAGTTTCCAATCGATGGCGTGAAAATAGACGATATTCCGGTGCGTGGCCGGCTCGACAGAATAGATATTCTTGATGATGGCCGCGTGCGGGTTATTGATTACAAATTTAAAAAGCCAATGACTCGCAATGAGATTCTTGGCAAAACTAAAAATTCCGACGGTAATTATTATCGTCAGCTGACATTTTATAAACTACTGATTGAAAAGGGGACGAAGTGGAAGATGCAAGATGCAATACTTGATTTTCTGGAACCTGATGCAAAATCCAGATTCAAACAAGAAGTGTTTGCGCCATCAGCCGAAGAAGTCAAAGAGCTCGAAGTGCTCATCAAAAAAGTCTCAAAAGAAATCCTCACTGGCGAACCCTGGATCAAATCGTGCGGAGAATCTGATTGTAAGTATTGTGAGCTGCGAAAATTGATGAACTAAAATGAGTTGCGCCCGCGAAGTCCACCGAAGGACGACGCGGGCGCGAGACGAGGAGGAGTGGCCGGGGCGGCTACTTGGGCATGAGGACGGCCTCGTGCCCGATCTGGACCACCTGGAGCTCGACTGACTCCACCTTTGTGACGACGCCTCCCAGGCCGATCGTCACGACGTGGGGCTTGCCCGTCTTGCCTGCCGCGATGAGCTTCTGCTGCATGGCGGCGGGTTGACTCTTCCACGGCAGCTCCACGAGGATGCAGCCGTCGCCGGCGGAGTCGAAGTCGACCTTGGTCGTCAGCTCGACCTGGGGCACGGGCGCCGCCGACTTGATGGTGGAGCTGCAGGCGGCGAGACAGGCGGCGGCGAGAACGAGGGGAGCGAAACGCATGGGCCTTCCTTGGTCAGAGATTCTTGCCCGATACGCCCCTGTGGCGAATGGGTCTAGTATGTATATAGGAAACTAGCTATATTGTAAATGTATGAAACTGATTGATCTTACGCATACATTCACAGCAAGCATGCCGGTGTATCCGGGGGATACGGAGCCGGAGCTGAAGGAGGTGGCGACCGTGGCCAAGGACGGGTTTGGACACTTTTGGATTTCAACGGGTATGCATGTCGGAACTCATATCGACGCCCCCTTACATTTTATTGAGAATGGGAAAAAGTTGAGCGAGTATCGTGTTGAGAAGTTCATCGGCCGAGGAGTGTTACTCGACGCTCGAGGCAAAAAGGAGATCGGAGTTGATCTGCTGGACACTGCTTTGACAAGTCAAAGCAGTGGGATTCGGGCTGGAGACATTCTACTTATTTATACAGGTATGGATAAAAGGTTTCGCGAGCCGGAGTATTACACTAACTCGCCGGTGCTGACTGAAGAATTTGCCAAGGCGCTTGTGAAGGCCGGCGTGAAGATGGTGGGTATGGACATGAATGGCCCGGACAAGGAGCCGTTTAATGTGCACAAGATTTTGCTTGGCGCAGATGTGTTAATCATTGAAAATTTAACCAATCTCGATCAGCTAGCGGAATTTTCCGCCAAAGGCGGACCAGACTCCGGCTGGGAAGTCATTGCGCTGCCCGTGAAATTCGACGCCGAAGCCGCTCCGGCTCGAGTCATCGCCCGGATATAGCAGGTGTATAATGGAAACTCCATGAGAATTATTCTTCATCTGGATATGGATGCGTTTTTCGCGAGCGTGGAAGAGCGCGATCATCCACGGCTTAAAGGGTTACCCATTGTGGTTGGTTCTGATCCGGCTGCCGGTAAGGGTCGCGGCGTTGTCTCAACTGCAAACTATCTCGCCCGCGCCTATGGCATCAAAAGCGCCATGCCAATTTCTCGCGCATGGGATCTGAGCCAGCAGGCAAAAAAAGCCGGCAAGCCCGAAGTTGCCTTTATGGGCGGCAGCTATAGTCAGTATGCAAAAGTGTCTCGGGAGATTTTTAACTATGTCGCCACCAAAGGTGATGCCTTTGAACCCGCGAGCGTGGATGAGGCGTATCTGGATGTCAGCAGCCTTGGCAGCTATGAAGCCGCAAAAAAACTGGGCAGTGAGATCAAAGATTGGGTGAAGCAGCATCAGCAGCTGACCTGCTCGGTGGGTATCGGGCCAAACAAGATGATCGCGAAAATTGCCGCGGGTGAGGACAAGCCCGACGGTCTGACCGTGGTGCGCGACGAAGCAGTGCAGGCATTTCTGGATCCTAAAAGCGTGCGCGAGCTGATGGGCATCGGGCCGAAAAGCGAAGTTCAATTAAATAAACTTGGCATTAAAACAATTCGCGAGCTGCGCGACCAGAGTAAAGAATTTTTAATCGAGCATTTTGGCAAGCATGGCGAGGGTATGTACCGGCAGGCGCGGGGGATTAGCGACAGTCCGGTGGACGCGACCTGGGAGGCCAAGTCAGTTGGTCGCCACTACACGTTTGATGTTGATACCCTCGATGGCTCTCAGATGATGCCGGTGCTGCGCGACATGGCCAAAGAAATTGCAGCTGAAGTAGTGCGCGACAAAAAATGGTTCCGCACCGTGGTCTTTACGGCGCGGTTTTCTAATTTCCAAACTCAGACTCGGAGTCATACCCTCGACACGCCGGCTCAGGATCCTGGTACGCTGGAAACTGAAGGCCTAAAATTACTACTTCCATTCCTCGACAGCCGCGAAAATCCAAAGCGCCTAAAACTTCGTCTGATTGGTCTGCGCGCGGAGAAATTTGTAGAGCAGCAGAAGACTATTAAGAAAAAAGAGGCGCAACAGCCAGGATTGTTCTAATATATAGATATGTACTGGTTTTATCTTCCGCTGATTGCCGCGCTCATGTGGGCTGTGGGTAACCACATGGACAAGTTTTTGATCTCGCGCTATTTCAAAGACGGCGGTTCACCGAAGGCCATGGTTATGGTGCAGGTGTTGCTTGATGTGCTAGTTCTTCCCGTTATCTATTTTTTTAATCCTGATATTTTTTCATTGCCCTTTGCTCATATTTTTATACTTATCGCGCTAGGTTGTTTTTGTTATCTGCCGATCCTGCTTTATTTATTTGCTATTCAACAGGATGAGGCTTCAGTGGTGATTCCGTTATTTCAAACAATTCCGGTATTTCTATATATACTTGGATATCTAATTCTTGGCGAACAGTTGACTGGTCGGCAGACCTTGGCTTCAGCCTTGATTATTCTCGGAGCATTTTTAGTATCTATAGATATTTTTGAGCGGAAGTTTAGAACCAAAACAAAGGTATTGCTATTTATGCTCATAGCCTCACTGTGCTGGGCTATCCGTGGTGTCATTTTCAAAAATGTTCTAATTCAGAACCAATTCTGGCCGGTGATTTTTTGGGAGATACTTGGTTTTTGTTTAGGAGGGCTTATTCTCTTGGCTACGGTACCGTCATTTCGACAACAACTTGGTCAGCTTTTTCGTGATCATAGCTGGCGGATCATTACCATCAATATTATTAATGAACTTATGAACACCGGCGCTGGTTTTATCGTGGCTTTTGCGTATCTACTGGCTCCGATCACGCTCGTTGCTGTTATGGGCTCATTCCAGCCGATGTTTGTATTTTTGATCGGCATTATCATCACTTTGTTTATTCCAAAATTCGGCAAAGAAACTTTACTCACGCATCACCTGGTGCAAAAATTCATCGCCATCGGCATTATGATTTTCGGCAGCTATTTGCTCAATTCATAAAAAGTGAACGCCGCTCATCCCGGGGGAGAGCGGCGCGCGGCGCGTCGAGCTGCTAGGCGGTACTTGATCGCGAAGCAGGCGTAGACGGTGAAGGAGGTCGTCAGGACGGTGTGGCCAGCAGCCACCCACTCCTGATTCGGCATCGTCCAGAACTTGATGATCAGGATGATCATCGCCAGCCACCGAGCTCCGACCTCAGTGAGCGCGATGTCCATCGCGCTCTTGCGGGTGAACACCCTCTTGATCTGGGCATACACTCCGAACACCATCACGATGTACGCGACGAGAGTTAGGGCTTCCCAAAACGGCATGGATATCCCCCTGGATACTGTGCTGCCATCGTTACGCTGATGGCGAGTTTCTATAAAAGCATATATTTTACATTAAGTCAAATGATTTTTTCTAACTCAGCAGTCATGATATAGTTCAAGAACTATGGCATACGGAAGTTATAAAAGCAGGACCTATGAGCCCGGACAACAGGCGGCGTACCGGCTGAGTCGGAGTAAAATCGACGCGTTTGTAAAATGTCCGCGCTGTTTTTATCTTGACCAGCGGCTTGGCATCAAGCAGCCGGACACCTATCCGCTGACCCTGAACATCGCCGTGGATGAACTCATGAAAAAAGAGTTCGACATTCACCGCGCTGCCGGCACTGCCCATCCGTTTATGAAATCCTATGGGATTGATGCCGTACCGCTTCAGCACGATCGCATGGACGAATGGCGCGATGCCTTACGGCGCGGCGTGGAAACCTTGCACGAGCCGACCAACCTTTCTATTCGCGGTGGCGTGGACGACATCTGGGTTAACCCCAAAGGCGAGTTTATTGTCGTTGATTACAAAGCGACATCGAAAGCCGACATGGCCAATATCAATCTTGATGGTGATCTTGGCGCCCAGTACCAGCGGCAGCTCGAGGTATATCAGTGGATTATTCGGCGGCTTGGTTTTGCGGTCTCTAAAACCGGTTATTTTGTCTATGTGAATGGCAAAAAAGACGCCAAGGCGTTTGATTCCAAACTTGAGTTCGATGTAAAGATTCTGCCATTTGACGGCGAGACCGCCTGGGTTGAGCCGACGATCCACAAGATTAAAGAATGCCTGGAATCACCGGATATGCCTGAAGCCAAGGAGACTTGTGAATTTTGCAAATATCGTATGACTGCCTACCGCGCCGAGATGGCTCAAATAGCCAAAGATAAGAAGAAAAAGGAGGCTCCCTTGTAATTTTAAGCAACTCGTGCTACTATTGTTTTAAGCCTGTAGTGCTCCTCTGATAACGTTTCGTATCTGTTTTCAAGGACGGTCTTTCTACAAGCGTAATTTAGAAGTTATATATTGAAATGAAGAAGTTGTACGTAGGAAACCTTCCTTACGAAACCACTGGCGACGACCTCCGCAACACGTTTGCGGCTGCCGGAGCTGTAGCCACTGCCACCGTCATCATGGACAAGATGTCCGGACGCAGCAAGGGCTTCGGATTCGTGGAAATGGAGAACGACGCTGACGCCATGAAGGCCATTGAAATGTTCAATGGTAAGGACATGGGTGGTCGTCCTCTGACAGTCAATGAGGCTCGCCCCATGACTGAACGGCCTGCTCGCGGCGGTTTTAGCCGCTAAGCGGTTAAAGCTCCTCGGCGTAAGCCTTTGGACTTGAAATTAAAAAGCACCCGCGGATACGCGCGGGTGCTTTTTGTTTGTGAATTTGTGATTTTATAGTACTCTAGTCGTATATGTTATCGGAGGAAATTAAGAAATTTTTTAAAGGTGAAGTACGCGATGACAAAGAGACGCTGGCAACGTACAGTTGCGACGCGAGTATTTTTGAGATAAAGCCTGAAGTAGTAGTTTTTCCTCAGGACAGCGAAGACATTAAAGGCTTAGTGAAGTTTGTGGCTGATGCGAAGAAGGTCGGACGGAATATTTCACTCACTCCGCGCAGCGGAGGCACGGACATGACCGGTGGCCCACTGTCAGAAAGCATCGTCCTGGATATGACCGCGCATTTTAACCAGATCCATGAAATCGGAGCCGATTTTGCGGTGGTTGATCCCGGTGTCTACTACCGTGATCTTGATAAAGAAACCAAGCGCCGCGATCTCTTTATGCCGGCGTATCCGGCCAGCCGCGAGCTCTGCACCGTCGGTGGTATGGTCGCGAACAATTCCGGCGGAGAAAAAACGTTGGCGTACGGA
>JAHFLG010000022.1 GCA_023244975.1 Candidatus Harrisonbacteria bacterium
TAAAGCGAGGCCCCCGAAAAGCAAGACGATTCCAATCGAGAAAAGCGCTTTATCACCAGACATGGTTCACCTCCTGTCCTATTTCTAAATGTTTTCAATTCATATGTCAAAAAAAGGATGAACCTTTTGTATTAATTGGTACAAAATATTGCAATATATGAATAAATTAGGGATAATCAAATGTATGGATAAGCAATACAAATCATCTGATTTTGAGGAACAACTCCATAAATACGGGCTCACGCACAAGCAGTCTCGATTATATGTCGCGGCGTTAAAAACCGGTTCTGCTCCCCTACAAAAGGTGGCTGACGCTGCAAAACTTGGGCGCACCAACGCATACGATGCGATGCATGTGCTGATTACTAAAGGACTCGTGAGTATCGCGCCGGAGGGCAAACGAAACATGTTTGTGGCGCAGCCGCCGAAGATGCTTAAAAAACTCTTGCGCGATCAAGAATTTGAGCTTGATGAGTTAATCCCCCAACTTGAAACTATAAATGCGCAAACTGAATTCAAACCGAAAATTTTGTTTTATCCGGGCGTCGAAGGATACAAAATGGCATACGAAGATTCGCTGACCGCTCCGGACAAGCAGCTCGTTGGCATTTTTGCTTCACAGGCGACACGTGAGGCGCTCGGCCAGGAGTATGTTGATCGAATTATTGAAAAGCGGGTCAAAAAAGGAATTCACTTGAAAGTTGTCCGGCCGCGCAAAGGCGAGATTCTCGGTACATATCCGACCAGCGAAGGTAATTTGCGGAATCTACGCTTTGCGCCGGAAGGTATGGATTTTTCTACTACCACGTATGTCTATGGCAATAAAGTGATGATCCTATCATCAAAGCGTGAGATGTTTGGTTTGATCATCGAAAGCGCCGACATCGCCGCCGCGCATCGCCACTATTTCGAAGCGCTCTGGCAGATCTCCACCCCCGACCGCCCATGACTCCAGTTTGGGAAGTGAGGTTCTGTAATGTTGCGCACCGGTAGTCGTTATACTATGATAGCGATATGAAGAAAGCTTTGAAGCGTAAAATCCTTGAATATCCAGCCGTATTTTCCCCTGCTATTGAAGGCGGGTATAATGTTTCATTTCCGGATTTTCCCGGATGTGTAACCTGCGGCGACAATTTTGAGCATGCTAAAGCGATGGCGAAAGAAGTTCTTGAGCTTTGGATTGAAGAATTGGAATCAAAAAAAGAAGAATTACCCACCTACCTTGAAAAGCCGATTATTGATGAGATTAAAGTTTCGGTAAGTGCATAAGTTTCATGAAGTCGCTTACTGCTAAGCAGATCATCATTATTTTGTTAGCCAATGGATTTATTTTCAAGCGACAGACTGGCAGTCATGCTATTTTTGAGCATTCTATATCACATGTTTCAGTGCCCGTTCCAATCCATTGTGGCAATCGTATTCTTCGCATAGGAACATTTTTTGCGATCGTGAAGCAGTCTCAACTTCCGAGGGAGAAATTTATTAAATTTGAGAAGTAATTTTAGGTTCGCTTATAAATCGCGAACGAGTAGCCGGCGTGGTCTTCTTCGCTGGCGAGCCGCCATTTTTTTTCGTCGATTGGCGGAAAGACGGTGTCGCCCGTAAACTCCTGGTGCATGTGGGTGATGTAGAGGGTGTCGGCTAGGTCGATGGTCTGGCGGTAGATCTCACCGCCGCCGATGACAAAGATGTCGGAGCCGGCATGGCTACGCATGGCGTCATGGATGTTGCTTTGTAGAATAACTCCTTCGGGCACCTGCATGTCGGTTTGCCGGGTGATAACCACGTTGGTGCGGTTGGGTAGACCCTTGCCGAGGCGCTTATAAATCGACTCAAAGGTTTTTCTGCCCATAATAACGGTTTTGCCGGTAGTCAGCTCTTTGAAGCGTTTTAAGTCTTCCGGCAGGTGCCAGAGCAGATCATTTTTGTCGCCGATGACTCCATTTTTAGCTACTGCTGCGATGAGAGCCAACATATATTTAAACGGCTATCGGGAACTTAATAGGGGCCTGCGGAGTGTAGTCAGTTAAGACAAAATCTTCGAATTTCAAATCCCAGAAGGGTTTTTTGGCGATGGTGAGCGTTGGTCGTGAGCCGGGGGTGCGTGTGACCTGCTCTTTCGCGCCATCGATATGGTTTACATATATATGCGCGTCGTTAAGGTAGTGGCTAAACTCCCCAACGCCAGCCAGCCCGCACTCGCTAGCAATCATCTGGGTGAGCGTGCTGTAGCAGGCGATATTAAAAGGGACGCCAAGCATGATGTCGGCTGAGCGCTGAGTCAGGTGGCAGTTGAGTTTGTTGTCGTTACTAACATAAAACATAAACATCGAGTGGCAGCTCGGCAGGCCCGGGTGCTTGGGGTGGTCTTTGGGGGTATAGAGATCCGACGGGTTCCAGGCAGTGACCACCATGCGCCGGTCGTTGTGATTGGATTTGATTAAATTAATCACCTCCTGAATCTGGTTGATGTAATTGAGTTTTATCTCGTGCGTCTTCGGGTCTTCCAGGTACTGCTCCCACTTCACCCACTGATGGCCGTAGAGGTTGCCGACCTCCCAGTTTTTTTCAGCCGAGGTCCAGGCGTCCCAGATTTTCGTGTGCTCTCGCAGATTTCGGATGTGTGTGTCGCCTGTTAAGTACCAGAGCAGCTCGTGAATGACAGCGCCGAAGTTTACTTTTTTAGTGGTCAGGAGTGGAAACCCTTTTGTTAAATCAATTTTGTAGTGATAGCCAAATACCGAAATCGTGTCCGTTCCCGTCCGGCTCTTCCTCTGTTGGCCGTTCGCTAACACATATTTCACCAGGTCCAGGTATTCCTTCATACCGTCATCATATCAAAATTTTTTGAAATACCAAAGACCGAACTCCGCAGGGATTGCGGAGTTCGGTCGCTCTCGTTATACTTTCCCCATATGCTTTTATCTAGGCCTGATATCAAGCGGCACATGAAGAAAGGGACGATTGTTATCGATCCTTTTGACACACGAAATCTTAAGACCACCAGCTACGACCTGACCTTAGGTGAGTGGTACTGGCGCGAGACCCATCCGGCCACCCGCGCGACCCTGCACAATATATATGATGAGAAGAGCACCAAGTTTGTCTGGAACGGGCCGCACCGCGCCGAGACCGTGAAACAGATGAAAAAGGAGATGGATTTGCCGGAGTTTCGCAACGTCCCCGACTCTGCCAAGGTCATTTTACTTCATCCGGGCGAGACAATTTTAGGTCACACCGTTGAATTTATCGGCGGCCGCGATATCTGCGTTTCTAAAATGTATGCGCGTTCCAGTTTGGGCCGCAACTTTATCGAGGTCTGCAAAGACGCCGGCTGGGGTGACATCGGCTACATCAACCGGTGGACCATGGAGATAACCAACAACTCGCAGCACTTCACTATCCCCCTGATTGTCGGCCGCCGCATCGCTCAAATGGTCTTTTATGAAGTCGCGCCACTCAATGAGAAGGGTTCTGACTATGCGACTGAAAAAGGTAAGTATCAGCACAGTCAAGATTTGAAAACCTTAAAAAAAGACTGGAATCCAAACCAGATGATTCCGCGTATGCAGCTCGACTGGGAGATTAAGGCTGGCAAATAGCTTACCTCTTGCCTTACTCGCCGTCTTAGGCTATTATTTCCTAATTCGTAATCATATGGAATTAGTCGCACAAAAACGAGACAAATTTGGCAAGGCTGTTAAAGCGCTGCGCAGCCAGGGTTGGCTGCCGGCTGAACTCTATGGCCATGGCGTTGAAAACGCCCATCTTTCAGTTGCTGTTAAGGATTTTAAAAAAGTATTTAAAGCTGCTGGTGAGAGCACGATGATTGAGCTCGTTGTTGAGGGCAAAAAGCACCCCGTCATGATTCACGAGGTCATTACCGATCCGGTTTCCGATGAAGTGACCGGCATCGACTTTTATCAGGTTCGTTTGGACGAGAAGCTCAAGATCAAGGTACCGCTCGTCTTTGTTGGGGAATCTGTTGGTGTCAAAGAAAAACAAGGAACCCTTATTAAAGCTATTTCAGAAATCGAAGTTGAGGCCTTTCCTCAGGATATTCCGCACTCTATTGAGGTTAACATTTCTACCCTTGTCGATATTGGTTCAAGCATCAAAGTAAAAGAGTTGCCGGTTGGCAAGGCTGTTAAAGTGCTTGCTGACACTGAGTTTGTGGTTGCTACCATCACTGCCCGTATGACTGAAGAAGAAGAGGCTAAGCTGGCCGCCGCCGCCGACGTCAGCACTATCAAGACTGAGGGTGACGAGAAGAAGGAGGCTAAGGCTGCTGCTGATGCCGCTACTCCGGCTGATGCCGCCGCCGCTCCCGCTACGGCCGGAAAGCCGGCTGCTGCTCCTGCTAAAGACGCCAAGAAATAGGCTCGCGCATCATGGTATACTAGGAGGGTGAAGCCACGCCTATTTTTGGACATCAAAACCAGCCGTCTGAATACGTATTCAGAGCTTCCGCACCGCGTTAATTTGCTTAGATCAAAATCACACTTTGGCTCTACAAAGCCTTTTAAGCTAGTTGTAGTTCTTTTAATGATAGCCTATCTCATGTTTGGCCTGGCGTTTGCGCCAAACCAGTCGTTATTTGCGGCAAGTCCTAGTGATAGTGAGCGTGCCCAGCTGGAAGCCCAACTTAAGGATCTTGAAGCTCAAATTGCTGATGATGAGGCAACCGTGAGCGCATATCGAAAACAGGGTGTTTCACTGAAGTCTGAAATAGACAGTCTCAACGCCAAGATAGCCAGCCTAGGTCTCAAAATTAAGGCGATCAACATTTCTTTGGATAAACTTAACCGTGAGATTGATGACAATAAATCTCAAATAGTCACCACTCAAGATAAGTTGACCTTCAATAAGCAGGCCATGATGGACACTCTTCAAAGCGCTTATGAAAACGAAAATGTCAGTTTAGTGGCCGTCTTGCTTAAAAATCCTAACTTGTCTGATTTTTTTAATGACCTTAATGATTTAATGGATGTACAGACTTCTCTGACGGCAACGGTTCAGCAGATCAATGATTTGAAGCAGCAATTGCTCCAGGAAAAAGATGACTTGGCAGCTCGCAAGAGCGATGTCGCCGCGCTTAAGGCTTTCCAAGATTCTCAACGAGCGGCAGTGCTTTCAACGAAAACTGAAAAGGATCAGCTTTTGGTCGCGACTAAGGGTAACGAGCAGAAATATCAGCAGATAGTATCTCAGAAAAAGCAGACTGCAGCGCAGATACGAAACAAGATCTTCCAATTGCTTGGCGGCGGCGAGATGACTTTTCAGCAGGCGTACGATTTTGCCAAATTCGCCCAGGATGCTACGGGTACTCCAGCTCCCCTCCTTCTTGCTGTGCTTGATCGTGAGAGTCGGTTGGGACAGAACGTCGGTAAGTGCAGCTATACGACAGCGATGGCGCCGGGTCCGCCTAAGTCGATTCGCAACGATGTTGCTTCATTTCTTACGATCACCACTGAGCTTGGCTTAAATCCGGACACAACGATGGTTTCTTGTCCTATTTCAAAAGACGGCAGCTATGGAGGAGCTATGGGTCCGGCGCAGTTTATTCCGACCACGTGGATGCTCTATCGCAGCAAGATCGCTTCAATTACCGGGAGTACCCCACCGTCACCCTGGAAAAATAGTGATGCGTTCGTTGGAACCGCTTTGTATCTTAAAGATTCTTTGAGCGCCTGTTCAAGTTACAACGGTGACGGGCAGGTTCGTTGCGCAGCCGCTCGTTACTATGCCGGAGGCAACTGGCGCCGTCATCTATATACGTATGGCAGCGCTACGCTCTCTCGTATGAAGCAGTTTGAAGACGATATTGATGTGTTGAATGGACAGTAGTTTGGTCGGAGTGGTATCATACCGAAACTATGGAACAGAGGAGATTACGGGAGATTATTTTGGACAATATTGAAGCAAAGGATTTGAGCGTGAGGGACGTGGTAGAGCGAACTGGTATGCCGGAGTCGTATCTCAACGCGATTATCAACGATCATCGAGATGCCTTGCCGGCGTTTCCATATGTGCGGATCTATTTGATTCGGTTGGCCGAAGTGTTGTCTCTGACCCCAACTGAGGTTATTGAGCAGTACAAGGCTGAGTTTAACGAAAAAGTTTCCGGAGCTGCGGACATGCTTCCGGGCAATCGCTTTGCCCTTCCCTCTTCGCGTCGGCGGTATCTCATAGGTGGTGGCATATGCGCAGTGATTATTTTAGGATATGTGCTTAGTAACAGCGGATTTTTTGGTAAACCGAGCTTGGCACTCAGTATGCCACCTCAGAACAGTGGCGATCCGTATATTGTTAATGAGGCTTCCATCCAGTTGGTTGGGCAGATCCAGCCCGGTGACAAGCTTCTGATTAATGGCCAAGCTGCACCGCTGACTGCCGAAGGATCATTTACCATAGAGTATCCACTCAGTCCCGAGCTGAACACTATAGAATTTATGGTCTCGCGGTTTTTGGGTCGTCAAATCAGCGTAGTTAAGCACGTGTATTATCAAGAAGCCTCGACCACAGTTCCGACCAGCGTCAGGACTTCATCTTCTACTCAGTAACTGGTATAATATCCACAATCATTAACAACAATTTGTATGGTTAAAAAAGATAAGAAAGAAGAAAAACCAAAAGCAGAATTCAAAGATATCGCAGCGTTAATGGATGATTTACAGGGTAAGTTTGGCGAGGGTTCAATTATGACCCTTGGTGATGCTCGTAATGTTGATGTTGATGTGATTCCGACCGGTAGTTTTTCTCTTGATCTTGCCCTTGGTGTTGGCGGATTGCCGCAGGGGCGCATCGTTGAGATCTATGGCCCAGAGAGTTCCGGTAAAAGCACCCTCGCTCTCAATGTGGTGGCGCAGGCGCAAAAAATGGGCAAGCGCGCCGCCTACATTGATGCTGAACACGCCCTGGATCCGGAATATGCCGAGCGTCTTGGCGTAAAAATAAAAGAGTTGTTAATTTCCCAACCCGACAATGGCGAGGAGGGGTTAAACATTTTGGAAAGCTTAGTGCGATCCGGCATGGTAGGTATTGTGGTTGTTGACTCGGTCGCAGCTCTCGCTCCTCGCGCTGAAATCGAAGGCGAGATGGGTCAGCAGTTTATGGGGCTACAGGCGCGCATGATGAGTCAGGCGCTGCGTAAGCTGACGGCCATTACTGCCCGCTACAACGTGCTGATTATTTTTATCAACCAAATTAGAATGAAGATCGGTGTCATGTTCGGTAATCCTGAAACAACTCCGGGCGGTAATGCTCTGAAGTTTGCCTCCTCGGTTCGTATCGATATCCGCCGTATTGCCCAAATTAAGAAGGCCGAAGAGGTCGTGGGCGGGCGGGTTAAGGCCAAAATAGTGAAGAACAAAGTTGCCGCGCCGTTTAAAATAGCGGAGTTTGATATTATGTACGGCACCGGCATCTCCTACGAAGGCGACGTTTTAACGACTGGCCTCAAATATGGCACCGTCACCAAGGCCGGCTCAACCTACTCGTTTGAAGGCCAGAAGATTGCGGTGGGTATTGATGCCTCGACCAATAAATTGAAAGAAGATAAAAAGTTGCTCAAAGATATTGAACAACGAACTCGTGAAGTTGCTAAAAAAGTCCTGCTGCCGGGCGAAGGTATGGGCGCTGCAGATGCTGCTGAAGAAGAGGCAGAAAAAGCTTAACCCAGAAACTGCTTCAGTGCTTTGCGGAGATTTTCTGGAGTATATAACTTTTTTGGGTTTTTTGGCTGGATCATGGTTGGGGTCAGGGCTATGTCAATAGTTCCTGCGCCGGCATATCGAGTAACGATATCAACATAATCTTGTGCTGAGAAATCCATAGTTTGGCCTGGTTGATTGATTGGATTGACGATGTAGATGACCGTTGCTTTTGTTTTTTTCAGTGCAGCCGGCATACCGGTTACGAGTAGATTAGGAATGATCGAAGAATACAAGGATCCGGGTCCGAGGATGATCAGGTCAGCCGCTAGAATAGTTTTTTTTGCCTTTTGATTCAATGGCACCGAAGGCAGGAACCAGACTTGCTCAATATGTAGTCGTGGATTG
This sequence comes from Candidatus Harrisonbacteria bacterium, assembly GCA_023244975.1. Lineage (GTDB taxonomy): Bacteria > Patescibacteriota > Minisyncoccia > UBA6257 > 1-14-0-10-44-23 > JAHFLF01. Next base: position 8,061 of record JAHFLG010000022.1, read on the forward strand.
TACCGAGGAATATATAGGTTTGTTTCGCCTCTAATAATTTTTCCATTTTCAAGCTTCGCATAGAGGGTTGGTACTTGCAGGCTGGCTGGAATAACATCGCCTTTCACCTTCAAGATTTTTTTTGTGACTTCAATCGTTTTTTCAAAGTTGTTGGTTTGCAGGGTCAGGCCGGCTAAGATTAAATTGCCGACAACCTCTCCTTTAAGAGGGCCGGTCGGATACCGATAGGCAAACAGATGCAGAAAGGCTTTATCTTTGAGTTCCGAGAGGGCAATCAGAGCTCGGCGAGTATCACCCGGAGCCATCATATCAAAGGCCGCTCGCATGGCTCCCCCGCTTCCGCCATCATCTGCTGGCGTCTGAATAATAGAAATATAAGCACCGGTGGCCTTTAGGGCGCGGGCAACCGCAGTCGTTCCCTCTGCCCCGCCAATAATGACAATCTGTTTGAGTTTAGTTTTCATGTTAAAAAAGTAGTCTGGCGAGTAGATACGAGATCGTACTTTCGGCGCCCTGGTTCAGGTTTAGTCGCGTTTCCTGCAAGCCGTCGTAGCAGCCACCCGTAGTTTGATCATACACTACCTGGCTCAAGGTGTTATCCCCTAGGAACCAATCGAATGCTGTATGTTGGAGAGTTTTATAACGACGATCTCCTGAAATTGCAAACATAGTATTCAGCGTCTGCACCATGGCCGCGGGATCTTCAGGCTGCTGATCATGCAGCGCGCGGCGCTCTCCGCGGATATGCCATCCGGCCTGGCCAATGGGCACATACATAGAATCGCGAAATGTTTTTGAGATAAGAAATTCAAGCGTGACGTGTGCGGTTTTCAAATAGATTTTTTTGCCGGTAATTTTGTAGCCGGCCAGTAGCGCCTCGGGCAGAGCTGCATTGGCATAGGTCAGTTGATGTTCGAACCACTGCCAGTCCGGACTTACTGTTTTTGCGTATGCCGTTACTAATATAGTGCAGGCGCGTTCAAGCTGCTTAGTCAGTTTTGGCTGTGGCCAGATTGTGAGCCAGCAAGCCAGAGCTTGAGCATAGAAAGCGTTTGACCGCAGATGGGTAAACGCAATCTGCTTTTTGCTTGAGTACAGAAATAAAGCAGCGGCTTTTTCTTTTAGTTTCTTTGGCACAGCGCTGGTTGTGGCAGTGACGACGAGAGCATGGAGAGCGCGAGCGGTCGGATCCTCCATATTCTCCTGAGTATTTTGAGGGCTGAACTGTTTATCGAACTGGACGTAATTATTAAAATATCCAGACTGAGTTTGGGTGTACTCAAGAAAGTTCAGGTAGATGGTGGCAAGCTTGAGTGCAATCGGCGATTTATAGCGAGTATAATAGCTTACCATAGCGATGAGTGCCCGCGCGTTGTCATCAACAGTATAGCCTGAAGACGGGTTGGGCTGACTGAGTTTTGAAAATTGTAGGATGCCCACATCGGTGGTCATTCGTACGATGTGACCAAGCTTGATCTTGGGCAGGTGTTTAGCTTCAGCTCTGAGCTCCGGGGCGAGAGCGGAAAATAATTTCATATAAGCGATGACGACATTGGGCCAGACCATCGGCCGGGTTTTAAAATAAGCGCTTCTTCCCATGGCCACTCGCAACTCTTCATGGTCAAGGAGTTCTAGTGTCGCTTTCATAATGCCTTTCGATTCTTTGAAATTAACGAGTCGTCCGACATCATGAGTAATATCCTCTTGAGCCTGAGCAAACGCGGTGGCAATCACGGGTCGGCCGGCGCCAAGTGCATAGGAAAGAGTTCCTGAAACGGCCTGGTCAGGATTTTGAGAAACAGCTAGATATATGTCGGTCGCCCTAAGGAACATGAGCAGTTCTCTAAGGCTTAGATATTTGTCATAAAAGCGGACGTACTCGTTCATTCCAAGTGCAGATACTTTTTGTTTTAGAAAATTCCGGTACTCCTCTCCGGACTGCCGCAGTACGACGGGGTGCGTCGCTCCAAGAATGAGTAATCGAACATTCGGGTACTTTGCGGCGATTTTAGGCAGCGCTTCGATCGCGTATTCCAGGCCTTTGCCGCGCCCGAGGAGTCCAAAACTACTAAGAGTTTTATATTGCGAAAGCCCTAAAGTCGCCTTTGCTGTTTTAGTCGCTATGAATGTGCCGGAGTGGATGCCGTGCGGGATTACCGCGATTTTTTCAGCGGGAATTCCATATATTTTTTCCAGAATATGTTTTGATCGCTTCGTCATGACCGTAACCTTTTCTGCGCGGACACCGAGAGCACGGACAAGCAATAGCATTTTCTTCTTCGGCTTCGGGAGAACGGTGTGAAAGGTGATGATCAGCGGCTTGGTCAGCTCCTCTGCAAACTCGAGGACATACTCTCCCCAGTCACCACCAAAGATGCCGAACTCGTGCTGAATGCTGACAATCTTGACTTGAGGTAGATCGTTCAACTGTCGCGCGATCGCGCGGTACTGATCCCGACGATTCTGACTGATAGTATAGATGACCTTATTCGGATAGTTGTTGCCACTGACTTCATCAACATTCATGGCTACTACCTTGGATTCTATGTGCGGGGCAAATAAATCATTAAACGAGTTCGCCAGATCCTGAGTGAATGAAGCAATGCCGCATTCACGGGGCGGAAAGGTCGAAAGGAAGACGATCTGGGATGTGTGATTGAGCTTTTGCACCATGCTGTATAAAACAAAAAACATACTTGCCTAGGCAAATATGTGATATATCTAACCATTCTATTATACAATAAAACGAGATATTATGCTAATTTCGTACTTAGAAGCTCTGTGACAAGAGAGTCAATGCTTATTTGAACAGCGCCAATTCTAGTATCAGCAGCGCCATAGAAAATAGTGAGTGTGTTTCCCATGGCAGAGGCTCCGCTGGGGAAGACAATGCCGTCATTGGGTGCACGGAATTCCCACGGTTCCTGAGGTGAAAAGAGCGGATACGGAAGTCGTCCCAGCACATGGAACGGATTATTGAGATCAAGTAGCGCGGCGGCGGCGTGATACCTTCTACCTCTGCTGCTTTGTTCAACCGCATGGTAAATGAGGAGCCAGCCATGCGGAGTTTCAATTGGGGCGCATCCTCCGCCGATTTTAGGCATTTCAAATTGATAGGTCGGCTGGAGCACGGTGAATTTTTTGCATTCCTTTAGATATGTCTGCCACCGTTCTTCATTAAAGTCTGCGAATGAATCAGCGTACATGATCTGGATACCCGGCAAAATTCGGTGCATAAAGGCGATCTTGCCATTGATGCGTTTTGGAAAAATAAAAGCATCTTTTTCCCATAAAAATGTGCCTGGCCCAACCCCATAGGCAGTTTGCGTATAAGGAATTTGCGGAGTCAGTATCCCCTGTTTTTTAAATTCTACGAGATCAAAACTAGTGGCGTAGGCGACAATGGCATTGGTTCCGTCATAGGCGGTATAAAAGACGTAATATATACCTTCAAAGTACACAATGCGCGGATCTTCAATCCCCTGGCGTTCGTAGTCATACTGAGGAAAGAGTACCGGATAAGGCAGGCGCTCAACAACTTTGTTATCTATAAGTCGGCAGTAGCCGATGCTTGAACGATCCATCTTGTCTACTGCCCGGTAGAGCATATGCAGAGCGCCGTTTTTTTCAATGCAGCCCGGATTGAGCACGCCGTTTTTTTCAAACGCAAGTGAAGTCGGCTCAAGAATGATGCCAAGTCGTCGTATGTTCATTGACGGAGCAGAATAGCGGCATCCTCGGGAGCCACCGGATTAATAACGATTTGCGTACTGAGTTCAAATCCGGCTGAGATGTTGAGGCGCGGATGAATTTCAATATGCCAATGGTAGTGATCGGTTGAGTTGTTGACCGGTCCGGTATGAATAAAATAGTTGTAATCGGGATTGCCGAGTTTTTGTTTGAGGCTGGTTAGGGAAAATCGCAATGCCTCGATGACACCGACAAGAATATGGGGCGGAGTTTTTTCAAAATGCGGAATATGATGTTTGGGATAGATCTTCATTTCAAATGCCTGTTTGGAGGCATAAGGGGCGGTGATAATCGCATCATCATTTTCAAATATGATTCGCAGATTTTCTTTTCTTTCAAATGCGATGATCTCACAGTGGGCGCAGCGCTTATGAGTATCAAAATACCGTCGCGCTCCATAGAGTGAACGCTTAACGTGCGGCGGGATAACCGGAAGAGCGAGAATCTGGTGGTGCGGATGCGATTGCGACGCTCCGGCGCTTGCTCCCCAATTTTGAAAGATAGAAATATATTGCATACATTTTTCGTCTGCGAGGGCTTTGTAACGTTCTATAAGAGCCATAAATACCTCACCTGATTCTGACATTGAAAGATCAGATAAATTTTTCGTGTGGTCGCGGGTCAGCAGCAGCTCATGCTCGCCGCTGCCGTACATAGAGATATAAGGGCCATGCGCAGAGCGTACCGGGCAGACATCGGCATGTTTGAGTGCCGGATATTTATTTTTAATAACCACGACGCGCCACTGAGCCCCTTCCCCGTAGTATAAGAGTGCTTCTTCTTTTAAGATGTGCTCAAATGGACAGCTCTCGATCGGAGTTTGTGAGCGTGTTGCTATAGGCTTCTCATTTCCTCGCTGTGAGCGTTTAGGGGCGATAAGTACCCAATCCTGCGAGACTAAGTCTTGGCGGAGCTGAGGCTGTTCCATGATAGTTATTTGATTTCGCTAGTCGGTTGCTTCCAAAATTTTCGTTTGAGAACGTATTCGATGAGAAAGACCATAATGAAGAGTCCGGCAGCGAAGAGTTCAATTTTACGCAACACTTTTTTGTATCCTATTAAGTATACTGTGTAACCAAAGAAGTAGCCTACAATGATCATTGCAAATGCCCAGATAATTGTGGCGATAGAGGTCGCTTTAAAGAATTTTTTAAAATCAAAGCCGTGCCAGCCCGCCAAAAAAATAGTCGGACGCGTTGTGAAGTACATGAATTTTGAAATAAGTGCGTATCTTCCGTATCGGCTGACGATGTGTTCATAGACCCAATGGCCGGTTTTTTCATATCGCTTATCAAGCCAAATGCCGAATGCAGTATTTTTTAGATATTTGCCGGCGCTGTACCAGAGTAGGTCGCCGCAAATAGTGCCAATAATGACGACAATACCGAGCATTGGCCAACTAATAAGTCCCTGCCAGGCAAAGATGCTGGCAAAGAGAATGATGCCCTCGCCTTCAATAAGCATGCCGAGAAAGATGAGGGCATATACAATGAATGGATTAGCCTGAATAAAAAATTCGAGCGCGTTATGCATATTATTTTTTCAAAGAAGCAATGTACTCCTCGATTGTCTTATGATCTTCGTTGAAGATAAAATATTGGGCTTCCGCGGCTTTTGGACTACCAATGAGAATGAGTCGTTTGCCGAAGCCATAGCCGATGCCGGCTGAAATGTGAGCAGTCGCTCCTGCCGGCAAGAGCAGAATTATTGTATCGCTTTCTTCAATGCCGGTAACATTTTCTTCAAAAATTTTTCGCAGCTCAGTCCGACCGCGCCAGTCATCGCCGGGCGTAAACAAAGCCTCTGGGCGCTTGCTCTTGGTGTCGTTGACCACGCTGTGACCGAGCGAAACGAGATTGTCGCTGAGGGACTCTATATCCTTAAGATGAGACCAGCTGGAAGCAATAAAAAACTTCATCAATACAGTATATCATGATACTCTTACCAAATAATGAGTAGGCTTAAAGCAGTCCTTTTTGATGCCGATGGGGTCGTTATTAATAAGAAACATCTTTTTAGTGAGGTGTATGTCAAGGAGTTTGGGATTCCGATGGCCACGCTCTTGGATTTTTTCGACGGTGAATTTCAGTCTTGCCTGACTGGTCAAGCTGATCTAAAAGAGTTGCTGACACCTGCGCGCCTGAAGCAGTGGCAATGGTCTGGCAGTGCAGACGAACTGCTGGCATATTGGTTTAAGTCCGAGCATGGTATTAATGATAAGATCGTGGCCCATATCCAGGAGCTGCGTGCCAAAGGCATCATCTGTGCGCTCGCAACCAATAACGAAAAGCATCGCACAGGATATATAACGAACGAAATGGGTCTTGGCCATATCTTTGATACGGTTTATTCATCATCCGGACTGACCTATAAGAAGCCTGATCCGAAATTTTATCAAGCTATTCTTGCTGATCTGGGTGGCCTGAGTGCGAATGAAGTTTTGTTTTGGGACGATGATCCTGAAAATATCAGGAGCGCGAAGCAGATTGGTATGCCGGCAGAGGTCTACACAAGCTTCCCGTTATATAAACAAAGGATGAATACGCTATTATAAGAGCATGAGACCACGCGTTATTGTAGAGGTACTGATAACTATGTTTGTTCTGATCGCCGTCGCCGGATTTGGCGTGGTTCGCTATTTTCAGGCAATTCAGACGGCACAGGTCGCTCACGAGCAGTTGTTGGATCGAAAACTTGAATTGCAGCAACAGCAAATCGATCATGCTCAGCTCTCTATTAATGTGCTCGTAAAAGCTAGTAAGACCGCTCAGGATCAGATCAAAGAGGCCACCGCCAAACAGCTTGCAGCTGAAGCCACGAGCCGAGCCGACGCGGCTGCATCAGCTCAACAGATCTCGCAGCTCCAGCAGACGATTAACCAAAATAAGCCAGTTGATTTGACAGCTATCATTAGTAGTTGGCGAACACGGGTAGCCATAGTCAAATGCGAGTGGAAATTTTCTGATGGTAGTGGCGCAATTGGCACCGGGTCAGGCACACTCTTCGCCGGAGGCGTGACGGGCGCCAAGCTTATAACCAATGGCCACGTTGTGAATTACAAAGACTCTCTGCCCAATCAATGTACGATTAGGTTTCCGGACGAAAACACGACGTATACGATAAACAGCGCTAATATTTCTATCGTGAGTGGCGTTGATGCCGCGATTATTACGATTCCGGCGCCTTCGCAGTATATTCGCTCGCTCGCTGGCGCAGGGCGTTGCTCGCAGGCCCCGGCTACCGGGGATAGCGTGGTCATTCTTGGGTATCCGAGTATCGGATCGCAAACTGATGTTACCGCTACTGAAGGCATCGTGTCCGGCACCGATGGAAACTATTTTATTACTTCCGCAAAAGTTGAGCGCGGCAACTCCGGCGGCGCTGCCATCTTATCAAAAAAGAACTGCTACACCGGCATCCCCAGCTTCGTGGACCTCGGCCAAATCGAAGCCCTCGCCCGCATCCTCGACCAGCGCGTCGTTCAGTAGGTGCTCGTGATATACTATTTTTATGTCAGAACATCAGAAGGTTGCCTGCGTTGATTGCGGGCCGACGCCGATTCCGCACGCGGTTGAGAAGTGGTCAATTATCATGGGTTGGTTTTGGCGTCCGTATAACAAAGTCATGGACGCTATCTGGCGCTGGGCCGAACCGCTGTTTATGAAGCTTGGCGGCGAGCGCATGGGTCCGGGGTTTTTTAAAATGTTGCAGTTTTTGCATCTTGGAAAGATTATGACCGAGCCGGGACCAAAGGATAGCATGCGACTGACCCGCTTTTGGCAGCAGGCGAAAAAGCGTGGCATTGATATGAAGGAGATGTATGCCTTTGGCCGGCCAACTGAGCTATGTACAGCACAATATAAAGGAAGAACCAGGATTTTTACGGCGCTTCCACGGCCTGATGGCCGACCAAGTAGAGGTATGGACTGGATGGACGACAAGGGCATTATGAAAGGTAAGTTTATCGCCGCCGGTATTCCCGTGGCCAAGGGCGGAGTCGCCTTTCGTTTTGCTACCGCGAAAAAAATCTGGCACGAGGTTGCCGGACCGGTGATTACCAAGCCAAACCTCGGAAGCCGTAGCCGACACACAACTATTCATATTAATTCTGAACCCGAGCTCCTCCATGGATTTACGGTCGCGAAAGTTCTTTCTCCGTGGGTCGTTGTTGAAGCCGAGCTGGTTGGGCCGGTCCACCGTGCCACAGTTATCGGCGGTAAGGTTGTCGGTGTGCTCCGCCGTGATCCCCCGCATGTTATTGGCGACGGCACTCGGACTGTGCGCGAACTTGTAGATATTGAAAACCAGAATCCCCTCCGTAACGGCGAGATTTTCCACCAGATTGAGATTGGCGACGAGGCTGATGAAGAGCTCACGCATCAAAATTTACAGTGGGACGGCATTCCACAAAAAGGCCAGATGGTTGCCCTGCACCAGAAGGTTGGCCGCAGCAGCGGCGCGAGCAATGCTGATGTGACCGATGAAGTCCACCCAGACAATATCGCGGTATTTGAAAAAGTTGCCGTTGCCCTCGGCAATGAGCCCCTCGTCGGCATCGACTTTATTATTTCCGATATCAGTAAGTCTTGGCGCGACACTCCGGCCAGCGGCGTCATTGAATGTAATTCCATGCCCTTTATCGACCTCCACCACGCGCCCATGACCGGCAAGGTTAGGGATGCCGCCGGCGCGCTCTGGGATATTGTCATGCCGGCCTCCCGCTCGTAATTACACGCTCGCCCAGAAGAATTCAAATAAACCGGCAAGCCCGGCTGCTATGCTTTTGCTTCGTATGATAATGCCGTGTTCGTTGCCTTTTGCGA
>JAHFLG010000023.1:0-3526 GCA_023244975.1 Candidatus Harrisonbacteria bacterium
ACAGAAGTGTTTTCAAATGTGTTGCGCCCGACCCTGAATGAAATTCAGTATCGGGCGCGGGATGGGCCGGGAGTGCGAGATAGCACGGCTGTGTCGCCGCCGCCAGCGCCTTGCGCCAGGCCTTCTGTTCGGCGAAGGCCTGCGCTATCCACCGCTGACCCTGCTTGTAGCGATAGACGCTGATGCTGGCAGCAAGGCTGCACAGTGTCACGATTCCGAGCTCCACGAGCCAGGCTTGGACGTTGTCGGTCATGGCGTTCCTCCTATTCTTAGGTTACCATACGAATTATGAAAGGTATCTATTTAGATTATGCAGCCGCTACCCCGGTTGATCGGAGGGTAGTAGAAGCGATGTTGCCTTATTTCACGAAAGACTTTGGCAATCCGGGCTCGCTTCATTCATATGGCCAGCGTGCGTCGGCAGCAGTATTTTCCGCGCGGCAGACTATTGCGAGCGCTTTGGGCGCCCAGTACCCGGAGATTATTTTCACGGGCTCGGCAACTGAGGCAAACAATTTGGTTCTTCGCGGCATCATGCGCCGCTTTCCTAAACCGCGGATTATTATTTCCGCGATAGAGCACGAATCAATTTTAAATGCCGCACAAGATCTCGTGCAGAATCTCGTTGATCCGGTTATTATTCCCGTTTCAAAAGAGGGAATTATTGATTTGAAAAAGCTGAAGGCGGCTTTAAACGAACATACAGCGCTGGTGTCGGTCATGTACGCGAACAACGAAACGGGAGTAATTCAGCCTATCGCGGAAATCGCGAAGATAGTGAAAGAATATAGAAACTCGAATATAGAAACCAGAAAAAAAATTCCATTCAAAATTCAAGATTCTAGTTTCGAGTTTCCTTTATTCCATACCGATGCGGTGCAGGCGTTTCAGTATCTAGATTGCACTGTCGATAGCCTTGGCGTCGATCTGCTGACCATCTCTTCCCAGAAAATCTATGGACCCAAGGGAGTTGGCGCGCTGTATGTGCGCAGCAATCCGCCAGCTGGCGGAATCGGCGTAAACCGTGAATACCCGATCGATGCGGCGATTAGCGGCGGTGGGCAGGAGGGTGGTCTGCGTAGTGGCACCGAAAACGTGCCCGGCATTGTTGGCTTTGATAAAGCCGTAGAATTAGTTGAGACGATGCGTGAAAAAGAATCACAGAGAGTTTGCGAGCTGCGCGACTACGCCTGGCAGGGGATTAAGAAGATATTTCCAAATGCGCAGACGAACGGCTCATTGAAAGATCGTCTCCCGAATAATCTAAATTTTTATATCCCAAAGATGTTAGGCGAAAAAATGTTGGTTGCTTTGGATTTGAAGGGCATCGCCATTTCTTCCGGCTCGGCCTGCTCGGCGCGTTCCATTGATCCATCCCACGTCCTTTTGGCCATGGGTTTTAAGAATGACCGCGCCAAAAACAGCCTCCGCCTGACCCTTGGCCGCCCGACCACAAAAATAGAAATTGATGCGTTTTTAAAGACGTTGACAGGGGTGCTATAATAACCCTAGAATCTAAGTCCAAAACCTATGCCAATGAACAACAAAAATTTCAACCGGTTTACTATCAAAGCCCAGGAGGCGCTGCAGAACGCGCAGGAGCTGGCGGCTTCAAATAGCCACGGTGAGTTTCGGGCTATTCACCTGCTCTCGAGTCTGATTAACGACGAGCAGTCGTTGGTTGTGCCGATGCTCATTAAAACCAATATTAATGTAGAGGCCTTAGACCAAGAGGTGCAGGAGATGATCAAGGCGATGCCCAAGATCTTTACCTCGACCACGGTTGGCCAGCTCTACCTCAGTCAGGAGCTGATGCAGATTTTGGAAAAGGCTTCTAAAGTAGCACTTGCTCAAAAAGACGAGTTTATTTCTTGCGAACATTTATTGCTGGCCATGCTCGATACTGATTCAACCGCACGAGCGCTCTTAGAAAAATCCGGACTCCGTCGCGAGAGCGCTATTAAAGCCTTAGCTCAGCTGCGGGGAAGCGCACGCGTCACCGACGAGACTCCGGAGAGTAAATTCCAGGTTTTGGAAAAATATGCCGTGAACCTGACCAGCAAAGCCCGAGAAGGCAAGCTCGACCCGGTTATTGGCCGCGAAGAAGAGCTGCGCCGCGTGATTCAGGTGCTTTCTCGCCGCACCAAAAATAATCCGGTGCTTATCGGTGAGCCGGGAGTTGGTAAGACCGCGATTGTTGAAGGACTCGCGCAGAAAATAATTGCCGGTGAGGTTCCGGAAACACTCAAAGGTAAAGAGGTGATTATGCTCGACATTGGTTCCTTAATCGCCGGAACCAAGTTCCGTGGGGAGTTTGAAGACCGTTTAAAAGCCTTTATTAAAGAGATTCAAAACTCTGCCGGACGTCTTATTTTATTCATTGATGAGATCCATATGATCGTTGGCGCCGGAGCTGCCGAGGGAGCCATTGATGCCAGCAATTTATTGAAGCCAGCTCTGGCACGCGGCGAGCTGCACGCGATTGGCGCGACCACGACGCGCGAGTATCACCGACATATTGAAAAGGATCCGGCCTTAGAGCGTCGCTTCGCTCCCATAATCGTTGAAGAGCCATCTATTGAAGACTCAGTTTCTATTTTGCGTGGCCTCAAAGAAAAATATGAGATTCATCACGGACTGCGTATCTCTGACCGGGCGCTGATTGCTGCAGTTAACCTTTCCGCGCGTTACATCAGTGATCGGTTTTTGCCGGACAAGGCCATCGATCTCATCGACGAGGCAGCGGCTGCGCTAAAAATGGAGACAGAGAGCACGCCAACGGAAATCGACAAGATTCGCCGGGAGATAACGCGCCTCGAGATCGAGAAAAAGGCGCTAGAGGCTGAAATTATGCCGTCAAAGAAGCGCGCACCTGCCAAGGCTGCAAAAACAGGAACTAATGACAAGCGACTCAAGGAGATCGAAGTTCAACTGAAGGAGCTTAAAACAAAAAATGACGAGCTCTCTGGCATGTGGCGTGGCGAGATGATGACCTTTGAGACCTTCCAGAATTTGCGCAAGCGCATGGATGACCTGAAAAAAGAGGCCGAGACCAGCGAACGCGAGGGAAACCTTGAGCGCGTGGCTCAGATCCTCTACGGCGAACTGCCGCAGGCAGAAAAAGAGTATAAGGCCTTTGAAAGCAAATACTTTACTGACAGTGAGCGTAAGAAAAAGCGCAGTCATGAGTCGTTCGTCAAAGAATTCGTAGATGAGGAAGATGTTGCTGCCGTGGTTGCTCGCTGGACCGGTATTCCGGTCAATAAAATGCTGGAGACCGAGGGCGAGAAGCTGACTAAACTCGAAGAGGTATTGCATCACCGCGTGATTGGTCAAGATGAGGCGGTGAGCGCGGTAGCCAGCGCCCTGCGCCGAGCTCGGGCAGGACTTTCCAGTGAAGACCGTCCGCTTGGCAGCTTTATGTTTCTCGGCCCTACTGGCGTTGGTAAGACCGAGCTGGCTCGCAGCCTGGCAGAGTTTATGTTCAATGACGAAAAGGCGATTGTGCGAATTGACATGAGCGAGT
>JAHFLG010000023.1:3536-16370 GCA_023244975.1 Candidatus Harrisonbacteria bacterium
GCATGCCGTCAGCCGTTTAATCGGCAGCCCGCCGGGGTATGTTGGGTTTGAAGAGGGAGGTCAGCTCACTGAAATAATTCGCCACCGGCCGTACAGCCTGATCTTGTTCGACGAGATCGAAAAGGCTCACCCGGAGGTGTTTAACATTTTGCTCCAAATTCTCGACAACGGCCGACTCACTGACGCCCACGGCAAGACCGTCAACTTCAAGAACTCAATCATTATCATGACCAGTAACGTCGGCAGTCATTATTTTAAGGAAATGGCGACCCTCGGTTTTTCCGCCGGAGGCGGATCTGCCTCTGGTAGAGGCGATAAGGAGGTTGAAAATCAAGAGGAGACGTTTAAGGTCAAGGTTAAAGATTCGCTTAAGCACAGTTTCAAGCCAGAGTTTCTTAATCGAATCGATGAAATTATTATCTTTAAGTCGCTCCGCCGCGAAGACATTGAGCGAATTGTTGATATTCAGCTTAGCCAGATTAAAGAAAAGCTCGCTGCTCGCAATATCGCGGTCACTATCGACGCTTCAGCGCGAAAGCACATTGTTGAAAACGGTTTTGATCCTGACTTCGGCGCCAGACCGATCGCACGGCTCATCCAAAAAACGATTCTTGATGCTATGGCCGACAAGATGATTCGTGGTCAGATCAAGGACGGTGACAAGGTGAAGATAAGTTTTGCCGGGACTCAGGCCGCTATTAGCGTAGTATCGTAGGAGCCATGGTTGAGAGACTGAAGCGACTCGTACCAGGGCAGATTTCTACGGTGCTGCTCGTTAAAGCAGTCATATTTGGCTTGCTGCTTCTGTATGTGCAGTCCCGGGATTTTGCCCTGCTGCCGGCGTTCATCTTTGTCGCGGCGGCCTTTGTGATGTATATGCAGCCGCTCTTTCGGACATTTTCAGTGCTGGTTTCCTGGACAGCGCTTGTGTCCCTGTGTCTATTCGTCACCTCGCAGTTTGCCATTGCTTTTAGAGAAACTGTGTTTGCCGCGCATCTGCCGACCGGCATGGTGTTGTTTTCTATTTTTTTCGGCTTTTTGTTTTATCTATTACTAGGGATAAAGAATATGATGTTTTTGCGCCGCAAGCAGTGGTATTACGTGCTCAACCTCGCTGTTTTATATTTGGGTTTCGGACTCTTTTTTAATGCCGGCTCTGGAGTCTCCTTTGTCTTAAAGTCGCTAGGACTCTTCTTTTTTGTCGCGCTACTGGTGAGAGAATTTTTTAAATTTCACGAACAAGAGAATTCGCGACTACGCGCAGTGGCCATCCTTATTGCTGCATTCGTGATCATGCAGTTTGCCTGGGCTATCACCCTACTACCCATCGGCTTTAGTAGTAGCGCCAGCTTGCTCGTTGCTCTTAGTTTTATTCTGACTGAATATATTCAGCGCTATCTGCAGGGCGATCTCTCGGCTCGCTTCATTCGTCTTAATCTGCTATTTCTCCTTACTCTTATCTGCGTGATTTTTTTCTCCTCAACCTGGCGACTCTAAGGTACTATTTCCATTCTATGTCGGGGCGGAGATATTTTGCTTTGCTAATCAAGAGAGTGTAGGCATCGTTGTCTTTTTCAATTTTTGCCACCTCAATCATGACGCGGATGACCTCCAGCCTCGTAGGGGAGAGCTCGAGAGCTTTTTGATATTCATCTTTGCCGCGTTGTTTAAGGTCGGGCTGGTTGAAGGCTAAACCAAAGCGCAGGTTGATGCCGCCGTTTAAATAGATTTCCTTGATGCCCGGGAAGAGGGCAAGATTCTTGTCATACCAACCATTGGTTTTTTGCACCAAAACTCTCGTCTCAGCGGTTACTTGGCCGTCGCTAGTGGCCTTGGGGTTTTGGCCCAGCACATCCAGAACAAAGACCACGAATTTTTGGAACATGCCAATAGTTTCTTCCTGACCAATCGGTGAAGGAGAGGAGTAGGCTTGTTCGAATGCATTGATAACTTGCTGTGGAGTGACCGAGAGTTGCGGAGCATTGTTATTTATGTCAGTGGTGAAATGGCTTTGCAGCAGCAGCGCTCGTACGAGATAATAATTCTTACGCATGGGTAGGTATCCGGTGAAATAGAGGTTGACTCCGATGAACCCGGCCAGGAGCACCGAGGTGCAGATCGGTACCATGAAAAGTTGATAGCGTTGATCGATGCCAGGTAGCGTCCGTTCCTGTTCGGTTGAGATGAAGAACGTGAGGAAGACAAAGAAGGCGATATAAATCGGCAGCGTATCAAACAGGAAGGATCCTTGTATCAGATACATAATAGGCATCGCAAACAGTATCGAGTACCAGAAATCCTTTGGCCGTTTTTTCAACCTCATATAATAGATCACAAAGATAGCTATCCAAGGAATAAACACGAGAAGGCCTCCAGTGATCAGGTATTCAAGGAAAATGTTATGTGTGCGGTCAAAGAATGATTCGATGCCGTAGTGACCAGGGTTGTAATAGGTGTCGAACGCATAGGGAAAGTTTTCAGCGCCATAGCCAGCGATAGGGTGTTCCAGTACGCCAGAGAGAGCAGATCCCCATGTCCAAATGCGCGGCTGAATATCGGTGACGGCGCTCGTGAAATCAATCAGCCGGTTGAAGATTGGAATGTGTTTCCAGAGCGTTGCGTTGCGAGTCGCGAAAAAAAGACTAGGGACAATCACAACGATACCAAGGGCACCGAGCAGCCACTGTTTCAGTTGCCGGTTCGTGGTGGTCATGATGTTGATGACGAGGATAACAAAAAGTCCGACCAGCAGCGCCAACAGCGCGCCGCGCGTGCCAGTCTTTAAAAGAATATATATTTCGAACAATCCGATAATAAGAAGAACGATTTGCTGAAAGATATGTTTATTCTTACTGAGGAGACTAATGCCGTAGAGCACGCCGGCGACTACCAGATACCAGAGAGAAAATTTCCAGAGTAACGAATTGAGATATTCATTGAAAATTTTGTCTGAGCTGTACTGGGTAAGGATCATGATGATACCGCAGACGCCGGGAATCGTCAGGAAAAGTCCGACGAAACGTTCAAGATATTTTCGGTGGACAAAGAGCAGATAGACAATCGATACTAGGCTAAAAAGTAAGTAGGCGGCCAGATAGGACGGATTGCCGAGAGTGCCGGAGACACGGCAGAAGTCGCCGCCGCCGCACGCTGCCAAGAAAAATGACTGTGGGTCACTGGCGATGAGTTGACCGAGAGCGTACGCAGACATCGGAATACTGACAAGTATATTAAAGCCAAGGAGCCGGCGGACGCTCTTGCCGTCCGGAAAGAGCAGCACGGCCAGAATAAAAAAGAGTGCATAGTGGATGACTTGGAACGCGCCGTCGCCGCGCTCAAAGTTGGACCAGACCGACTCTGTCGGATTAACGCCGACCAGCGCGGTCAGGAGCATCATCAGGGCAAAGAGGCTTGCTGCTATGACAATCGGGTGTTTGAGCTTTTCTTTGAGATACTGGAGCATGGCATGAGCGGATGCACCTCCTCTGCCAAGCTCGAAGAGGACGTGAACAATGAAAAAGAGGAGGGCCAGTTCGACAATCAACCTGAAGGAGATGGCCTTGCCGGCGATGAATGGGAAGAAAGAGAATTTAAAAACCAATAACGGAGTAATCAGCGCGCCGTACATCAGCACGCGGGAAATTTTTGCAAACATAGTACCTCAAGTATATCCGACAGGGTGGTATACTAACAAGGTGCTGGGGTTCGTAACAAAACATATTGCCGCGCTGCGCCGTCAGGAGCTTGTCCTGGTTATTGAATCAATCCACCAGCGCGTACAACTCACCCTCCTCAGGCGCTCTCCGGGTTCAAACGTTTTTGAATTGCTTACGAGCGAATCGGCTATCGCGCCGTCACACCAATCAGTAGTTTTAACACTCAGGCAGTTATTGAAAGATGTTCCGACTCTTTCGCGGCTTAAGATTATTCTAAGTCTCGATCACGAAGCGGCGACTATGTTTGAGGCGCAGATTGTGGTCACTCGTCCGGACAGTACGCTGGCACTCTCAGGCAGTGAGTTTGAAAACTTACTTTCACAGGCTCTCTGGAAACTGTTTAACGGTGAGCGGCCCCGCGCAGCCGTAAAAATGGTTTTGCCGGTTGTCAGTATAACTATTGCCGACGCCGATGTGCTGAGTCTTAAGCTTGACGATCACCGGGTGATGAGTGCCCTGGGCTTTAAGGCTAAGAGTATCCGTTTCGATTGCCGGCAGACGTTGGTTAATCAGGTGCGATTTTCTCAGTTACTCGAGGAGCTGCCCGAAGAGCAATTGTTAAGTGTGCAGGAGTCGTCAGCGAGTGCCGCATGTCTCATTGCGGCGAGTGAACCAGGCGAGGCATTTTTGTTCGTCGCTCTCGGCGAAGCTCAGACTGTGCTGTATCGCAAAACTGACAACAGCTTTACCTATCTCGATGTGCTCACCTGGGGAGGGCGGGATATTTTGAAATCAGTTGCCGGAGTCTTTGCGGTGGCTCCGGAAGAAGCAGGAGCATTTATCGATCGGTATATGACAGGTCGGGCATCGCGAGCCGTGCTTAAACGCGTTGAAGAAGCACTGAAAAATGAGCTTGCAATCTTACGGAATGTTATACAAACTCATCGTCTCAAGAGTGGTCTTGAAAAGATCTATGTTCAGCCGCTGAGTGAGATTCCTAAGGCGGTATTTGAACCTCATTTTTTAAAACGCGCTATTGGTAGCTCGGTTGTAGCGGTTACCGAGGAGCTCATTAGCCAAAAGACCGGCTTTACACTAACATTAAGTACACCAGAGCTCGCTCAGGCGGACTGGACCTCAGTGCTTTCATCGGTCGCTCTTGCCTATGGCGCTCGCGACTATGAGGCCGAGTCAAAAATTGCCAAGCGCCGCGCGCGCTGGCTCTCATCAGATATAAAACGAACCTAATTAATATATGCCACCAGAACCGGAACGAATCATAGTTTCTAAAACCGATGAGCCAACGCTCGTCGCAGAGAAACTCATTGATACGGACTCAAAAACCGTTATCTTTGTTGTTCCGGAAGATTGCGAGCTCGCGGCTTCAAAAACTAATTTTAAATTATTGAAACGCGAAGCCGAGGTGCTCAAGAAAAAAATTCTCATCGAAAGTCCGGATCAGTCCGTGCTCGATATGGCGCAGGCTGCAGGACTGCAGATTGTTGATGCGGTTTCAGTTACTCCAGAAGAGGAAGATGAGGTCGTCAAAGTAAAAATTTCCACTCCAACCCGACAAAAGAAAGTTTTAGCGAAGCGAGTACAAGAACCGTTTATCGGCGAGCCGGTCCGGCCGTCGCGAAAACGAATTACTATTTCCCGCCGTAGCGCATTTTGGATGATCGGTGTCGCAGCTGTTATTGCTCTGGCGCTGTACGTTGGTCTAGCGGTTCTGCCAAAGGCGTCAATTAGTATCGAAAGCAAAAAAGAGGCCTGGCAGTTTAATCAAAATATTATTGTTGATACAACCATCTCTGCTCCAAACCTCGTTAAACTTAAAGTTCCAGGGCAGTTGTTTATTCAAAAGAACACCACGACGCTCAAGCGTCCGGCCACCGGCACCAAGTATCTTGAACGTAAATCTCAGGGTTTGCTTACTATATATAACGCCTATAGCTCCAAGCCGCAGGGGCTCGTTGCCAGCACGCGCTTTGTCACTGCGTCGGGTGTGGTCTTCAGGCTGGTAAGCGCAGTGACAGTGCCCGGGGCAAATATTCAGAGCGGGAAAATAATTCCTTCTAGTATTACTGCTACGGTTGTGGCCGACAAAGCGGGTTCCTCGGGGGACGTCGGGCCAACCGACAAGCTGCTGATTCCGGGTTTTGTTGGATCTCCAAAGTACCAGGCGTTTTATGGTGAGCTCAAAGAGGGGACGACCGGCGGGCTCGTCGGCCAGAGTAAGGTGCCGACTGATGCTGATCTTGCCTCTGCTAAAGATGAGTCTGCCAAGGCCGTTGAGTCGGCCGTGCGTAACCAGGCCTCAAGTCAGATGCCGGACGGTTTTACGGTGATTCCGGGTGCCGTGAAATTTGTTATTACCAAGCAAGACGTAAATCAGGTCATCGACAAGGATGGAAACTTTTCAGTCACAACCAGCGGCCAACTGACCCAGCTCGCCTTTAGAGAAAAAGATATCCTTACGGTGATTCATGAGAAAATAACCGGCGAGAAGGGGGATCAGTATCAGGAAAGTGATGAAGCCCTCACGTATCCGCCGCTTAAGGGCATCATCACCCCGACTACCGGCCAGCTGGGACTGCCGGTTAGCTATACGACCTCGCTCAGTCAGAAAGTTGACCTCACAGGGCTGAAAGATCAAATGAAAGGTCAGTCCGAAGAAGGTCTCAAGGGAATTATCTACGCCCTCCCCGGCGTTGCCAGCGCCAAAATCTCCCTCTGGCCGTTCTGGGTACAGCACGTTCCGCTTGATCCCGCCAAGATCACGATCATGGTTCAGTAGAGTTTCATCCTCAATTTTTTTTCTTACTTTTGATTTTACTGCGAATGATATCGGCCAGAGCAGGAGAGAGAAGTTGTGCTTTTTGTCCAGTTTCTATCTTTCTCCATTGATAGTTTGTATCGACATATCCAGGATCTTTAATTTTCTCTTCAGCAAATGCCCTTACAAGAGTAGTCCGATCGACACCAAGTTCTCTTTTTAGCGCAGCTATCGTGATTTCACCGGGTTGTGCAGCTGCGTGTGCATTGAATTCGGCGACGATCATTCTTTTTAGGTCTGGCGAATAATGTAAATCTACATTTCCGGACACACCTCTTTTTAATTTTTGGTTTTCGTCAAAATATGCAGGATTTTTGATTCTTACTGCCTGCGCGCATCGAAGGACAGTTCTTTCATTTGTTTGTAATTCACGCGCTAGAGTGCCCGTAGGCATTTCTCCGTCACCTGCGCGTTCAACAGCATTAAATTCTTTGCGAATGATGTCTGCAAACTCAGCTGAAAGGTAGTGGTTTTTTTGTAGCCCAGTAGGTCGGTATTTACTTCTATAATGTTCACTGTAAAATTCAGGACTTTCTTTTTCTAGCTTTTCGACGCGTTCCTTTATCGTGCCAGGAGCGCAGTCTAGCTCCGCCGCCAGTCCATTTACAGTTACATCACCTTTTTTCGGTCTTTCGAAAGATCCGACGTGAGCCCGGATTTTATCTGCGAGTTCTCGAGAAAATTGCCACGATGCACTCCCAGTACTGTTTTTCCGCCATTTGTAATGCTCCGCAACATATTCCGGAGTTAGATTTTTTCTCGCTAACTCGAGAATACTATCGGCATTACTGCGCAATTCGCGAACGAGCGCATTTGTGGTAATCCAATCTTCACCTCCGTTTTCAACAGACCTAACTCCTTGGCGGATGTTGTCTGCTAATTCTGCTGAGATATAATGAGATCGGCGGTTGCCTTTTCCCCTCTTTAGTCTGTAATTCTTTTTGCAATATTCGGGATTACTAAGCTCTAAGTTGCTAATTTGTCTCTCTATTGTTTTAATGGCGATACCCAGTTCAGTGGCTAAGGCACTGATCATGATATCTCCATCTTCGGCAACTTCCAATTCCTCTTCACGCATCTTTTTTGCCTTGCTGTAAATGCTTACTATCTCTTCATCGCTTGTGATAATATCAATATTATTAAAAATAATATTAGTCCTAGGGGTCGACGCCGTAGTTTGATTTATACGAACACCACCGAAGCGCCTAGATTTCTTTTTTAATCGATTGACACTTACTGCCCCAAGGATTTCAGGATAAGTAATCGGTCCAGGTTTTGTCTCATCTGGATATTCGTCGATAAAATCGATTATATAAGCAATTTTATCTTCATCGTTTGGGTCAAGACGAAGCACGCGGCCGCCTCTTTGTTGGGCGACAACTTGTGAAAGAGTTGGTCGAAGCATAAAGGCGACGCTCGCACGAGGCTCATTAAATCCTTCAATTAATTTATCCGCACTGCATAGAACTTTGATTGAGCCGTCTTTGTAAGCGGTGAGTATTTTTTGCGTATCCTTGCGAGATGTTTTGCCCGTGATTACTGCTGCTGAAATATTGTTTTGGCGAAAGAGCTCTGCGAGATTTTCTGCGTGATCGACTCCAGCACAAAAGGCGATCGCTGTTTTGCCGCTAAAATACTCTTGATACATTTTCATCGCTGATTCGTTGCGGGCGGCAACATTGACAGCTTTTTCTAGGGCTTTTTGGTCGAAGTCATGGCCATCAGCAGTTTCTTGGATTTTTATGCTGCTTAAATTTACTTTTGTTCGTCGGAATGCGCACGTAACATCCGAAAGAAGCCCTCCCTCAATAGCTTCTTTAGTTTCCATGCTGTGAATCTCTGTGGTAAGTAATTTTCTAAGTCCTTTTTCGTCATTGAATTCAGGTGTCGCAGAAAACCCAAGACGGATAGCAGATGTAAATTCGTCAATTGCAGCAGCTCTTTTTACGCTGAGCGACCTGTGTGCCTCATCGAGTATCAGGCAATCAAAAATTTTCGGGTCGATACCGTCTGATCCTCCAGATTGCCGCCATTTTTCTACCTGAATAAGGAGAGAGTCATATGTAGTAACCGTAATTTCGTTGCCGAATTCTTTTGCATCTCCGAAAATGCGTCCAACTGTCAGTCCTGGTGCATGGATTTTAAGCTCATTGATCGTTTGATCTACTAGATTTTTTTTCGGTACTACAATCAGCGTTTTCTGATGAAGCGCTTCGACGACTTCGCTGAACAGAACAGTTTTGCCAATTCCAGTCGGCAATGTTATGTAACCATCTCGTTCGCCTTTTTCAAGATGGTCGCGTATGTCTTCGAAGGCAGTGAACTGCCGATCTTCAAGGATCCGTGAATTTTCAGATTTTTTATGCGCTTCAATATAATCATCTAGATTATTGAGCATTCGAAGCCATTTTTTTTTCGGTTTGTAAATTTTGTTCGGGCCGTTTCTGGTTATCGATCCTTTTACCATTACGGAGTGCCGCTACATATGCTGCGTAACGACGTGGGAATTTTTTCTTCAGCTCTTCATGAGACATGTCGACTACAGCTTCAAGATCCCCACGCTGAGTCAAGAAATCATCGATGATGTTCTCAGCATCATCTACTTGTTTACGTAATATATCTGGTTTTTTTGGAAAAGTTTCCATAAGCTATGTATAGTGCACTATACTATGATAATGGTATTCTTTTTCTTAGCGTTTCGCAAAAGAAGAGATGTACTCATAGCAAGGTTATTGACAAGAATTTGGGTTTCGACTATTCTTACTCAATTACATGTCAGATACCAAGTCGGTTCGCGCGGTAGAGGGGATGATTGAAGAGGCCCTTCCTGGAGC
The DNA here is from genome assembly GCA_023244975.1 of Candidatus Harrisonbacteria bacterium. Taxonomy (GTDB): domain Bacteria; phylum Patescibacteriota; class Minisyncoccia; order UBA6257; family 1-14-0-10-44-23; genus JAHFLF01. The sequence goes on from JAHFLG010000023.1 coordinate 12,863, forward strand.
GACGTTTCGAGTTAAACTACCGGATAGTACATTGGCCTTAGGCCATCTCTCGGGAAAAATGCGGCTCTACCGCATTAAAATAATCCCAGGGGACCGGGTAATCATTGAATTTGGCCCGTACGACAATGCGCGCGGCCGAATCACTCGAAGACTGTAGTATCAGACAGAGTATATATATGAAGGTTCGTTCATCCGTAAAAAAGATTTGTCAGAAGTGCAAAACCGTCCGTAGAGGGGGACGGGTCTATGTTATTTGCTCGACTCCTAAACACAAACAGCGACAGGGTTAATTTCAAAGTACAAATTTCAAATTTCTAAACATGCGTATCGCTGGTATCAACATTCCGGATAACAAGAGAGTCGATGTAGCCCTGCGCTACATTTATGGCGTTGGCCCAGCTCGTGCAACGTTGATTGCCAAGTCTACTAATGTTGACCCAGCCAAGCGCGCTAAGGATTTGGACGCGACTGAGGTTAACAAGATTAAGGAGTACATGGAAAAGAACTTTAAGATTGAAGGTGAGCTCCGCAGCGTCATCAAGCAGAACATCGGCATGCTCAAAGAACTCGAAACCTACCGCGGCACCCGCCACATGCGCCGCCTTCCGGTACGCGGACAGCGCACCAAGACCAACTCCCGCACCGTTCGCGGTAACACTCGTAAGACTGCCGGATCTGGTAAGAGAAAAGTTGAACTGAAATAACATGGGTAAAAAGAAGATTGGTACGCAGACAACTGAAGAGGCGATGACGCAGGCAACCGCTATAGACAGCGCGGTTACTGCCTCATCTGTTAAGAATGTTGCTAAAAAGATTGAGCAGGGACGTGTCTACGTCAAAGCCAGCTACAACAACACGATTATCTCGGTCACTGATGAAAAGGGTAACCTCGTCTGCTGGTCTACGGCCGGAAGCCTTGGCTTCAAGGGTCCGAAAAAGGCCACGCCATTTGCTGCTTCAAAAATTGTGGCCGCGCTTTCGGAAAAACTGCGCAAGGCCGGACTTTCTAATGTTACTATTTTCTTAAACGGTATCGGCGGTGGCCGTGACTCATCGATTCGCTCCTTTGTGAACCAGGGTTTTACGGTGCTTGGTATCCATGATGTTACGCCGGTTCCGCACAACGGTCCGAAAGCTAAGAAAGTCCGGAGAATATAAGACGTATACGACCTATTAGACCTATATGTTTAACACTCGATCAAAACGCGAACGTAGCCTCGGCACCTCACTCGGCCTCAAGCCGTTTAGAAGCGCTGGTCCAAAATCTGCTATCACTCGACGGCCCGGTAAGCCAGGTCAACACGGTAGCGCCCGCCGCCGCGGACCATCCGAGTTCGGCGAGCAGCTCGCTGAAAAGCAAAAGTTTAAATACAGCTACGGCCTGCGCGAAGCCCAGCTCCGCAATACGTTTAAGAAAGCCTCCAAGAGTCAGTCCAATACCGGACCGCTCTTTGTGAGCTTGCTTGAGCGCCGTCTTGATAACGTCGTCTATCGTCTTGGCATTGCTCCGTCCCGCTCGGTTGGTCGCCAGCTGATTGGTCATGGCCACATCCACGTCAACTCCCGTCGCGTCAGCGCCCCCAGCTACCAAGTGAAGGCTAACGACATTATCGCTATCCGCCCGGAGTCCAAAGACCACCCGGTGCTTAAAGAGCTCGCTGAAAAGCTGAAGAAATATCAGACCCCAAGCTGGCTTTCTATTGATCCAGTGAGCCTTCAGGGAAAGGTCGTAACATTACCGAAAGACGTCGAAGCTCCTTTTGACATCTCTTTGGTCGTTGATTATTATTCAAAAATTGTAAAATAACATACGGCCGGAAACACGAATCTGAACTAGCTGCCCGAATCTGTTCTTTATTGGTGCAGATAGCATGGATTAGTAGGGAAGGCCGCAACTAAACATATGGAAAACTTACTTAACGAAAATCTAAAATTGAACCTGATTAGTGAAGAGGGAAACGTCGGTACGTTTGAGATCGAAGGACTCTATCGCGGCTACGGCCTGACGGTTGGTAACGCTCTGCGACGCGTATTGCTGTCGTCCCTTCCGGGCGCGGCCATCACCAGCGTGAAAATAAAGGGCGTGGGTCACGAATTTACGACTATCCCGGGAGTTATGGAAGATGTAGTTGAGATCTGCTTGAACTTGAAAAAGGCTCGCTTTGCCTTTGCCGGCGAAGAGGGCGCTTCTGAAGTGCTTGTTCTCAAGGCTAAGGGCGAGGGCGCAGTGACTGCTTCTACTATCAAGGATTCTGCTAACGTCCAGGTCATTAGCCCGGATCTACACCTGTTTACTATCTCTGAAAAGGGAACTGAGGTTGATATGGAGCTGACAATTACCCGCGGCCTTGGCTATGTACCGGTTGAGTCGTTCAAAACAGTGACTCTTCCTGTGGGCGTTTTGCAGCTTGATGCTTTGTTCTCGCCAGTCACTAAGGTCAACTTTACGGTTGAAAATATGCGCGTTGGCGACAAGACCGACTTTAACAAGGTTCACTTGCTGATTGAAACCGATGGCGGCATCACTCCGACCGCTGCTCTCAAGCACGCACTCTCGATTCTTACAGGCCACTTCTCGAAAGTGCTTGAACAGCTTGATCCTCTCGTTACCCAGGTTGCCTTTGCTACGGTAGCCGGCAGTGAAGAGAAAAAGCCGAAAAAGAAAGCAGCTAAAAAGAAATCAGAATAACATTGTATGGCAGTTTCAGCCCGAAAATTTCATAGAACCACCGGCAAGCGCAGAGCGTTTGTTAAAGGTATTGCCGCGAACCTGATTGTGCACGGTAAAATAGAGACCACTGTCGAGCGCGCTAAAGAGATCCGTCCGGTTGTTGAGCGCTACGTCACCTTTGCCAAACACGGTCAGACCAGCGACCTCCGTATGCTCATGACCAAGCTGCCTAAGGGTGCTGCTCAGAAGCTCTTTTATGAAGTCGCGCCGAAGTATAAAGATCGAAAGGGTGGCTATCTCCGCATCACTAAGCAGACTTCCCAGCGCTTCCGCGACGGCGCTAAAATGGCTACAATCGAATTTGTCTAATTATGGCTACACCAAACAAAGCAACAACTAAAAAGCCCTATCAGCAGCACGTTATCGACGCCAGCGGCCAGATTCTCGGCCGGCTCGCGACCCAGGTGGCACACCTGCTCCAGGGTAAAGAGAGTGCTGACTATCTGCCGCGACTTTCAGGCAGCAATGTAGTTGTCGTAAAGAATGCTGCAAAAATCAAAGTGACCCGCAACAAGTCTGTGACTAAGCTCTACCATCACCACACCGGCTACCAAGGTCACTTGTACACCAAAACCTATGGCCAGATTGTCGCTGCTGATCCGACTGCTGCTCTGCGACTTGCTGTGTACAACATGCTCCCGGCAAACTGGCTGCGTCAGCGCCGCATGAACCGTTTAAAAATAGAAGCCTAACGATATACGTCCTATTAGACTTATGACTCAAATCAAAAAAGTAGTAACTGAAAAGAAAATAAAATCAGCTCCGGCTGTTACTGCT
>JAHFLG010000024.1 GCA_023244975.1 Candidatus Harrisonbacteria bacterium
CTGAGGTGGCGCTGGTCTATAAAAATTTTGTGGAAAAAGAGCGGATTGAAGCCGGGATCCAATATTTTGAGCAGTGTCATCAGATTAGACCTAGGTCGGTTGATTTTGTCCTTGACTTAGCGCTCCTAAACTATCAGTACGGCAATCCTTCAAGCGCGAAGGCCTATTTTGAGCGGGCGCTCATGCTCAGTCCTGATCTCATAGATGCTGCCCTGTTTAAAGATTCTTTAAAGCCGTTATTTGATGAACTTCGCGTGAACTACTCTCATTGAAAAAATCAAATTAATACAGTACTCTAGAGCAATGGCTAAAAAAACAGCTGAATCAAAGAAAGCCCTCGTAACCGGTGTAACCGGGCAAGACGGATCATATCTGGCGGAGTTTTTAATTGATAAGGGATATACGGTTCACGGCATCATCCGCCGGGCATCAAGTTTTAACACCGACCGCCTCGAGCATATCTATCAGGATCCGCATGAGCGTAACAAGCGATTGATTTTGCATTACGGAGATCTTTCGGACGCTAATACGATTCGAAAGCTCATTTACCAGATCCAACCTGACGAGATCTATAATCTCGGAGCCCAGAGTCACGTTAAAGTGTCGTTTGAAATTCCCGAGTATACAGCAAATATTGACGCGGTTGGCGTGCTTCGACTACTTGAAGCCATTAAGGATTATCAGGAAAATACCGGCCGAACGGTGAAATTTTATCAGGCATCAAGTTCGGAAATGTTCGGCGCGACTCCCGGCCCACAGAATGAAGAAACAAAATTTTATCCCCGCAGTCCGTATGGCTGCGCTAAGGTCTTTGCCTTTGATACGACCCGCAACTATCGCGAGGCCTACGGTCTTTTTGCAGTCAACGGTATTTTGTTTAACCACGAAAGTCCGCGCCGAGGCGCTACCTTTGTCACCCGAAAAATAACCCGCGGTATCGCCCGGATCTTGGCCGGTCTCGATCAAAAGATCTATTTGGGAAACCTAGAGGCTCGACGCGATTGGGGCTATGCTCCGGAGTATGTAGCCGCGATGTGGCAGATGTTGCAACATAAAAAGCCCGAGGACTTTGTTATTGGTACCGGAGAAAACCATTCAGTCGCTGATTTTGTTGAAACCGCCTTTGGCCTTGTGGGGATTAAGGACTGGAAAAATTATGTCGGTATTGATCCTAAGTATTACCGTCCCACCGAGGTTGAGAATCTTGTTGCCGACATTTCCAAAGCTAAAAAGGAGCTTGGCTGGGAGCCGCAAGTTAAATTTAAGGAGCTGACCGGCATTATGTTGCGCCATGACCTTGAGGCCTATGGACTGGAAACGTATGCCAGAGAGATCAAGCTTTCAAAGCACGCAGTAAACGAACCGACGATCGTTCAGCAGCGGCTACGCTAATATGGATCTAAAGAATAAAAAAATTCTTGTAACGGGCGGAAACGGCTTTGTCGGCTCAGTCGTGGTTAAAAAGTTGATCGAGCGAGGGGTGCCGAAAGAGAATATCTTTACTCCGCGTTCCAAAGAATTAGATCTTTTGAAATGGGATGACTGCGTGAAAGCTGTAACCGGAAAGGATCTTATTATCCATCTGGCTGCGGTTGTCGGAGGTATTGGCGCCAACCGTGAACATCCGGGAAAGTTTTTTTACGAAAATATCATAATGGGTGTCCAGCTCATTGAGGCGGCTCGGCAGCAGAAGGTAGAAAAGTTTGTGGCTATTGGCACCGTCTGTGCGTATCCAAAATTCACGCCAGTGCCGTTTAAAGAAGACAATCTCTGGAACGGCTATCCTGAGGAAACCAACGCGCCCTATGGCTTAGCCAAAAAAATGCTGCTGGTGCAGTCGCAGGCCTATCGACAGGAGTATGGGTTTAATTCAATATATCTGTTGCCGGTGAACCTCTATGGCCCGGGAGATAATTTTGATCCTGATCACTCGCACGTGATTCCGGCGCTTATTAAGAAGGTGGCAGACGCTATGGACGCCAAACAAAACTATATTGATGTCTGGGGAACCGGATTCGCCAGCCGTGAATTTTTGTATGTTGATGATGCCGCAGAGGGGATTGTCCTCGCGGCGGAGAAGTATGATAAGGCCGATCCGGTAAACCTCGGCTCCAGCATGGAAATAACGATTAAAGATTTAATCTCCACGATTTGCAGACTCATGAACTTTAACGGCGAGCTCCGCTGGGACGCGACCAAGCCCGACGGTCAGCCTCGTCGTAAGCTCGACGTCAGCCGTGCTGAAAAAGAATTCGGCTTCCGCTCCAAAGTAAACTTCGAAACCGGTCTCAAGCAAACCATCGACTGGTATCTCGCAAACCGTAAGTAACTTTTACGGGCTTCGCCGATATCCCTGTCGGGGCCGCTGTCTGGCCTCGGCTTCGGCCAGCGCTTGACCTCGGCGCCGTCGCGCCTGCGCACATCCCCGAGCAGGGACACGGCCGAAGCCCTAATAAAAAGGCGAACGCAAGATGCCGCCCCATATCCCGAGGGTACATCGCACAGGCCGGTCGGGCCGAGCGGGAAGAAGGTTCGGAAGCCGACGAACCATTCTGGTACCCGCAGGGATTGTGGGGCGGCATCTAAGTGAGCTAAGTTGACCTGTTTTGACCTATCTGCTAGAATGGGGTTAATGGCATCAATTGAGCCGAACTCCGTCTATACAACTGAAGAGACACAGGAGATTTTGAAGGTTAGCAACAGCACGATCAAACGGCTGCTTAAGCGCGGCATTATTCGCGCCCACAAGCTTGGCGGGCAGTATCGGTTTTTAGGAAAGGAAATTCTTCGCGTAGTTTCACCGCAGCTTGAACAGGACGCGGAGCAAGTCTACGCAAAGATAAAGGCGCGCACTAAGGAAAAAATTAAAAACTGGTAAATGCCGCCTGTATCAGTATGAGTACCTCCATCGGACAGCGAACAGTAAAAAATGCGGCCTATGGATTTGTCAGTTACCTCTGGCCGATCATTTTGGGTTTTGTCCTCACTCCGATTGTTATCCATAAGCTTGGCATTGCCAGCTACGGCGTATATGTTCTGTTTTTGACAGTCATTAGTTTTTTTTCACTGTTTAATTTCGGCTTTACCTATACCTTCACGCGCGAGCTGGCGGCCAGCGGACACGAAAAAAATGACAGCCATCAGCGTCTACGCAAGATTTTCGGAGCGACGCTTGTCGTATTCATGGCTGTTGGTGTGCTCGCGTTCATTGCCGGTATCGTGCTCATGTATATCGGTCCGGGAATGTTCAATATTGATCCCGGTCATCTAGCTACGGCTCAATTGGGCTTTCTGCTCGTGGGCGCAGTTGGACTCGTCAACAGTATGACACTGGTCTATTCACATATTCCATTCGCCCTTCAGCGGCAGGATATCGGTACTAATATTATTTTAGCTGACATCACTCTTACTAACCTCGCAATCATTCTGTTGTTGTGGAACGGGTACGGCGTGGCCAGCCTTATTTTCGTCCAGCTGATCTCCGGTATTGCCGAGCTTGTCGTGCTCTATATTCTTTCGCGTCGTCTGGTGCCATGGCTGACGCCCGATTTTACCGCGGATCGCGCCCTGTACAAAACAATGGGAACAGCCGGAGGCTATTTATATCTTCATAATTTGAGCAGCACGTTTTTGGCAAATCTTGATCGCCTTATTATCAGTGTGATGGTCGGACCATCGGTACTGACGTATTATTCGGTGCCCAATAGTGTCACTGAAAAAATTCAGGGCACGATTACCAGTCTTTCAGGAATTTTATTTCCGCTCAGTTCGCAGCTCGTTCAAAATGGTGAACACCAAAAGCTTCAGCAGCTCTATCGGCGGGCCATGACCGCCATCATTCTACTCGCAACCGCGATCAGTATTTCCCTGGCCGTACTGGGAGCAAAAGTTTTGCTCTACTGGGTGGGGCCGGAGATAGCTGCTCAGAGTACCGCGTTGCTTGCGTGGCTTATTCCCACATACTTCCTGCTTGCTATTTATATGCCGCTCACTAACTTTTTAGGCGGACTAGGTAAGACAAAGTTTTTAGCCGGAGCTTCGGCAGGTATGGCGCTGCTTAATATAGTCCTGCTCATCATACTCTTACCTCGGTACGGAATTCTTGGCGCGGCCATTGCGTATTTTTTCAGTCTGCTCCCGGTTATGTATATCATTCATAGAATGGAGCGCGATCATCTGGGAATAACCGGCAGCAGAACTTTTTACGGAGCTTTGTGCGGAAAATTATTGACTACGGCGATCGTATTCCTCGGCATCGTGATGCCGCTTTCCGCGCTGTTTATCCATGGACTCATTAGCGTTGTTATCGGCGGACCGCTGGCCGTGCTGTTCTTTATCGCCCTGTATAAACTGTTTGGATTTTTTGCTCCGGAAGATTGGAATGTGATGCGCGAAGTCGGACGCGCGTTTTTACGGAAGCTAATGATTTTAAGGGCGTAATATGAAATATATAGAAGCTCCTGTGCTGAGTTTTTGCATTCCGGCCTACAACGCTCCCGAGGAGCTTACGGAAACTCTCCAAAGCATAGTAGATGCAGCCAAAGACTATCCTATCGAAGTCGTGATTCGTGATGACGCGAGTCCGAGCGGAGATTTATGGACCGTGGTAGAGCCGTTTACTAATCAGCTTTCAATTAATTATCAGCGTCACTCTAAAAATCTTCGCTTTGATGCAAACACTCTTTCCGCTGTTGCGGCCGCGCGAGGCGAATATTGCTGGCTGTTTAGTGATAATGACTGGGTGCTGCCATACGCGTTGGATTGGTTTTTTGCGGCCATAAAACGATATCCACGCGCAGGATATATGTACATCGATAGATTGAATGAAGAGGATCCCGTACCGCCATACGATGAAATGAAGGGCCACGGCGTTCCTTCTGCCGAGGAATTCATTACGCAGAACGACGTCCCGGGTTTTATTTCTTCCCAAATCGTAAAAAAGTCGCTCTGGGATTCAGTTGATAAGCAAAAATATATTGGAAACTGGTGGATTCACACAGCGACCATTTTAGAATTTTTACCAAAAACAGAAACGGTTCGATCGCAGCTGCCGCTGATACGGGCTCGCAAAGGCAACGCATGGGTTAGAACTGGAAACAATCTGACCACATTTTTGAATCTCAAAAAAATCATGGCGAATATCGGACAATATGGCTACTCTGATCCAATTGTCAGACATTTTCAAAGCCAATTTGCTCGTGATCTTCCGGAAGTTCTTGCATACGCGCGGCGTTGTGGACTGAAGGTGACCTGGCGCGTGATTAGGAATCTTATACATGAATTTTATCGGTATCCGTTAACACTAACCGGGGCGCTATTCATTTCCTGCTTACCGATTGCAGTCCTAAGAAAATTAAAGGGCGTTTATAGTACAATACACTCATGGAGACGATCTTAATCATTGGGGGATCCGGCTTTATCGGATCAAATTTCATCCGGCGTATAATGAAGCGAAAAAACTATCGTGTGGTTAACTTTGACGCGCTGACGTATGCAGGTAACCCCGACAATCTTATTGATATTGAAAAAAATCCGCGCTATACATTTGTAAAAGGCGACATCAGGATTCCAAAAAATCTTACGGCCGTTTTTAAACGCTATAGGCCGGAGTATGTAATAAATTTTGCGGCTGAAACTCATGTTGACCGCAGCATTCATGAAAGTCCGGCAGTATTTCTCCAGACCAATGCCGCTGGTGTTTTGAATATTTTGGAAGCTGTCCGCGACTATCCCGTAAAAAAGTTTTTGCATGTTTCCACTGACGAGGTATACGGCACATTGTCGCTGACCGGAGGAAAGCCATTTACCGAGGCCTCGCCACTCCGACCTAACTCGCCATACTCCGCCAGCAAAGCCGCCGGAGATTTGATTTGTCGTGCGTACTTTGAAACTTGGGGACTGCCGATTGTTATTACTCGCTGCTCAAATAATTTTGGTCCCTACCAGTATCCAGAAAAGCTGATTCCATTTTTTGTGCTGCGTGCCATGAAGGGGGAGACGCTGACTCTCTATGGCGATGGCAAGAACGTCCGTGATTGGATTTACGTGGAGGATCACTGCAACGCTCTTGAGCTGGCGCTGTTTAAGGCAAAGCCGGGAAGCCTTTATAACATCGGTGCTACTCATGAAGTAAGTAATTTGGAGATCGCTCAGCGGATTGCTGACTATTTTAAACTGTCAAGGTCTAAGATAACTTTTATTAAAGATCGCCCCGGACATGATCGACGCTATGCCCTTAATGCATTAAAAATTAAAAAAGAGCTTGGCTGGCAACCCAGGGCACAGTTTGATACAGTGTTTAAGCAAACAATTGAGTGGTACGAGCAACATTCAGCATGGATTAATAAACTTAACATCAAATAAACCATGAAAGGCGTCATCTTAGCCGGTGGAACCGGTAGTCGCATGCAGCCACTGACTTTTGTTACCAACAAGCACTTACTGCCGGTATTTAACAAACCGGTTATCTATTATCCCATTGAGCGGCTGGTTGAGGCAGGGGTAAAGGACATTTTAATAGTTACCAGCACGGAATACACGCATCATTTTCACAAACTGCTTGGCGATGGTTCGGTTTTAGGAGCACGCATTTCCTATGCCGTGCAGCCGGCTGCCTCTGGCATCGCCGATGCGCTACGGCTTGCCGAGGTGTTTGCCGACGGAGAAAAAATAGCGGTAATTCTCGGCGATAATGTATTTGAGGATTCAATTGCGAAGTTTGTTAAGGATTTTGATAAAAAGCGGAAGGGCGCGGCTATTTTCATTAAGGAGCATAGCGATGCAAAATTTTACGGCGTTGTCGAACTCGACAAAAAGGGAAAGGTGATTGATATCATTGAAAAGCCGGAGAAACCAAAGACTAACCTCTGTGCCACTGGGATTTATTTCTATGACGCAGATGTTTTTAAGTTTATTAAAAAGCTCAAACCAAGTCAGCGCAACGAATATGAAATAACCGATGTTAACAAAGCCTATTTAAAGAAAGGCATGCTGCACAGTTATCAACTTACAGGAGAATGGTTCGATTGCGGAAATTTTTACTGGTTACTGAGAGCCAATTTATTTATTGCTCGCAAACATCACGGGTTTAAAGATTAAATATGAACCCACTCGTACACAAACGACCATTTAAGCCAGGAATTGATTGGGTTTATTACGCCCCGCATACCACCACCGTTTTTGACGAGGCAGAGATTAGCGCCGTGGTTGCATCGCTGCGAGGCGGATGGCTTGGCACCGGTCCGATAACACAAAAATTTGAAGATGCGGTCGCGCGACTATTCGGAAAAAAATACGGTTTATTCGTAAACTCCGGATCCTCGGCAAATCTGCTTTCAATGCTGGCCTGCCACTTTAAAAAAGGGAGCGAGGTAATCACGCCGTCGTGTACATTTAATACTACGGTCGCTCCCATTATTCAGGCCGGTCTCAAGCCGGTACTGATTGACGTTCTGCCCGGTCAGTACGTCGTTGATCCGAAAGAATTGACAAAAGCGTTGAGTAAAAAAACTGTCGCTATGTTGATTCCCCATTTGATCGGTAACTTTGCTGACCTAAGCGCCCTACGTGCCTTTTGCAAAAAGCATAAACTGATACTGGTTGAAGACAGCTGCGATACCATTGGAGGGACTTATCATAACAAGCCTTCAGGTGCGTTTGCCGATATTACCACTACGAGTTTTTATGCGTCGCATATTATCACCGCCGGCGGATCCGGAGGCATGATCATGTCTGACGACAAAGAGCTCATTCATCGAGCACGGGTTATTGCCTCCTGGGGCCGCGGTATCAAAGGGTATACCGATTCTATTGAAGACCGTTTGTCAGCGTATCGTGTAGATGGCGAGCCATACGACAGCGCCTTCGTATTTGTTGAAAAGGGCTACAACTTTAAGCCGACGGAGATGCAAGCGGCTTTTGGCCTCCAGCAGCTTAAACGACTCAAACAATTTACTGCTCATCGCCAACGTGCCTTTAAAAAACTTCTTACCTTCTTTAGCGCCTATGAAGATTTGTTTATCCTGCCGAAAGAGCAGCCCTATTCAAAAACTCACTGGCTAGCCTTTCCACTGACCATAAAACCGGGCGCGTCATTTACCCGAAATGAACTCGTCACCTATCTCGAACACCACAAGGTCCAGACCCGGCCTATTTTCTCGGGAAATATCGTCAAGCATGAAGCCTATCCAAAAGGTTCATATCGGGCAGTTGGTTCACTTAAACATTCTCAGCAGATTTTGCATAACGGACTTTTAATCGGAGCGCATCACGGACTGTCAGACCCCATGCTAAGGCATATGTGCGATACGCTCCGAAACTTTCTCAAGACTTATTAATGAATATCAAGGCCATCAAAAAAACTCACTTAGACGAGGCTGCAGTGCTCGGTAGAAGCGTGCCTAAAGGTGCGGCTTACAATTACGCTGACTTTGAGCGAAAAATAGTGCCCAAGCCGTGGGGTCACGAATATCTCATGTATCGTAATTCATCGGTTGAAGTCTGGCATCTCTATATAAAGGAAGGCTTTACAACGTCACTCCACTGTCATCCCAAGAAGAAAACCGCCATGATCGTCGTCAGCGGCGAAGTCATTATTACCGACCTTAATGGAGCGCAGTCGTTTACTCCGCCGGGCGGCGTTATGATTGATGCCGGGGCCTTTCATTCTCACCGCGCCATCTCCCCGGGTGGAGCTCATCTTATTGAGATAGAAACTCCTCCCGATAAAAATGACCTTATCAGATTACGAGACGAGGCTAGACGCGAACACAAGGCCTATGAGGGAACCCTGATGAGAGAAATATCGGGTATCGTCTGTGTCCGCTTGCCGCATCCGAAGAACGGTGGACACTCGCGCCACCAGGTAACCGATGTCGAAGTCTGTTTAGCGCATTTTAATGGAGCACTTACACCGGATCAGCGAAATTTTTTGAAACAATATGATCTTGCCGCAATTCTGTGTGGTTCTGTTGACGATACATATCACCCCACCGATTTGTTTTCGGCAAAAGATTTTGCACAAGAAAAAACCACGGTCTGTAAGGAAGTCTTAACATTATTATTTAAACACCCATGAAACAAGTAAAAGTAGCCGATTTTGTTATGTCGTATCTGGAGGGCCTCGGTGTGAGGAAGATTTTTATGATTTCCGGGGGAGGCAATATGCATCTCATTGATTCAGCCGGAAAAGCCAAAAAAATGCAGTATGTCTGCAATCATCATGAGCAGGCCTGTGCTATCGCCGCCGAGACCTACGCGCGTGTGACAAAAACGATCGGCGTCTGCCTGGTGACCACCGGCCCGGGAGCAACCAATGCCATTACCGGAGTATCGGGCGGTTGGCTCGATTCGATTCCCATGCTGGCGCTGTCCGGACAGATTCCAACAACTCAGATGATCACCAAGCCGACCATGCGACAAATAGGCGTCCAAGAGATTAACATTATTGATATAGTAAAACCTATGACTAAATACGCCGCTGTGATCACCAAAGCGGCTGATATTTTGTATTATTTGCAAAAAGCAGTCTATCTGGCTCAGACCGGTCGCCCGGGCCCGAGCTGGCTGGATATTCCACTCGATATTCAGGGAGCTTATGTTGATCCAACTACACTTCGTTCATTTGATCCAAAAGCGGAAGGGCTAGAGACTAAGCACAATGCCAATCTGTCAAAACTTGTTGCTCAAATTATCAGCGAACTAAAACGCGCCAAGCAGCCGTTGATTCTTGCCGGTCACGGTATCCGCATTGCTGATGCAAGGGAGACCTTTGCTCATCTCATCAAAAAGCTTGGCGTGCCAATAACAACGACAATTTCTGCTCCGGATCTGATCACAACCAACGATCCGCTGTTTGCCGGCAGGCCGGGAGGATTTGGGGATCGGGCCGGCAACTTTGCCGTACAAAACTGTGACCTACTGCTGACTATCGGAGCAAGACTGCACCCATGGACAACGGGATTCAAATCTCATGATTTTGGACGTAGAGCCAAGAAAATAATGGTCGACATTGATCCCGATGAGCTCAATAAGCACACGCTGAGCATTGATCTCAAGATCGAAGCTGATGCAAAAGAGTTCATGATTGAACTAATGAAGCAGTTAAGCGGCGCCAAGCTGCCGAAGTATTCGCAGTGGCAATCTCGCTGTCAGGCTTGGAACAAGCGCTATCCGGTGATGTTGGCTGAATATAAGACTCAAAAAAAATATGTTAATTCTTATTATTTTGTTGATGAGCTTTCAAAGCAGATGAAGCCCGGTGAACTGATTGTAACGGGGGACGGAACCGCGTTTACCGGTACAAACCAGGCGATTAAGATAAAGCCAAAGCAACACGTTATTTTTAGCGTTGGTTGCGCGGCCATGGGTTATGATCTGCCGGCGGCCATTGGCGCCTGTTTTGGAAGCGATAAGCAACGGACAATTCTCATTACCGGTGACGGCAGTATTATGCTAAATATTCAAGAACTGCAGACTATCTATCACCACAAGCTCCCCATAAAAATATTTTTATTGAACAACAATGGCTATCTCGCTATTCGCAATACTCAGAACAACTACTTCAAAGGCAATCTAGTTGCCTCAGGCCCCGAAAGTGGCGTGTCACTTCCTGATTTCAAAGACATTGCTAAAGCGTTTAAGATCCCATACGTTCAGATGAGCAAGAGCAGCGAGGTCCCAGAAAAAATACGCCAGACTCTTGCGGTTAAGGGTCCTATCATCTGCGAAATAATGATGTCGCCGGATCAGGAGCTCAATCCCAAGCCGCGCTCAATTATTAATCCTGACGGGTCATTCGTAAATAAACCTCTGGAAGACATGTATCCGTATCTTGATAGGCAGGAGTTTGAAGAGAATATAAAAAACAATTAATAAAAATATGTCGAAAACACAAAAAAAGGCAGTCATCATCATTGGTCCTGGGTTTGACGACGAGGAGGTGATCTATTCAACGATTCGGCTTACAGAGGAAGGTATGGCCATCAGCCTTGCCTCGCCTGATGCCAAGTTGGTTAAATCGCATAACGGTTTTAATCTCGAAGTTCTTAGCCGACACTTTAGTAAGCTTATTGATGCCAAGACGCTCAAAGATGAATACGATGTAGTGATTCTCGCCGGAGGCATTGAGGGGCCCGACAAGGTCAGGCAGCTTCCGGAGGTACTCACATTTGTTAAAACTGCTCACGCTGCGGGAAGGATTATTGCTGCCGTTTGCCATGGACCATGGATTCTTGTTTCCGCCGGTCTTCTAAAGGGCAAAAACGCAACCTGCAACGAAGGCATGGTTGTTGATCTTAAAAATTCCGGAGCAAACTATATAGATGAGCCGGTTGTTATTGACGGAAACATTATTACCGCTCGTCATCCGCGCGACCTTGGTGCATTTATGAAGGCAATTATTAAGCATGTCGGCTAAGAAAAAAATATTTCTAACTGGGGGAGGCGGCTTTATCGGTCGGCATATTGTGTCGCAGCTTGGAGCCAGCTACGAAATTTGCACCCCACGGCACAACGAACTTGATTTAACTGATGCGCAGGCCGTTGAGAGTTATCTCAAAAAATATCCGGTTGATATTGCTATTCACGCCGCCAACGTCGGTGGGACCCGAAAAACGCCAGATCTCAAAGATGCCGTCGAAACCAATCTTAAAATGTTTTGGAATGTCGCACGTATGCAAAAGCGGTATTTCGACCGACTGATCTTTTTAGGCACCGGAGCGGAATATGATAAAAGCGGGGATATCCAGATGGTTACAGAGGAAGACTTTGATACCCGCGTGCCCAAGGATAGCCTTGGTCTCTATAAATACACCGTTTCAAAATATATTGAGAAAACTCCGGACTGCCTAAATTTGAGAATTTTCGGCATTTACGGCGACGGTGAAGACAGCGACATCCGGTTTATTTCGCGCGCGATGCTTTGCGCCATGCGCGGCGAACCGTTCAAGCTGTTTCAAAACGCGAAATTTGAATATCTCTATATTGATGATTTTATAAGAATCCTTGATTACTTTATTCAAAACCCGGGCAAGAAAAAGTTTTACAATGTCGGAACCGGAACTTCAGTGGAGCTCATTCAGCTATTAAAAGAAGTTGAGCAGGTAGTCGCCAAAAAGCTGAATTATAGCATTGAAAAATCGGGGTATGCGTCTGAGTACACCTGCGACAGCAGTCGGCTAAGAGCCGAAATTCCGGATTTAAAGTTTACCGATCGAACAGAGGCCATTAAAAATCTTTATGAGTATTATAAAACGGCCTAAGGCTATTCTGTTTGATTTTGACGGTACTATCGCCGACACTATGCGTGACAATTTTTCAGCCTGGGAGCAGGCATTTAAGCCATATGGCGTTCAGGTACCCGAAAGCGAGTATTATGCACTTGAAGGGTATCGGCCACAGGATATAACCGAGCATTTTTCAAAAAAGTTTTCAGTGCCGGCAAGCGAAACTCAAAAAATAATGGATGCAAAGGCAGCGCATTTTAAAAAGAATCATGTGCCTAGGGTATATCCCGAAATAGTTGCACTTATGAAATGGGCGCAGCAGCAGGGAATCAAGATCGGCATTGTCAGTGGCGCAACGCTTGAGCGCATCCGAGATATTCTTGGTGAAGAGCGTATCGCCGGGTGCTCAGTAATTATTCATGCTGACAACAGTCATGGCAGCCCAAAGCCTGCCCCGGATCATTTTTTGCATGCGGCACGCGAACTCGGTATAAATCCGGAGGACTGTTTGGTTATTGAAAATGCTCCATTCGGCATTGAGGCAGCCAAAGCGGCCGGTATGTCGTGTATCGGGATTGATACAACGCTCTCGCGGGACGTTCTCAGGGCTCTTCCGAGGCCAGCCGACAGAATTTTAGGGATCGGTGATATTCTAGGTTTTTTGAATAGACTACTACCATGAAACGAAACTGTCCTGTCTGCAATGAAACTAAAAGGGAGTTCTTGATCAAGCAAAAGTTTGCGCGTATCTCAGGCGGCCCTGATCTAAGTTACACGCTCGTTATCTGCAAAAGCTGCGGGGTTTGTTTTGCTGACGATATTCCGTCCCAAAAGGTATATGACGGATATTACAAAAAATTTTCAAAGTACGAAGACACGCAGGGCAGCGGGCGACATTCGAGCCTGATGGACGCGGCTCACAAGCGAATCGGAAAAATCATGGCAAGCTACACACCCCCTTCCGCTTCGGTCATTGATATCGGTTGCGCGACCGGTAATGTTCTTCGTCACCTCAGGGATCAGGGATTTAAAACATTATTTGGTATAGATCCTTCACCTGAGTGCCAGCGAGTCGCGCGGGAGCGATACGGAATAAACTCAAAAGCAGTAAGCCTTGATGATTTCAAGCCGAGTGAAACCTATGCAGCCGCGATCATGTCTCACGTACTGGAGCACATTATCGACGTCGCAAAGTCTATGACAAAGATACATCGGCTTCTCGCGCCAAAAGGATTTTTATACATTGAGGTTCCGGCAGCGCATAAATTTACTGAAAAACCCGATGGTCTTTTTGAGCATTTTTCAATAGAGCACATCAATTATTTTTCTCCAAAAACTTTGGAGGTATTGATGAATCGGCACGGATTTAAAAAACGGATGCTTAAAACTGTTCTTAACCGATCCGGATTTTATCCTCAGTTCCCGGTGATTATTTCAGTCTGGCAAAAGGAGCAGGTGTTGGTAGCGAGGCGACCAGATCGTTCTCTAGCGGCTGATTTGAGGACGTATATCGCGTATTGCAAGCGAGCTATGAGGCCGATCGAGAAAAAAATTGACGCCATTATAAGGTCCAAACAGAGAATTATATTGTGGGGCGCGGGGTCACATACGCTTAAATTATTTGAAACTACGCGGTTATCAAAAGTACGTATAGGGGCGATTGTTGATGATACTCTCAGTTTGCAGGGGAAATACATAAAGGGCTTCAGAATCAACTCTCCGGGAGTGATTTCACCTGATTTAAATCTTCCTATACTTATATCGTCAATGCATTTTCAGGAGCAAATAGCGCATCGGATACAACATCAATTAGGGCTTGCCAATAGGATCATTCGATTATATCCAAAAAAATGAAACATTTTATTGTCGTTGACGCGGATATACCTCAACTTTTAAATAATGCCCTATTCAATCCTGCTGAAGCAGCCAAAGTTAGCCACACCATTTTACCGCTCTGCTATCTGGCGAGTCAGGCAAAGCTGAGTGGGCTAGAATTTGTAACTCCGGATGTCTACGAGCAGCGAAAAGTCGAGCCGCACAAAGCTGTGCTGATGTCGCATATGATCACGGGAAATACTCAGCGTCTTATCGCCGAAGGAGTGAAGCCGGCGATTTTATTCTCCCAGGAGTCTCCGCTGATTGCTTTACGTTTTTTTGTAAATTTAAAAAAGTACGCCAAGAAATTTGACCATGTCATTGTATTCGAAGGCTTCAGGCGATTAGTTCAAAAAACTAAGGCTCAGTTTCATCCGATGTACTTTCCGGAGCCGTATCCGGCAAAAGCAATAACCCCACAGCTATGGTCAGAAAAAAAATTGGTTACAATGATTAGTGGGAACAAGCGATCGCCGCTGACATTTAAAAAAATACTAGGAATGATTCTCAGCGGTCGCTTTTACCGTGAGCTCTACCGTGAACGCTTGCAGGTTGTCGAGTATTGGAGCGACAAAGGTTTCGATCTCTATGGTATGGGTTGGAATAAGCCAATGCCAGGGGAGACGTCTCAGCTGCGATCTGCGATCAGTGCTTGTTACCAAGGCCCGGTGGACGACAAGATAGCAATACTCCGCGGATACAAATTTACATTTACGTTTGAAAATACCATCGCTCCCGGCTATCTTACCGAGAAGATTTTTGATGCCATGGTTGCGGGTTCAGTCCCCATATATCTCGGTGCCCCAGACATCGAACGCTTTATCCCTACTGATTGTTTTGTTGACATGCGGAACTACAAAACTATGGATGAGCTCGAACAGTCTCTGGCGGGAGTGAGCGAAGAGACGTACAATAAGTACATCGCTGCGATTAACCGATTTTTGACCTCTGACGGCTATCGTAAGTTCAGTCAGGAGGCATTCAGCCAAATGGTGCTTAGCATTCTTAAACCTTATTTCGCTTAATTATGAACAACCAGCCGATCGTCTCAATCGCTATTCCGACCTACAATCGAATCCCGTTTTTACGCGAATCCCTCGCTAGTATCAAAACTCAAACATTCAAGGATTATCATGTGTATTTGTTTGATGACGGAAGCACCGAACCGGTAGAAGAAGAGGCTCGGAAAATAATTCCGGATATTATATTTATTCGCAGCGAAAAAAACGAGGGCGCACATGTAAGTATCGACCGCGCTCTCCACTATAAGTACACGTCGCCATTTTTTGTGGTCTTTCATGATGATGATACGATGCATCCACGGATGATTGAAGAGCAGGTTAAATTACTTAACCGATTTTCGGACGCTGCCTTTGTTGGAACAAATCTCACCTTTGCCGATGATGAAAATAGAATGTTTGAGTTCGACCCTACCGCAGATGAATCAATTGAATACGAACAGTATCCCTCCAATATAGAATTAACCCGGGCATTTTTGAGAAGTATTCATCTTGGTTTCAGTTCCGTTATGTACCGGACTGAATATATGACTGATGATGTGCAATTGCAACTTAAACACTTTGGACCAAATGAGGATCGTCCATTTTTGGTCGCCCTCGCCTCAAGTCATCCGAGCATATTCATAAAAAATAAATTGCTTAACTATCGGATGCATCCGGCTCAAGATTCAAAAACAAACCGCCTCGTCGGGTCATTAGATATTGCTCCAACGCTTATGTCTTTTTATCGAGCCCAGTTGCCGGTACCGCTTTCACATGCTGACCGAGCCCTCTTCCTCAAACAATCAACCAATGCGCTACTGGATTCATTCTGTAGGCATGCTAGTAAGAGAGAGTCGCTAAGTGCATACATTAAAGCGGCTACTGTGAAGGGACTTTTTAGCTGGACCTCCATTAACCATGCCGGACTACGCGCTCTCTGGCGGCGACTATGGCAGAAAAAGTAATTGAACCAATAACTATTTTGACCGAGCCGCCGCTCACCGCGGACAGGATTTTTAATCATATACTCCAAACCATTGCTGCAGGATGTCGGAATGTGCTTTCAAAAGTCAGTAAGTCGCTCGGTATGGTCGTTTCTCTCGACGAGACCGAACTCCTTCATAGCTTAAAAAATGGTTGTCTC
>JAHFLG010000025.1 GCA_023244975.1 Candidatus Harrisonbacteria bacterium
TGGACTATTTTTGAATTCGCGGTCATGGGCTACACCGCCAGCACAATCGCGAAGTCACTCTTTGGTTTTGATAATCATATTGTCACCACAGCTATCTTTGCGCTCGTTGTCATCCTGATGGGACTCAAGGGACTAAACGCGGTGGTCAAGCAGTGGCTGCGCAAAATCGCCGTCTGGATCGTCCTCGCCACAACAATACTCATCACCTACAACCTCCTCACTATCCCACACGTCTTTGAGTTCTTATCCAAAGCCGGCGACGGAAGCCTTTCGTTCTGGGCCGGCGTTGATCTGGTCATTGCCATGCCGATCTCTTGGCTGCCACTCATTGCCGACTATAACCGCTTTGCGAAAAAGCCAGGCACGGCATTCCACGGAACCTTTCTTGGCTACTTCCTAGCCAACGTCTGGCTCTATATCATTGGCGCCCTGCTGCTCCTTGCCACCGGCATAACGCAAGAGACCCAGGGCTTTGTAACCGCCATTTTGCTTTCCACGGGCTGGGGGGCGCTGCTCATGCTGGTCGTTGATGAAACCAAAGAAGCCTGGGCAGACCTCTACTCTTCGGTGGTCTCGGCGCAAAATGTTTTTCCTAAACTTGATTACAAAAAAACTATTGTCGCTTTTGGTGTGATATCATTTGCAGCCGCAATTATTATTGATATCACCCAGTACCAGACCTTCCTCTACCTGATCGGCTCGTTCTTCATTCCCCTCTTTGCAATTCTCATCGCCGACTACTTCTGCATCCGTAAACAAACTATTCATACTGAGGAGCTCTACCAGCCGCACGGTACGTTCTGGTTTCAAAAAGGCATTAACATTGGCACAGTGATTATCTGGGCTCTTGGCATCGGCATCTATCAGTACATCGCCACCCACCTGGCAACTATCGGAGCCTCATTGCCAACCTTTATTGCTGTCTTTATACTCTACATCATATATGAAACAATCTCTCGCAGAGCGCGCCGCTAACGTACTCACAGAAATCCGCAATAAAAAACCACTGCTTCACCATCTCACCAATTTTGTGGTGATGAACGACACGGCCAACCTGACCCTGCACATCGGCGGCCTGCCGGTGATGGCGCATGCTAAAGAGGAAATAGAAGAGATGACCGCGATTGCCAGCGCTTTAGTTCTTAACCCTGGCACCTTAAGTGAAGAGTGGGTTGAGTCTATGAACATAGCCGGAAAGAAAGCTAATAGCCTTAAGATTCCGATCGTCCTCGACCCAGTGGGTGCCGGAGCCACAACCTATCGCACCAAAACCAATTTGGATTTCTTAAACAAACTACACATCAGCGTGCTGCGCGGTAACAGCGGCGAGATTGGAGCGCTCTCTGGCGCCGGAGGCAAGGTGCGCGGCGTAGAGAGCGTTGAGGGCATTAAACATCCGGAAACTGTTGCCCGCGCCATGGCCAAGGCCTATAACACGGTTGTTGTCATCACCGGCAAGCGGGATATTATTGCCAGCGCGAACAATGTATATTATGTCGATAACGGCCATGAGATGATGGCAACCATCACCGGCACCGGCTGCATGTCCACCACCATGGTCGGCGCGTTTATTGGTGTAGAAAAAGACTATGCGTTTGCCGCGGCAGCCGCGCTCGCTACATTTGGTCTGGCCGGTGAGATAGCCGCGAAACAGGCCAAAGGACCAGCCAGCTTCAAAGTTGCTCTCCTTGATGCCGTCTACAACATGACTCCAGCGCAGCTGAAAAAAGGCGCACAAATCACTCAGGCGTAATGAAAAAAGTACTGACGATTGCCGGTTCTGATTCAGGAGGAGGAGCTGGAATTCAGGCCGACCTCAAAACCTTTACTGCCCGCGGCGTCTTTGGCACCGTGGCCATTACCGCGGTGACCGCGCAAAACACTCTCGGCGTGCAGGGCGTATATGAACTTCCTCCGTCATTTGTAGGCGCGCAAATCGACTCGGTCATGACCGACATGGGTGCAGATGCCGTAAAAATCGGCATGCTGTCGAACAAAAAAATCATTGACGTAGTCGCCGGACGGATCAAAAAATATAGCATACAACGTGTAGTCCTCGACCCGGTGATGATTGCCAAGAGTGGCGATCTCCTGATTAACAAAAACGCGCAGCAGGCTTTAATTAAAAAACTCCTGCCCTTGGCCTTCGTAGTTACTCCAAACCTTTTTGAAGCCGAGGCCATGACTGGATTCAAAATCACCACTGTCGTGGATATGAAAAGCGCAGCAAAAAAAATCCATCAATTGGGAGCGCGCACTGTCGTTATCAAAGGCGGCAATCTGGCTGGCAGCAATCGCGCCATTGATATTCTCTACGATGGCAAGAAGTTTCACGAATTTTCTGTGCCGCGCATTAAAACGCGCAGCACGCACGGCACCGGCTGCACCTTTAGCGCCGTCATCGCCGCCGAGCTCGCCAAGGGCAGCAATGTCTATGGCGCAGTCAAAACAGCCAAAAAATATCTCACTGCTTGGCTGAAAAATTGAAAAGGCATATACTAGTACGAATACTGACATGAACAAAGGCTTTCTCATTGTAAAGAATATTACTCGAGAAGGTCCTGGCCTGCTCGAAGAGCTACTGAAAGAAAAGAATATCTCGTACACCGTCGCCAATCTGCACACAGGAGAATCCTTACCCGCGCCTGAGCACTACGGCGCGGTTGTTATGTTGGGCGGCCCGGACAGCGCTAACGACGAAACTCCAAAAATGCAAAGCGAGCGAGCCTTTATGAAAACGGTTCTGGAAAATAAAATCCCCTTCATCGGCATCTGTCTCGGCCTGCAGGTCATGGTCAAAGTCGCCGGAGGCGAAGTGTACAAGGGTCCCTTCAAAGAGATCGGCTTTCGCGATCACCAGGGTCAGCCCTTTGAAGTTATTATGCGTACTCAGGCTAAAGATCATGACCCGCTCTTCGCAGGCATGGGAGAAAACTTTCGGGTGTTTCAACTGCATGGCGAGACCGTCAAACTTACTGCGAGCATGCAGCAACTCGCCGTTGGCAGGCTCATTAAAAACCAAATCGTAAAAATTGGAGATACCGCCTACGGCATCCAGTGCCACTTTGAACTCACGCCGGCAATGTTCGAGCAGTGGATCACCGAAGACCCCGACCTCCTCAAGCTCGACCGCGCCATGCTCCGCTCTGAATTCGAAGCAATCAAAACCGAATATACCCACGTCGGCCACCAGCTGTTTGGCAACTTCATCAAGATCGCGGGACTTTAATATAGCAAAATCGTTGACATCACCCGAACAAAGATGGCCGAGTCGTAACCCAGTTCGCCATAGCGAGTTTTAGAATTGGTCTTAACTCGCGAGGCGAAGCTGGGTGAGCGCGAGGTCGCCGGCCCGACGCGAGGCAGAAAAAGTTGCCAAAACAGCTTAAAACTGGTATTTTTAGACAATTCCTTATGCCTAACTCCCCTTCTAAAACCAAGCGGCCGCCGGTGGTGGTGGTCATGGGTCATGTCGACCATGGCAAGACCACCCTCCTCGACTATATCCGCAAGAGCAATGTCGCCGCCCGAGAGGCCGGAGGCATCACTCAGGGCGTCGGCGCGTATGAGATAACGCATAACAACGAGCGCATCACCTTTATCGACACCCCGGGCCACGAGGCGTTTAGTAAGATGCGCAGCCGCGGCGCCCTGATTGCTGATATTGCTATCCTCGTTGTAGCTGCTGATGACGGCGTAAGCGTGCAGACCAAAGAGGCCATCAAGATTATCCAAGACGCCAAGATCCCCTACGTTGTTGCCATCAACAAAATCGACAAGAACAATGCTGATGTAGATCGTACCAAGACCGACCTGATGAAGGCCGGCGTCTTAATCGAAGGCTATGGCGGCAGCATCAGCACCCAGCCAATCTCAGCTAAGACCGGCGAAAACGTAAACGAACTACTCGATCTTATTTTGCTCACGGCCGAAGTTGAAGAACTGACCTGCGACCTCACAATCACCGGCTCGGGACTTATTCTCGAAGCTAAAATGGACAGCAAGAGCGGCGCCCTAGTTACGGCCATCATTAAAGACGGCACGCTCAAAGTTGGCGAGATGATTCAGGCCGGCAACGTCGTCGGAAAAATCAAAGGCCTGAAAAACTTTTTGGGCGAGAATGTAAAAGAACTCACCCCCTGCTCCCCTGCCATTATTTTGGGTTTTGAAACTCTGCCGAAAATTGGCGATGCCTTTGTCACCGGCAGCTCAGTGACCGAGGTCACCGAGGCCGCCAAAGTAGTTGAGGTAAAGCGTGCAGCCGTTGTCGCCGATGCCGGGAGAATTAACTTTGTACTTAAAGCCAACGTGGCCGGCTCGCTGGAGGCGCTGACTGAGGCGGTGAAAAAAATCCAGGCTCCGGGCGGCAAGACCATCAACATCGTGGCCGAGAGCGTCAGCGACGTAACCGATGGCGATGCCAAGCTCGCCTCGTCTACGGGCTCAATAATTATCGCCTTTAAAGTAAAAATCCTGCCGGCAGCGCAAACCATCATCCGCACCTTTAATGTCAAAGTCTTTGAGTCGGAAATAATCTACGAGCTTCTCGAAGCCATCACCGACGAGATGACCGGCCGCCGGAGACTCTTGGTTGCCGGAGACCTCGAGGTGCTCGCGGTGTTCAACCAGACTGACAAGACCAAGCAAATTATTGGCGGCAAAGTTATTGAAGGTGAGATTAAGAATCAGGGAACAATCGAAGTTATGCGCCGCGGCGCCATCATGACACCCGCCAAAGGCGGACAAGCGGGTAAAATTGTAAATCTTCAGCAGAACCGAAAGGACGCACAGACAGTGGCCATGGGTCTGGAGTGCGGACTCTTAGTTTCTTCTGATACAATGATTGCTAAGGGTGACCACCTGATTATTAGGCAAGTTTAAGTATGCCTGAGCGACATCTTCCCTACTTACGACACGAGAGAGTCAGCGAACTGATCCGAAAAGAGCTCGGCGAGCTTATTCTGCGCGAACTTGAGTTTAACGGCGCGGTCATGACCATCCTGGAAGTTGATGTAACCAAAAAAATCGACTACGCCCGCGTCCATGTCAGCGTCATCCCCTCTGCAAAGTCCGAGGATGTGCTCAGCGTACTACACGGCCACCGGCGCGAGCTCCAGGGCAAGCTCCTGCGCAAAATAAATATCCGGCCAATGCCGGAGATTCAGTTCGTCCTTGACCACGGCACCGAAAAAGCCGCTGAAATCGAAAAAGTCTTTATTGATGAGGAGCGCTCCGGCCAGGTTGATAAATCAGCCTAAAATCGGTATCCTTGAACCTACGGCGCGATGGTGAAGTAGTCAACACCGCGGTCTGTCTCGCTTCGCGAGATCCCGCGTAGCGGGACAAAAGAGATGTATTACGTTTATTTCTTAAAAAGCACGAAAAATAACGACTTGTACATTGGTTCTTGTGAAAATTTAGATATACGGTTCAAGCAACATAACGACGGAAAAGTAAGGTCAACGCAATTCTATCGACCTTGGGAATTATTAGGGCATGAAATCTATGAATCGCGCAGTGAAGCTGTACGCCAAGAACGCTTCTTGAAAAGTCATCAACAAAAGGACATACTGAAGCGTAAGTTTGGATTGAAATAAGGCGCGATGGTGAAGTAGTCAACACCGCGGTCTGCAAAACCGCTATTCGTGGGTGCAAATCCCACTCGCGCCTCAATGCCTAGCATGTGGGGGCATTACCCGTTTGCCCGGGTGGCGGAATTGGTAGACGCAAGAGATTTAAGACCTCTCGCTTTAAAAAGCGTGCCGGTTCGAGTCCGGCCCTGGGCACTAAAGTTATTTTGATGATTCGAGTTGCCGAGCTAAGGCACGAAATTCTTCTTGTCGTACCGTTAGTCTCGGCATTGAGCCCTCTGAAGTACTAAGGGCAAGTTGTAGGTATCGCAGCTTTTCCTCATCTTCTGGACATTTAATATCGACTGCTTTTAAGCCGACTATAAGCTGTTGGCGTAAATTAACTTGTATCGTAAGTTTCTCGACATAGCCGGGATATTCATCTAACTCCTTCTGCGCTTTATCTATCGCTGCCCCAACCCATTTTAACAGCAGGGGCCGGGACATTACCTCTAAAGGATCACCTGGAAATTTCCGTACCCCCACCCGGCCGCCATCCTCAATGATTATCTGTCTGGGCTCAAGATTAGGCAAAAGCTCAACACACTCATTGCTCAATTTATCTTCTTCAATAAGCGAATCCCTTGGCGCTTCATCCATATGATATGATTGCGATTTCATTCACTTTATCACATACTAATACCATTGAACATATGGATATTCTCCGTCGTTTCAGGAAAGATATTGTGCTTGGAATAGCTCTTTTTTTACTTCCGTTCGTACTCCCTCATATTGGGATTAGTAATTTAAGTTTGCTCGTCACCCCTACTTCTGGCGTATTCGCAATCGTCACTGGGTTTTTTATCGCAGATGCGATGAGCAACTACCTACGCCTACAGACTTTGATCAGCGAGGAAAATGCCGCGCTCATATCTATAGCCGAGAACGCGCGAGAAATAGATCCTGCAAATTCTGTCAAAGTGGATAAAGCTATTGACGACTATATGATCGCGATACTGAATCTGACAACTCTCAATCATGCTTCGCACACCGAGCAAGAAGTGGACGCTATCGGCTCTGCAATAGATTCCCTGCGAGTTGAACCTGAGAAGAAAGATTTTTTTGATCACATTTTAAGCATGAAAGATAAGATCTTCGCCTGCCGACAAGAAGTGTCACTGGCCGCAAAGAAAACTCTGACGCCCGGACACTGGATTGTGCTTATCGTCCTTGGGACGTTAGTCGGGATAACCGTTATTGGCATGCGCGACGGCACAATACTCATCAATCTCGTTACAGGAGTCATGATCATCGGAATGCAGGCCATCTTAATTCTACTCCGGGAAATGGATAGCAATCACCTTTTGGAACGTAAGCTGGCATATGAAAGTCCTCGTGATGTGTTTCATGCGGTACACCAGCCACCCTATTATCCTTCCTTTTCCCCTCTTGGCGCCCGCGTGCCAAATACAATGGGACTATATCGCCTTGGCAGAGATACTAGCAATCAGAGTGAACAGTATGATTTAATTAAAATATGAATGAAACAGCGCCAAATAATGAACAGCAGGAGAGGGGGCCGGCAGCTTTTTTAAAAAAGTACGGGATTTTAGGTGGATATGAAGCAGCTCTGCTCGTTACCCTAGCCCTTGGCGGCGGAGGCAAGTATGCCGAACTACAACGCGAGTTAGGGAATAAAGACCAAGCACCTGGTATCAATCTCCAACAAACCGGCAGGTTCAAGCGGGAAGTTGAAGATCGTTTAAAAAGAAACGATGGAGCGGATCAAATGAATGAAGCTGCTGATGTACGAAAAAAAATAGACACTATAGGAAGCGATTTTGATCTTACTCCACAAGGTGTAGCGGCACTGGTAGATTTGGCGGGAAAACGGATGTGGAGCGAAAATGCCGTTAATAAATTTGCCACACCGGAAACAATCAAGGCACTCGGAGATGCCATTCAACAAGCAAGCGATGCTGAGCTTGGCGATATCAAACTGCATTTTGGAGTTAAAAAGGAATCTGAAGCCTAGGTTCGACTCCGACCCCGGGCACCGCACTACTTATGGAAGGCTTCAAACCACAGAATCAAACAATACCGCCAACCCCTCGCTCTGATGAGGCTCGGGCTCAAACAAGTGTCGCACGAAAACTAGCTCAAGACTTTGAGAGTGCTGGCATTAATGTACAGCTTGTTGAGACGGAGGAGGCTGGCAAGTTCACCGAGGCGATTGTTTTTCTTAAAGCAGAAAAGCCTAAAGAAAAGATGGTGCGTTTGTTTCGCGGTGTTAACGACGTAGATGAAAATATGCTGGTGCAAGAGCCCTACGCTATTCGACATATGGATTATTCTGGAAAAAAGCCTCGAGTTATCGTCCTTGAAGAACTACGCGCCGAGGTTGAAAAACTTGCCCAAGAACCAACCTACGAACATCTCGCGGACTATGTTGAAAAAGCCCGGCCGCTACTTAGCGAGCGCGAGAATGATCTGATTGACTACGATTTGGCCCAGATTGAAAAGGCTCTGAGAGATGGAGACACCTTACGTAATACTTTGGCTGCCATGCAGCACCGCCGGAATGGTGGCGTGCCAGATGTAGGCCTCATGCCATTTGTTTCAGTAAGTGGAAAGGCGCACGAAGCCCTTGGTTATGCAAGGTCTGGAGGCATATTGGTAATTGATATACCAATCTCAAAAATCGAAGATGGTGGGTATGGAAAAGCGCACGATGGAGAAACGCGCATCAGAGGATCTTTTGATTTAAGAGATATCACTGCTTTTATACCTGCTCCGCGGGTGCGCTATGAAGATCGCGAGCAGGAACAGAAAGATCTTAGTGCGATCTTAGAGAAAGTTTCTGAAGCTGCAGATATGCCCATTTTTACGAACGAAGAAGGCATGCGGCTACGAGAAGAGCAGTCGACCGCGGCTTTAGCAGAAGATCAACGGCAGCTCCCTATCGATCTAACCTTTATGGAACGTAAAAAAGTGGAATGGACTGCTGCAAGTCGCCAAAAAGCCCTTGCGGTACTTGAAAAATTTCCGGAAGTGAATGTGAACCTTGAAAGAATCGAGCGGACAGAAAATACATTAGCTTGGGATGTTTATAAAAGAGTTCGTTACGCAATTTACGATGAATACCACTATAGACGCAGAAAAATCCCCGGCGAACCTGAGCGAAGTCCATTTGGTTTTGATGCGAGCGAAGAGGGACTGTTACGGCTTCGCGAATATGTTAAGAATAAAAATCCATGACTAAATTACTTTACTTAGAAAATTGGAATCAGCTCAGTTGCAGCGCAACCATTCAGGAAGTTGCGACCTACCAAGATAAACCGGCTATTGTTCTCGACCAGACCGTGTTCTATGCCCAGGGTGGCGGACAGCCGGCTGACAACGGTACCATTACTGGGCCAAACGGATCGTTCCAGGTTGAAGCGGTGCGCTTTGACAGCGGCATCGTCTATCACATGGGCCAGATAACTGGCGAATTAAAAACTGGCGACACAGTCATCTGTGCCGTCGAGCCTACACGCCGCGCACTGCACTGCCGGCTGCATTCGGGTGGCCACCTGCTCGACATGGCCATTTATGAACTTGGCTTAGGCTGGGTTCCGGGCAAGGGGTACCACTTCCCCGAAGGCCCTTATGTTGAATACGCCGGCACACTGGTGGGTGGCGACAAAGAAAAGATAAAAACTGATATTGAAAAAATCTGCGCAAAATTAATTGCTGCTGATACCAAAACCAGCATCATCTTTATGCCAAAAGAAAAAATGCACGAGGTCTGCAGGCATGTGCCGGATTATCTACCCGAAGGCAAGCCTGCCCGCGTAGTGATGTACGGCGATTTTGGAGTCCCCTGCGGCGGCACACACGTAAACAGCCTTGGTGAAATAAAAACTCTGACTATTAGAAAAATACGGCAGGACGGCGCCAACATCCGCGTCGCCTACGATGTTAGTCGTTAAGAAAACAAAAAACACTCCTGGTGCTGACACTTTACATATTACTCTGCGGGTGTATACTGGGGAAAAATAACTTAATAAAATATGAAAGAGATTCCTAGTCCAGAGTATAAGCAAAATGAAGTGTATCAAACACCGGAGATTCCTGTCCCGGATCACCTGAAAGAACAGGGTTGGACTGGCATGCTCTCTGTAACGGTTTTAGAGAACGAGATTGATGCTAAAAAAGTCTATACTTTGCGAGTGAACGGAAACTTTAATGCAGGTGTTGACGGTATGAATCTTTTGCCGACACTATGTGAGGTTCAAGGTTCATTAGAAGATGCTAAACGGGCAGCGCAGATAATGCTGGATGACAATGCCAATTGGCATGATATTAATAAATATAACTAAACACTAAGATATTTTATCTTCAAAAAAACCGCCCGAAAGGGCGGTTTTTTTGAATTCTTAATCAAGCACACTAACAGTAATCTGCCGGCGGCCCCACTGGCGCGCATCGGCCTTACTCTGCATGAGGATATCAAGCACGTTCTTTCCGGTATATCGTTCGTTCATACGATCGCGGACAACCTTGGCCTCGCCGTTAACTAGGACGATGGTGCCGATCGGCAGATCGTTGGTCGCAATCGTATTGAAGTTTGCCGGATCACAAATATTGGCGCGGCTAGCAGCAATGCAGGGACTACCATCGGTTTCTTCCGAACTTGCCGTATAGGCGCTGGCCTCAAAGGCCAGGGTGCGGCCAATAAAACGGGTTATAGAAGGTGCGGCAGTCACTGAAGCGAGGTCTTTAACGGCGCTGTCCCCCATGGTTCCCAGGCTGGGCTCAGCCACAACAGAGCTCGTCGGCACCAAAACCGCAATAACCGCGGTAATAATACCCTTTTGAAACACAGAACGGAGCAAATCCTTGCCAAACATGTGTTTAAAATTCATATGATTTTGGCTAACAAAAAATCCCTCGACTTCTAGGGATTACAAGTACTATAGCAGGAGATTCCTACCTTGTCAAGACACAAAACCTAAAAACTGTCAAAATAGCCGAAAATAGGCTCAAGATGGCTCTATTTTTCTTCAACTTTGAGTTTCTTGCTGTGATACTTGGCAAATTTGGGCATAGTTATCTTCAGTACTCCATTTTTGATGGTTGCCTCGGCATTGTCGGCGTCTATCTCCTCCGGCAGGATGACTGAGCGTGAAAAACGGCCCCAGTAGCACTCCTGATAGAAGTAGTTATCATCGCTGACCATATGCATCCGCTCGCGATGGCCCCGAATGGTCACCGACTCCGAGGTAATACTGATATCAATATCGTCGCTGTTGACTCCGGCTATGGGGCTCTCAACCACAATGGCGTGCGGGGTCTGATAGACATCGATAGTAAGCTGACCATCGCGCTCGTCTTGAAGATCAGCGGCATCTTTGCCGTGATAGTCCTCTGAGGCACGTTTAATATGAGCCGCAACCGGACCCATCTCCTCGCTCAGCTCCGCAAAATATTTTTTTGGATCTGAATTCATGAATTTACAATTTCTAATTTTCAATTTCAGAATTAAGGAATTTCATTGTGAATTGGAAATTGATAATTGAAAATTTATACGGCCTCGGCTGCCTTAAGACGTTCAAAGTCAATGAGGACAAAGAATGAGATTGTGAACACAAACAGAATCCCCCAGGTTGCCGGACCAGTTATGATTATAAGGTAATTAAACACCGAGTGCAATAAACTGGCCACAAAAAGACCGGCGAAAATATGCCAACCAAGATAGCGACGCGTAATCATCCCGACCGCCCAGTGGAAACCGACAATCGCCGAAGTTAAACTATGCAATAAGGTTGCACCCAAAAATCGTAGCGTCAGTGTTTCCAAGCTTTTAAGGAACGCTCCTGTTTGCAGCAAATTACCATGATTGATAAGAGAAGCTACGTTTTCAACTGCCGCAAAACCTAGAGCGACAGTAACCATATAGATCATCGCATCCATGGGTTCATCAAAATCATGCCGACTGCGAACCAGGAAAAATACGGCCGAGAATTTGAGGATTTCTTCAATGGTTGCAAAGATAGTAACTCCCAGGGGGCTACGGGTGGCGACACCATAGTCTCCGAATAGACTATTCAGTCCTATCTGCAGAAGTAGCGCTACAAAAGTCGTGAATGCTCCGATAATAAAACCAAAAACAATACTGCGCAGCGCCTCAGGGTGCTTGTGATCCTCATGGTCGAAAAAAATCAGCCAGATGATGCTGGGAACAATGCCAAGACCAATCGCTATAACAATAGACACCCTTTTATTCTACCACTTCTCGACAATCAAAAGCTGCTTCCCCTTCCAATCGGGCAGCTTAGACCAAATCTCTTCAGTAACAAAGGGCATGAACGGGTGGAGAACTTTGAGGCTGCCGGTGAGGATGGTCCAGAGCATGGCCTGAGCGCTGGCGCGAACGGCTGGATCGGCAAGGCGAGGTTTGGCCTCTTCAATAACCTTATCGGCAAAGGTGTGCCAGACGTAGTGATACATACCCTCCGCTGCCTGATAAAACTTAAACTCCTCTATCTGCGCAGTAGTCTCGACTTTGGCCTTTTCAAAATCCGCTAGTGCCGCCTTGTCAGCCTCACCTGTCACCTCCCCCATCGCGTCCGGACTGAAGCCGTCAAAATTCATCAAAACAAATCGGCTGATATTCCAGATCTTGTTAGCAAAATTCTTATAGCCGCGGACGCGATCCTCGGAGAGCTTGATGTCATTACCGGCCGCCGCGCCGATAATCAGCGAGAGCCGGGTCGCGTCGGCGCCATACTTGTCGGCCATCTCGAGCGGGTCAATGGTATTGCCAAGACTCTTGCTCATCTTCCGGCCCTTGTCGTCGCGCACCAGGCCGTGCAAATAGACCTGCTTAAATGGCACATCATTAAGCAAAAATCCACTCATCAAAATCATGCGCGCGACCCAGAAAAACAAAATATCATAGCCGGTTTCGAGTACCGAGGTTGGGTGATACATTTTCAAATCAGACGTTGCCTCCGGCCAACCGAGCGTTGAAAACGTCCAGAGTCCAGAGCTAAACCAAGTGTCGAGGGTATCTTCATCTTGAGCCCAACCGTCGCCCTGTGGCGCCTCGGTGCCAACAAAAATTTCCTCACCTTTATACCACACCGGCACGCGATGGCCGTACCAGATCTGCCGACTAATACACCAGTCGCGCAGGCTGTTGATCCAGTTAAAATAGACGTTATTAAACCGGTCTGGGGTTATGGCAATCTTTCTGTCTTGGACGGCTCTGAGCATCATCTCCTTGAGCGTCGTCTCGCCACTTGGCGCCTGATACGGCTTATTCACTGCTACAAACCACTGGAGCTTTGGTAATGGCTCAACAATGCCACCGGTGCGCTCGGCCGTGGCAATATTCTGCTTTATTTTTTCCTCTTTGATGAGCAATCCGTTTGCGCGCAGCCACTCGGTAACCACAGCTCTCGCCTCAGCCGCTTTTTTACTAACAAGCATGGCTCCGGCAGCTTCATTCATTTTGGCGAATTCGTTGATCACCTGCTTGCTTGGCAGATTATGTTTCTGCGCTATTTCCCAGTCGATGGCCGCATGAGCCGGAGTCACGCCAAGAGCACCGGTGCCAAAGTCTTTTTCAACCGAAGAATCGGCAACAACTTTGATGGTCAGTGGCACACCTGCAAAGTCTGCTATCTCATACGTTTTGCCGATGTACTGCTGATAACGCGCATCGTCGGGGTGAACAGCCACGGCCGTGTCCCCTACTTTTGTTTCCGGTCTCGTGGTTGCTACCGGAATTGGAAATTCTTTTGAATATCTAAATGTACACAGAGTGGCCTCGCGCTCTTCATAGACGATCTCATCGTCGGAAATAGTTGTCTGACCCTTTGGATCCCAGTTGACGATGCGATTACCGCGATAAATCAGGCCGGCGTCGTACATACGCTTAAAGGCCGTATAGGTGGCGGTCGTGCGCTTCTGGTCGAGAGTAAACGCCTCGCGGCTCCAGTCCATGGACGCACCGAGGCGCTTCATCTGGTTGACGATGGTATCGTGACTCTCACTGGCAAACTGCTCAACGCGTTTTAAAAACTCCTTACGGCCAAAGTCGTGGCGGCTCTTACCTTCTTTTTTTGATATCTCCTTTTCTACCTTGGACTGCGTAGCAATGGCGGCATGATCGGTGCCCGGGAGCCAGAGGGTCCTTTTGCCGCGCATACGGTGGTAACGCACTAAAATATCCTCAACCGCGATCATCGCGGCGTGACCCATGTGCAAGGTGCCGGTTACATTCGGCGGTGGCAGAACAATTGAAAATACTTCCTTCCGGTCGCCCGGAAGATTGTCAGGATTAAAATACCCGCTCTCCTGCCACTTTTTGTAGATCGGTCCTTCGGCATCCTTTGGCTCGTAGTTCTTCGGCAGCTCCATACGAACCAATTCTACAGTGTCAGGCTCGAATCAGCAACAAATTTATAGGTCTTTTTGCGCAGTTTGGCGAGGTAGGCTGCGGCAGCGATCATAGCAGCGTTGTCGGTGTTATATTCGTTAGCTGGTGACAAAAACGCTACTCCCCGCTTGGCGCACTCTTTGGCGAGTTGTTTCCGCAGCTCGGCGTTTGCGGCCACGCCACCGCAAATAAAGACGGTTTCTGCGCCATACTGCGACGCCGCGCGCATAGTTTTCTTTATCAGCACATCCAACGCTGCCTGCTGGAAACTGGCGGCGATATTGCGTTTAGCTTGTAGTGAGTAGTTGGTAGTTCGTAGGTCGCGGAGATAATACAGCACTGCAGTCTTCAGACCGGAAAAACTAAAATCGTAATCCTTATTGGCGAGCATCGGACGCGGAAAGTTAATAGCTTTAGGGTCGCCATTCTTAGCTAATTTTGAAATCTCCGGTCCGCCGGGGTATGGCAGCCCAAGAATACGCGCCACCTTGTCGAAGGCCTCGCCAGCCGCATCGTCGCGCGTCTCACCAAGCTTAATCCACTTTGTATATGAGTCCATTTTCACAATCATCGTATGTCCGCCACTTACCACTAACCCTATTGCTGGAAATTGAAAATTAGAAATTGAAAATTGAAAATTGTCAGTATTTTTTACCGGAGGTAACAAAATACTGAACATGTGGCCTTCCATGTGGTTGGCGCCGAGGAGCGGCTTTTTCAAATCTTTGGCAAGCTGCTTGGCAAACTCAATGCCGGTCCAGAGCGCCGGCTCGAGGCCTGGGCCGACGGTGACGGCTACTGCGTCAATTTCTAATTTTAAATTTCTAATTTCTAATTTTTTCAAAAGCTTGGGCAGATGTTTAATATGCTCGCGCTTGGCAAGGTTGGGCACCACTCCCCCAAACGGGCGGTGAATGGGAATCTGACTGCTGATTAAATTTTTTAAAACCTTAAACTGCGGCTTTTTCGCGCCTCCCGAGCACTCAACAATACTGAGCGCCGTCTCATCACAACTGGTTTCAATTGATAAAATGTTCATAGTGTTGTGCGCGGACGAGCCCTGGGGCCCGTCCGCGCAACGACGATCGAGGTTCAGAAGCCGTCCGACGATCCTCCGCCGCGAGCACGTAGCGCTCGCTTGAAAGCGGACGGGTAGGCGGCGGCGAGATCGCCGGCGTAACCGCCGGGATCCCGCTCAGCGTCCCTTCCTCCACCCGTGTCGGGTAGCGTCAGGAAGGAATCGACCACGGGCGGCGGAGAAGCCTTCAGAACGACCGATCCGGGCTCATCCATCTCCGCGGAGATGGCCTCCTCGGTGATCTGGATCCCGGCATCGCGCAGCCTGGCGACCGCGGCTGCCCGTTCTTCGTGTTCGATATCGGCGGCCAATGGCCACCTCCATGGTTGGTGGTCTCTCTCCCTCTCTGCGACGTGCAGAAAGAGTACTGCAGGAACTGGCTATTTTATAACACGCAAAAAGGAACTTTGTCAATCAAAAACCCCGACCTAGGTCGGGGTTTTTGTAATCTCTAACGCTTAGCCCACTGCGGAGCTCGGCGGGCTTTCTTGAGTCCGTATTTCTTTCGTTCAACGTGGCGGCTGTCGCGAGTCATGAAACCTTCTTGGCGCAGCTTCTTTTTCATTTCCGGGTCGTGACTAACCAGAGCCTGGGCAATACCGTGGCGAATCGCTTCAGCCTGGGCGTTAGTGCCTCCTCCACTGACGCGGACGGTGACACCAACTGCATCTTTCATCTCAGTGACAACGAGAGCTGCCAAAACGGTCATCTGGTGCTTAAGAGATGGAAAGTATTGCTTAAAATCTTTGTCATTGACCACGATGCCAGTGGCCTTAGGCCAGATACGGACTGAAGCAGTCGCGGTCTTGCGCCCACCGATAGCCTGCCTGTAGCGACCCTGAAGACCAGACTGAGCGCTCGGGGCTGAAGGAGCTACGAGCTTTGCTTTCTTTTCAACTACTATTTTCTTAACTGGTGTCATATGGTTATGCTTCTATTTTTAAACGGTTCATGCGGCGCTGACGCAGCCAGTTTGCCGGGAGCATGTTGTACACAGCAAGTCGCAGAGCAGCAGTCGGATCAGCAGCGACAATCTGGCCATAGGTTTTG
>JAHFLG010000003.1 GCA_023244975.1 Candidatus Harrisonbacteria bacterium
GAAGGACTCTGACAAGCATGGCCCTTATAATTTTTGGGATAGAAAAGTGGAAGGTATGCTCACCTCGACATCAATTCCCAAAGACGACTTTCCAAGATTTCAAGCATGGGCTATAGCGCTCAGCTAAATTGACCCACATGCGCTCAGTTAAATTCACCCGCCATTTTCGGTAGATCTGTTAAAATACAATCATGAAATCTAAAGTCCAAAATTTTCGCGATGAACATCTTTTTGGTTAGCCCGACTTGCCAAAGGTTTTGTTTTTAAAAAACTTTGGTATCGAGTTGGGGAAAATCGCCAAACCACGGCTTATTATCTTATTAGCCTGCGCTGCTTACTTGATAAGTATCCGGATTTAAAGCAGGCGGTGCTGCGCTGTTGTCATTGTGGCATTATTTTTTTATCATATCATTGTAATCGGGGTCGTACCGATATGCGGTGTCCCCTTGGCTGCCGGGAGCATCACAAAGCTATGAAATCAAAAAAGCGCAGTGCGGAATATTATAAGACCGCCGATGGGCAAATGAAAAAAATGCGACAAAATGCTTGTCGTAATGGTGCGGTAGCTGCCCCGTCATCGCCGACAGAATCTGAATTTAAAGAATCAGTCGTCGAATATACTCGTCTGCTTATCAGCATGACCGAACACCGCAAGGTCTCACGCGATGAGGCCGTGGCGGAACTTCGGCGCGTCGTGAGCCAACGCAGCCTAGACACCACGTAGAAAATCACACACTCTCAGCCGCGTCGCGTTTTTTTGCGACAAGCTGAGGGAAAGTGGACTGCCAAATCGAAATATCAAGCCTTGATCTCCGATATGAACACTGCCGGATGTACCACGCTGGCAGCGAGCGACGGCTCTTTGCGCAAATTGCCGAAAGTGGAGTTAAAGAGCCGCTCGTCGGTGTGACCAAGAGCGGGCAACACATTTTGCTCGACGGTTTCAAGCGCTGGCGGTGTGCGAAAAAACTCAGCCTTCCCTCGCTTCCTTTTCGTTCGATTTCAACAGACGAGTCGACTGGTATTATTGGATTTGTCCGGCATTCAAATGCTCATAGCCTCACGATCGTGGAACAGGCTTGCCTGGTCGGCGAATTGCGGCGTGTGCATGGGCTTTCGATATCCGAGATTGCTCGGCAGCTTGAAAAAAGCGTTGCCTGGGTGAGTATTCGATGCTCAGTCCTTGCCGACATGTCGCCCTTGGTGCGTGAGCACGTCATGCTTGGCAACTTTCCGATCTATTCTTACATGTACCATGTCCGGCAGTTTATGCGCATAAACAAATCGGCTCCGGAGGATGCCGATTCTTTTGTCGGGGCAACGGCCGCAAAAGGGCTATCGCAACGAGATATTGGTTTGCTCGCATCGGCTTATTTCAAAGGCGGCGCGGAGATCCGTCGGCAGATTGATGATGGCAAAATAAACATCTGCCTGGAGTCACTGCATAAGACCGACGTTACAGCCGTCGATTACTCAAAAGAAGAGCAAGGGGTCATCGCCGACCTTGATCTGGTCGGCCGACGGATGCGCCGCCTTGGTTTTTCTATAAAAAAAGCGAGCCTAAAATCGCCGAGTTTTTTTGCCACAGCCCAACTTCTTTCGGGGGGTATCATACGGGCGCTTCCAACATTTACAGAAGGGATCAAATATCTTTATGATCGAGGCCGACCTGAGAAAGAGCGTTGTCACCTTACATAATCACGGCATGAAAATCCGTGAAATTGAGCGTCGCCTCGGAATTAGCCGCAACACGGTGCGGGCGATCATAGGCAGTGGCGGTGAAATTCCGACGTCCTTGCGATCGGATTCCATTGCCGTTGATCAAGCGCTTTTAGTCAAACTTCACGCCGACTGCAACGGCTGGCTAGAGAGGGTTTGGGAGAAGCTTACCGAAGAACACGGCGTTAAAATTGGCTATTCGACGCTGACCCGCAAAATGCGCGCACTTGGCTTGGACGAAAAGCCGCGCGCCGCCCACGTAGCCGATGTAGCCGGTGCCGAAATGCAGCACGACACGTCGCCTTACCGACTACAAGTCGGTGTCGTGTGGGTGAACGTGATCGCGAGTCTAATATATCTGCGCTACTGTAAGCAATATTACCTCAAATTTTATCGATCGTTTGATCGATTTAGAATGAAGACGTTTTTCCACGAGGCTTTGCATTTTTGGGGATACGCGGCGCCCGTATGTATTATCGACAACACCCATCTTGCCGTATTGCGCGGCACTGGCAAAAACGCCGTCATCGGTGATGAGATGGCGCAATTTAGTAAACGCTATGGTTTTCGGTTTGTCGCGCACGAGATAAAGCATAGCGACCGCAAGGCGGGCAACGAGCGAGCTTTTTGGACGGTAGAAGCCAATTTTTTTCCGGGCCGGACGTTTTCATCGGAAGCCGATTTGAATGCCCAGGCTTTTGACTGGGCGACATGTCGTCAGGCTAATCGTCCCCGCGGTAAGAGTCGGTTAATTCCGGCGCAGGCATTCGAATATGAAAAGGCATTTTTGCAGAAGATTTGCGTCGAACTGCCGCCGCCGTATCGTGTCCATGAGAGGGCGGTGGACCAATACGGTTTTGTGGCGTTTGCTGCAAACTATTATTGGCTGCCAAGCGGCATTCGTGGGGATGTGAAAGTTTTGGAATACTCTTGCGAGATTAAAATCTTCGCGGAACGCCGAGAGATTGCCCGTTTTCCGCTACCGCCGGCTGGAGTACGCAATAAAATATTTCCGGAAGACCGTCCGTCAATACCACGTAGTCCGCGAAATCGCGAGGGCGCTCGCACGGAAGAAGAAAAAATTATGCGCGACGAGTCACCTGAGGTCGCTGCGTACATAGATTTTTTATTGACTGATAAGGGTCTTGGCCGCCACCGCAAAATTCGTGAGTTATTTAGGGTTTACCGGCGCTTGTCGCGGAATCTTTTTTGTCAGGTTATTGCTCGCGCGCACCGATTTAAGGTGACCGACACATCAACGCTTGATGAGATCGCTAGGCTTTTGGTGCGTGACGATTTGCCGATTATGCCAGATGTCGCAATCGATGAGACGTACTCTTCTCGCGATAGTTTTCACGAAGGTCGGTTTACGGACCGGCCTGATTTTTCAACATACGATCAATTATTGGAGGAAAGTGAAAGTGAATGACGAGCTTTTGATCCAGTTGAATTATCTCCGTATCACGGGACTTGCCGAAAAGTGGACTGAATATATCAAGCAGGGTGAAAGAGGTAAAATGAGCCACGAGCAGTTTTTACGTCACGTCGCTGCCGAAAGCTATGCTGCTAAGCGGGCCTATGCTCGCGAAATGCGCATCAAGCGAGCGGCAATCCCGGAGCTTTTGCTCATGGGAACATTTCCCTTTGCGCTCCAACCCAACCTGCAGCGCAAACGCGTCATGAATATTTATGATTCTTTGGATTATATGCTCAAGAAACAAAACATCATTCTTGTGGGCCCCACCGGCTGCGGCAAGACCGGTCTCGGAACTGGCTATCTTGCTCATGCGATTGAGTCCGGCCACACTGGATATTTTGTTACATTTCCAGAGCTCATCAGCAAACTGTATAAATCGATGGCTGCCCACAAAGAAGATCGCGTACTGAAAACCTATGCATCGTATGACTGTTTGCTAATCGACGAGCTCGGCTATGTCGACATTGAACCCGCCCAGACCGGTTTATTTTTCCGCCTAATGACAATGCGTCATCGTCGCAAAACAACGATAGTGACATCGAACTTGGGCTTTAGTGAATGGACAACATTTTTGAAAAATGAGCAGCTTACGGCGGCATTAATTGATCGTCTCACTGAGAACAGCAGCGTCATCAACATGAAAAACTGCAAAAGCATCCGCCCTAAAGGCGACGATAGCAAGACGGCAAAATAGTCGCGTTAAACAAGAAGTCGGCTAAAATCAAGATGGCCTGTGGATAGTGCCGTGGGTGACCGCGGCTGTGGATGGGCGCGGCGAGCACTAGATGGGGCTTGCGACATCGCAGCCCATCCACAGCCGCCTTGGACAAGCTGCGCTTGACCACACCCACTTGGATAATGCTTCGCATTACCCACACTACCCGCCAGGCCCTACGACTATTTCCCAATTTTAATGTGTTGATCGAAAAATCTAATGGCTCAATTTAGCTGAGCGCAGGCGGCTCAATTTATGTAAGCGGTATAGAATACAGGGAAAAGGTCGAACTTGTACTTAGAACGCTTCAGAATCTGGGCAGCGATGAGCTGTTTTTTTTCATTGATGAAATGGGGCCTCTCCGAGTTCGGAAATACGGGGGGCGGATAATTGTTGCAAAAAAAGAAATTCCAACATTTCCGCAGACGCAGCCAAAAAAAGGTTCGATAACGATGGCGGCTGCGCTAAGTGCCACAACAAACCAAGTGACATGGATTTATACGGAATCAAAAGATACGACCGCAATGATTGATCTAATAGAAATTCTCTTTAACCAAAACTACACTCGGTCAAGACTTTTTATTACTTGGGATGCGGCCGCTTGGCACGGATCAAGAGCTTTGATGGATTGGCTTGACGCTTTCAATAGCGAAACATCCAGAGAAAATTCAGGGCCGATAATTCATTTCGTACCGCTACCAACATCGTCACAATTTCTTG
>JAHFLG010000004.1 GCA_023244975.1 Candidatus Harrisonbacteria bacterium
GTATATTGGTTCAGCACGCATGCTATGAAAGTAATTTCAGCAACTTTTTGTCAGAGACGCGACCTTTCAGTGCCTTGCGAAGGGCTACCGCTCGTGCCTGGCGGCGCGAACCCTCAAAGGGCGACTGCTTGGCATAATGAGCGCTGCGGATATTTGGGTTGCCATGCTTTTTTTTGAGCATTACGCCGTAATCGAGTAGGGCATAAAACCACTCACGAGGATGTTTCGTATCCATAGTTCGCTCAAGTATTGGCAGGATCTCTTTGTCAGAAACGCTTTTGCAACTAGCATCGTTAAAGAAAAAATGAAGATACACCGAGCGAACATTAGTTTCAAGATATGGAGTCGCCTTAGCGTGGGTAAAGTTCATCACGCCAGCCGCAGTTGATGGCCCGACGCCCGGCAGCTCAAGGAGCTCATCATACGTCCGCGGCAGGCCGGTACTATGAGTGCTCATAGTAGCTTGAGCGGCCTTATAGAGCATCAGGGCGCGGCGATTGTAACCAAGTCCCTGCCAGGCTCGTAAAACCTGGGCAAGCGGCGCGCTCGCAAGCTTTTTCAGAGTCGGAAATAATTTAAGAAATTCCGGATACTTTACGAGCACACGGCTGACCTGCGTCTGCTGCAGCATCACTTCAGAAACCAAAATTCGATACGGATCCTTAGTCTGGCGCCACGGCAGCTGGTCGCGCTTGTTTACTTTGTAGTAGGAGTATATTTCTTTCTGAAATTTCGCAGAAGAGATCATTTAGTCGTCGGCTCTAAAAAATCAGGTTGATTAGCCGGTTCGGGACAAAGATCACTTTTTTAACTTCGCTAGTAATCCACTTTTTGATGTCAGTGTGAGCGAGTGCCAATGCTTGAGCGTCAGCCTCGGAAATTCCTTGCGAGGCTTCAGCTGTTGCACGAACCCTGCCGTTGACTTGGATAACGAGCTTGAACGTTTCCTCGACAAGCAACTTTGGATCGAACTCCGGCCACGGCGTAACGTGAATTGATTCCTTATTCCCCATCTCCTCCCATAATTCCTCAGCTATAAACGGCGCAAACGGAGCCAGAATTTTTAGAAATGACTTCCAATCTTCATACTTAATTGTACTTCCGCCTGTCAGCGTCATTTCATTAACTGCAGTCATTAAGCTGCTTACAGCAGTATTGAAGCTCATGCGCTCAATGTCGCTACTTACTTTTTTGATCGCCTTATGGACTATGCGACTCATATTATCCCAGGCTCCTGGAATATCTTGATCGGGATTCTCATAAAACCTTCTCTGGGCAAACCTCCACACTTTTTCCAAAAATCGGGACGTACCTAAAATACCGCGCGGATCCCAGGTAACGGTCTGGTCGAATGGTCCGATAAACATTTCGTAGAGTCGCAGAGCATCGGCTCCAAACTCCTTAATTAACTCATCTGGGTTGACTACATTGCCAACTGACTTGGACATTTTGGTTCCGTCGTTACCAAGAATAATGCCGTGCGCGGTGCGCTTTTTAAATGGCTCGCTCATCGGCACCTCGCCAATATCGTGGAAAAACTGGTTCCAAAACCGAGCATACAGAAGATGACGCGTTGCATGCTCCATACCGCCGTTATACCAATCCACCGGCAGCCAATTTCTTAAATTTTCAATTTCTAATTTCCAATTTTCAGTTGAAACAGGCCCGTTAAATGCCTTTTTGCTCATCAAATACGCAAGATAATACCACGAACTGCCGGCCCAGTTGGGCATAGTGTCGGTCTCGCGCTTAGCCGGACCTTTGCAGTTTGGACATTTTACATTGACCCACTTCTCAACTTTTGAAAGTGGACTCTCGCCGGTATCGGTTGGCTGATACTTCTCAACTTTTGGAAGCTTTACTGGCAGATTTTTTTCCGGTACTGGAATCCAGCCGGCATCAGCAACAACCGGAAACTCTGCAAGAATCTCAGGAAATTCAGTTATCCCCGCAGTGGCATTAAAGTGACCCTTATTGGAAAGTAACTTTACGGTTGGCTTTAATGTTTTATAGTCGCCCTGAACCTCAACTGGGATATATGGATCATTGTCGGAAAGGTAGATAGTTGTCTTTTTTGTCAGCTTGGCTACTTTGGCCAGATCTTTATTTTGATCATTGAACTCCTGGATAACAAGCAGATGTTCCTGACTGACGCCCTTGGCACTTAAATTTTTCCACTGCTCAGGTCCCTGGCTTTTACCGGTTGGAGCAACGAGAACTAGATTTTCAACTTTTAGCTTATACGTTCGGATAAACTGACAGGCGGTTGGCCCTCCGAGACTGTGACCAACAACCGAAAGCCGATCGCCAGCCTCAATGCCGGAATGTTCCAGAACCGTTAGCCAATCGTTCAGAATAAAATGCTGAGCGTTAGGAAGATTTGGAGTAATAACATCATACCCGCGAGCTTCCAGTGTACGCTTAAACCACGGGAACCAGTTCTCTTGATTGCTGCCGCTCAGACCATGAATCAACAGAATTTTTGGTTTTTTAGCGCAGTTGTCGCAATGAATCAACGGAATTGGTTCGCCCCAGTAACGCTGCCGTGAAAACACCCAGTCCCGGAGCTTATAGCTAGTCTTAGGAGTTGCCAATCCTTTTTCTGCAAGCCACGCAATGATTTTTGGACGAGCTTTTGCCGAAGTCATTCCATTAAATTGCTCGGAATTACATAGGATTCCTTCACCTTCATAACACTCTTCCAAATTTTTTATCTTTTCAAAATCCAGCCCCTCGGTTGGTTGTATTGAAACTTTTAACGGAATATTGTATTTTTTTGCAAAGGCAAAATCACGGCTGTCGTGAGCATCTGCAAATACAATGCCAGTTCCGTAGTGAGCAATAACAAATTCGGAAGTCCAGACGGGCATCTCCTCTTGAGTTGCCGGATTAATCACCCGCAAACCTTTAAGTTCGACGCCGGTTTTTTCCTTACCTTCAGCAGAACGCTCAAGTTCGCTTTTGTTGCGCACCGACTCAATATACGCCTTGACCTCATTTTTATTTTTCAAAAAAGAATCTTGGTCTTCAAGAGCCTTGGCAAGCCTCGGATGCTCTGGAGCAATAACCAAAAATGTCCCGCTAAAAATCGTATCTATGCGAGTTGTAAAAACTTTTATCTTGCCTTTTGAGCCA
Organism: Candidatus Harrisonbacteria bacterium; assembly: GCA_023244975.1. GTDB lineage: Bacteria > Patescibacteriota > Minisyncoccia > UBA6257 > 1-14-0-10-44-23 > JAHFLF01. The sequence continues at coordinate 3,136 of JAHFLG010000004.1, forward strand.
ACAACCGGAAATTCTATTTCTGCTCCCTCACTTTTGCCAATCCAGTTCTCCTGCTGAGTTCTTACTTCAGGGATGAAGTCGAGATCCTTGAGTCCACCAAGCAGCTTCTCGGCATAGGCGGTCATCTTGAGCATCCACTGCTCTTTGAGCCGCTTTTCAACTGCTCCGCCGCAGCGCTCGCACTTGCCGTTTTCAACCTCTTCATTGGCCAGACCAATTTTGTCTTTAGGGCACCAGTTTATCTCTGCCTTGGCCTTGTACGCCAAGCCGTGCTTATAAAACTGCAAAAACATCCACTGAGTCCATTTGTAATACTTTGGGTCGGTGGTATCTATCTCACGGCTCCAATCAAACGAAAATCCCATGGCCCTCAGCTGCTTACGGAAGGTGTCAGTATTCTTTTTAGTTGCAGCCTGCGGGCTAATACCGGTCTTGATAGCATAGTTCTCGGTTGGCAGGCCAAAGGCGTCCCAACCCATAGGATACAGCACATTGTGCCCCTGCATGCGCCGCTTACGAGAAACAATGTCCATCGCGGTGTTAGAGCGAATATGGCCAACGTGTAGTCCTGAGCCAGACGGATACGGAAACTCAACCAATGAATACCATTTAGGCTTCTTGCTTGTATCGTCAGCATTGTAAATGCCGAACTTATCCCAGGCCTTCTGCCACTTTTTCTCTATTTTTTGGTGATTGTATTTTTTCATAAGTCGTATACGTCGTATAAGTCCTATATGACCTATATTCTGAAAATGCGACGCGCGTTTTCGGTGGTTACGCGAGCAATCTCATCATACGACACTCTCTTGATCTCTGCCAATTTCTTAGCAACCTCCTTGACATGCAGCGGTTCGTTGCGCGCGCCACGGTATGGCTCTGGGGCAACATATGGCGCGTCGGTCTCAGTCAGAATACGCTCAAGCGGAATCATTTTAATTTGGTCGTCATAGTCGCGAGCGAAAGTAATGACGCCGCCAAATTCAAAATTAAATCCTGCGTCCAAAAACTTTTTAGTCATCTGCGCCGAGCCAACGTAAAAATGCAGCACTGCCTGACTGGTTGGAAACTTCCACTCAGTTAGAATGCCAAGCAGGTCTTCATAGGCATCATCACTCCCCTTGCTTGGCCGACAATGGATCATGAGGGTCTTATTCAACTTCATGGCGATCGCGACATGTTCAATGAAGACCGCTCGCTGACGCGCCTTATATTCCACTGGATCACCCGTTGGCCGGAAGTAGTCGAGTCCGCACTCTCCTAGGCCGACAACTTTTGGGTCACTCGCCAGCTTATGATAATAGGCAGTATCAAACTCTTCCCCACGGCTCACAAAAGCCTTGGCTGCGTCTCCACCACCCAGCTCATTTGAATCATGATACGACTTGGTGGTGTGCACCGGGT
>JAHFLG010000064.1 GCA_023244975.1 Candidatus Harrisonbacteria bacterium
TTCAGTTGGAAAGCAGATCCAAGGGCGCCAATCGCGCCGCCAAGAATAAAGAAGGCTACGATGCGGCCGCCATGGAACATCAGCTGAGGTTTTAGTTTGTCGCCCTCTTTTGCAAACGTTGCTGACATGGAGAGCAGTAGCCCGCCTACCACCGCCATACAACTTGAAAGCGAGGCAATGATGCCAATCACAAACGCGGTGCCATATGAAACGCTACTCGCATTCACCAGATTAACGAGGCCAATTTTTTGGAGCAGGACGAATAGTCCGGCAAAGGCGAGGGCTATGGGAATAGCGATATTAAAATCAGACCAGTTTTTTCTTATGGCAATTTGTTTCTCAACTGAAAGACTGTAGCCGTGCTTGGTTAGGACTTTGGTGAGTTCACTCGCGATTGCTTCCGGCGAAGCATCGCCAAAATCACCGGTTATGTTAACCGAGTGTGTTTCGAGGCTTGTTTGTGCGTTAGCTACGTTCGGAACATCTTTTAATTCGCTCTCGGTCATGAGAACGCAGGCCTTGCAGTGCATACCGCTGACATGAAATGTATACGTTTTTTCTTTTGACATTACGCTATTCTATCAGAGAAGAACCCATAGGCCAATGCTATTTTTTTTCCTTTGGAGGATGAGCGATACGCTCCTTTTTTTCGTCGACACAACAAGAATGATGTTCTTCGCCATGCTTGCTTGATCCATTGCGAACTGCCCAAACAATAAACCACAGGAAAAATCCCCAAAAAACAATCATCATTAACCATCCGCCACCCCACATACCTCCGTCATAGTATCCCCACATATATTGTTAGATTTTTTTAATGGTATTATGCGCTGCACGAACTGCCACCACCCTGCGTTTTCGGTTTAAGCGTGGATATGACATTTCTATATCCACTGGCGCTTGAATACCGCGCCGAAAGGATTTCCTTCGGGCTGGCGATAATTTTTTCTTTGGCTAAGTACTGATCTATCACTTCATACTGGCTTGAGAACCAAAATCGATTTACCGCGAGCGCGACCCCGTACATCTCCTGCTCACTGACATTTTGTGCCGCCATGAGTTCCAGTAAGCCAAGCATGGCCATACCGTGATTGCAATCCGGAAAGTACGTGGAATTATCACAGCAGGGGCGATAGATGTTTTTACTGACTCGTTCTACGAGTGCTTGCTGATCGGGAGTAAGTGTCACCATCTCATGCGTGTTGTAGTGGCTCATCGGATCGCCAGCGGCAAGCGACCAACCCCCGGTTGAAGCAAATCCCTGCGCGCCGCCATAGCGCGGATCCATCATCGGCCCTTCTTTTAGTATCGGATTTTTATTCGCCAGCCCGAATGCCCAAAACAAATTTAGTAATTCATGAGAATTTTCTTTCGTCATGATTATCCGTGGGCCGTTGACAGTAACGTTCATTTTTTGCGGATCAATAACTCCAAGTTTTTGCATCTGCGCGCTATAATCGCCCCAGTTGATTGGCAGCGCAATGTCTTTACTCACCGTAGGAACGCCGACAAGGCGTACCACAGGGGTATTTACATACATCCAACTTGCCACAATAACGAGGCCAACCGCGCCTGCATACACAATGATTTTTGAGTTCATATGGTTAGCAACACTGCTTCATTTTTTCTTCTAACTTCCGTGCTTCGGCTGACGCCGGCGCACGATGTTTTTTGCGGAAAAAGAACAGTCCGAGTATGATTGCGGCGACAATCATCCCGACAAATACCCACCAGGCACCCGTCAGCGCCGTATACACTGCCACAAAACCAATAGGAATACTCGTCAGTTTCCAGATTGTCCACGAAGTCTCAGGCAGTTTTTTGCTGAGCGTGTATGAGATACCAACTACCGATCCGCCCATAAGCATTGAGATGAGAGCGAGATCAACGGTTGCGCCCAGAGAGCGCGCGACTAAGAGCGTAGCCCACGTGCCGGCAACAATGACGCATATCGGACACATACGTACATTCATAATTTAGAGGAAGAAGATTAAGATGCCGAGAATGATCATGATGAGCCCGGCCCATAGCTTCACCCCTTTCGTATTGTCCCGTTTCCAGGTTTGCATTTTGTCAACCAACAGTTTATCCGCAGAAATCCAGAGCACGACCACAAGCGGGATAATGAGAATGAGGTTGTAAAGGACCAGATAGTTGAAGCCGGCGAAGTAGGTCAACTGATCATGCAGTAGCCCGATGACCATCAGATAGGGTCCTCCCATGCACGGGAACTGGCAGATACCGACGAGCAGTCCGAGGCCAAAGGCGGCCGGAAACGTCGCCTTACCGATCAGATCAGTCATACGACCGTGCGCAATCGCTGGTATCTTGAACTTAATCGGGAACCGTGGAAACGCTGAGCCAATAATGTTGATGAGGCCAAAGATGACTAAGAGCGTTGCCCCCAGTTTTCCCATAAAGTGCGGCGTATTGAAGAAGTTGATCGTGCCTAGGATTCCCAGCCCGATGAGTAGATACGCCGTAAAGATACCGGCAATGTAGGTGCCGCCAATCTGCAAAATTTTCTTGCGGGTCAGCTGCATGCCGAATAGGAAGGCGATCGTAATGAGCAGAATTGAGAACGAGCATGGATGAACACTGTCCAGCAGCGCCGCTACCAGGACAAGAGGTAGAAGCCAGGCCCCCTTATTGCTTAAGCTCCAGAGAAAGGAGCTTACGCCCGAGCTATTTTTCAGGATGACGATTCCGATGATCGCCACCAAGAGAATGCCAAGGGTAATTAAGAACTTGCGCATACTATGGAGTCACGACGGCTTTAATTTCTAACTGCAATGTGCCAGCCGAGGCAGAGGTAAGATAGACCAGGCGGTCAATTGTACCAACGCCAGCCGGACCGTGCGCGTTCGGGTCGTAGACAACCTCAATATCCTTTGCCTCTCCCGCTTTGATGAGCATATTGGCTTTCGGTACGTAGCCCATTCCCGGCATACCAAACGGACCCTTTTTGACTGTGCCGTCAGTAAAGTACGCGGCCGTGCACATGCAAGAAGTGGTAAGGTCCTCGACCAGAATATCCGTGGCGGTCGGGTTAGCGATTTTGAACATATGGCTCACTTTTCCATTCACCATAGAAATGGTGCCGAAATCATAGAGTTGTTCTGAGGCAGTGAGGGTGCTGGCAACGGTTGTTTGAGCGGTCGAAGGTCCCGTGGCGGCATTGCGCTTGCCAAAGAACATCAGGCCGAGCAGGACAATAACGATAAGTGCGATGATAGTGATTGGTTTTTTCATGATTTTTAACATTAATGAGAAACGCAAAAAAGACGGTGAGTGCGCCTGCCGGCAGGCAGGCCAAAAGAGCTAGGCAGTCGCGGAGGTTGTTTTCCCAGATACCGTTAGCCACTTAAGGAGAAGTCGCCGGTAGAGTACATAAAAAATTTCAATAAGTCCGCGTTTGATCGCAATCACTTTTTGTTGGTCAACAGTGTAGAGTCGTTTTCGGTTTAATCGGGCGGATAGAGTAAAAAGAAGAAGGATCAAAAAGAAACTTAATGAAGCGGCGCTGGTCATCTTTTGGAAAAATTGCGCATGCTGTTGTGCCATCGTAATCGCATTATTATGCGAGCACAGCACTGCTTGACCCATAGTTGCGATACAGTCCCTGTGGCTGTTTATGTCATGAGTGCCCGTCGTCGCGAAACCAAACACCGCGATAGCCAAGAACGCTGTAAGAACTATAGAAATTGCTATTCGGTTCATATAATGATTATAGTCGTTCGATTGAAAACTGCAACTAGTGGTCCTTATTATTGATGTGAAACAGGTTATGCAGCCAGCACCAACCCAGGAAACTTTCAACGAGCGCAATCCAACCGATAACCATAATAAGCAGGTTGCCCCACGGAGCAGCATACGTCGGCGCCCATGGCCCAAGCCACCAGAATGCCAGCAAGAATCGCAATGTTCTATCAACTATTCCTAAATTTTGATTCATATTTTTTATATTATTTTTTTATTCGACCTTTTCTAGATTTATAATTTTTTAGCTCTGATGCGTAGTGAGTTGCCGACTACTGAGACGCTCGAGAATGCCATCGCTAATCCTGCGAAGACGGGGGAGAGGAGCCAGCCAAAAATCGGATAGAAGGCTCCACCGGCGAGTGGGATCCCGACAATATTGTAGATGAAGGCCCAGAACAGATTTTGCTTAATGCCGCGCATCGTCATCTTTGAAAGATTAATGGCTTTTACTAACTTTGAGATGTCGCCGTGTAAAAGTGTGATACCGGCCGTTTCAATCGCAACATCGGTGCCCGTGGCCATGGCGATGCCGACATCGGCCTGGGCTAGAGCCGGCGCGTCATTGACGCCGTCGCCGGCCATGGCTACAACTTTGCCCTGCGATTGCAACTCTTTAATTTTTTTCAGTTTGTCTTCCGGCAATACTTCTGCCACCACTTCGTCGATACCAACTTGGGTGGCGATATACTGCGCAGTGTTTTTATTATCGCCG
>JAHFLG010000026.1 GCA_023244975.1 Candidatus Harrisonbacteria bacterium
ACGGCCAGCTCGCAGTCGACTACTACCAATACAACTACGGCGGCCACCGGAGTTATCACCTTTAGTCCTGCCAGTCTGGCTCTTTCTGTCGGTCAGTCGCAGTCGGTGACTATCAGCGGCGGATCAAACTTTTATATTTCCGCTAATTCAAATCCCAGCGTAGCAACCGGTTTGTTCAATAGTAATTTGGTAACCATTACGGGCGCGGCTACAGGTTCGGCGACATTTACTATTTGCGCGCTCAGTGGCGGCTGCGGTCCGCTCTCGGTCACTGTTGGCGCGGCCTCAACCGGTTCTACGACGACAACAACCACGCCGGCTTCAACGGGCAGTCAGGCTGTAGTACTCAGCACAGCAAACCCGACGTTAGCCGTTGGTCAGAGCCTGACAGTCTCAATCGCGGGCTCAACCAGTTATTTTATCTCAACTAACTCAAACTCAACCGCGCTTCAGGCAACTATTAATGGCACGACGCTGAGTCTTACCGGCTTAACAGCCGGATCGGCAACGCTAACCATCTGTGCCAACTCCGGTGGCTGCAGTACGTTGATTGGTACCGTGACCGGCGCCGCTGCCACTACGTCTACTCCAGCGGTGACGACTCCAGTTGTTACCACTCCAGTTCCGGTTACTATCACCAGTGCTGATCCAGCCACCATTCTTGCCGTTATCCAGACCATGCAGGGACAGCTTGCCCAGCTTGTGCTGGCGATTCAGGGGATGCAGACCCAGCTCACCCAGCTTGTTGCCAAAGTTGCCCAGACCTCATCAGGGGTTGTTGTATCAACGCCAGCGGCCGCACCCGCTACATTTAGCGGAACCTTTACCTCGCTGCTTTCCTTGAACTCATCCGGTGCTGAGGTGACCGCCTTACAGAAGATCTTGATTAAAGGCGGATTTCTGTCAGGGGAGGCTACCGGTACGTATGGATCAATGACTCAGGCAGCTGTGAAGAAATATCAAACTGCACACAGTCTCGAATCTACCGGCTATGTCGGTCCTGGCACCCGCGCCGTTCTCAACGCGCAGTAGGAGTCATTTGCTGCGGGACCTGGATTCGAACCAAGATAAACGCCTTCAGAGGGCGCTGTCCTACCATTAGACGATCCCGCAATGCTGTAATACTGCCCTAAAGCTGGGAAATTTTCAACTCAAAATGAGCTCAATGTATTTGTGGTATAATTAAATGTTAGGTAACCATCACATCATGAGCGAAACAGCGAGCAATACAGGATTATCTATTAAGATGGATCTTTTGGAGAAAGAGGTGGCAAAACAGCAGCCTTTTCGTTCCATTATTAAGATTGTTGACTCACTTATTGAGCAGGCATACAACTCGCGCGCTTCTGACATTCACATGGATCCCGAAGAGAAGACCTTTCGTTTGCGATTCCGCATCGATGGCGTGCTTCATGATGTCTATAGCTTTCCTAAAGACTTACATTCGGAAATTATTACCCGCATCAAGGTACTTTCCGGTATGCGCACTGACGAACACCAGGCGGCTCAGGACGGCCGTATGCGCATCGCGGTTCCGGAGGCCGGGTTTGTGGATGTGCGTGTTTCAATAACTCCGACATACTACGGTGAGAACTGCGTCATGCGTCTACTTGCGGGAAAGAGCGACGATTTTTCTCTCGCAAACCTTGGATTTTCCGAAGATAACTTAAAGCGCATGCATCGCGCCATGAAAAAGCCGTACGGACTTATTCTCGCTACCGGCCCAACCGGAAGCGGTAAAACCACAACGCTATACATGGTTCTCAAAGAAATAAATAAGCCGGATATTTCAGTGATTACTATTGAAGATCCAATCGAATACTCGCTTGGGGGAGTGGATCAGATTCAAGTTAACAACAAAACTGGACTTACCTTTGCCAACGGACTACGATCTATTTTGCGTCAGGATCCGAACGTGGTGATGGTGGGTGAGATTCGTGACGGCGAGACCGCCTCAATTGCCGTCAACGCCGCCATGACCGGCCACTTAGTGCTTTCAACCCTCCACACCAACGATGCTCCAACGACTCTTCCTCGACTGCTCGATTTGGGTGTTGAGCCGTTCCTGATTGCCTCAACTCTTAATATTGCCATTGGTCAGCGACTTGTGCGCACTATCTGTTCTGACTGTAAGGTCAAAAAAACATTTACGGAAACTGAACTGAGTGCGCTCAATGATGCCTTTCCGGCGACCCTACTGAAGGATCACAAAGTATTTTATAAAGGAGAGGGGTGCGCGCGCTGTAATCATAGCGGCTACAAAGGGAGAATCGGCATTCACGAAGTGCTTGAGGTCGACGAAAAAATCAGAGAGCTTATAATGAGAAGAGCCAACGCCGATGAGATCCGCAAGTCTGCAATAGACAACGGTATGATTACCATGACCGAGGATGGTTTTGAAAAAGCTATCGCCGGGGTTACGACAATCGAAGAAATATTACGCGTGTTCCATGAATAATATACACACCAATGCCTGAAGAACCTACAAAAAAATTCTCACTCGGTAACTTATTTTTACATGTGAGTCTGCAGGACAAGGTGCTCTTTGCTCGGCATTTGTCTGTTGGTATCAAGAGCGGCATGAGCCTTCAAGACAGTCTGCGTCTTATTCAGGGTCAGACCAAATCAGCGTCGTTCAAAAAGATTTTGGACACAATTATTGTTGATACCGCTAACGGTATGTTTCTTTCCGCTTCTATGGATAAGTATGCCAAAATTTTTGGCCAGCTGTTTATCAACATCGTGCGCGTGGGTGAGCAGAGCGGTACGCTCACCGAAAATCTAACGTATCTCGCAGTTGAACTCAAGAAAAAGCAGAGCTTACGGAGTAAGATTCGCGGCGCCATGATTTACCCGGCCGTCGTATTCTTTGCGACGATTGGTATCGTCGCTACGCTGATGATTGGCGTGTTTCCGAAAATCTTGCCGGTATTCAAAACGTTAAATGTAACATTGCCGATCACTACTCGGATATTGATTACAGTTTCTGAATTTATGACTGCCAACACTCTCTGGATTATCATTGGGTTCATACTTTTTATAATCGGCATGTCTATCATTTCTCGCTATGAATGGTTCAAACACGGTTGGCATCATGTGCTGCTACGATTACCGGTTATCGGCAAGATTTCCGTTAAAGTAAACTCGGCATCAATGGCTCGAGTACTCGGACTTCTGCTTAAAAGCGGCGTGAAAATTATTGAAGCGGTGAACATCACTGCCGACGCGCTCGAAAATCGCGTCTATCAACATGAGCTACGCACGGCCGGAGAAACATTGCGACGCGGCGATTTTTTCTCTATTTATCTTTCGAAAAATCCAAAATTATTCACTCCGATCTTTACTAACATGATCCAAGTGGGAGAGAACACCGGTAACCTGACCGAGAATCTTGAATATTTGAGCGAATTTTACGAAGAGGACGTAGATGAGGTTCTAAAAAATCTTAACAGTATCATTGAGCCGTTTTTACTTCTCTTCATGGGTGCGCTTGTCGGATTTATCGCGCTTTCAGTTATTACGCCGATTTATTCCATAAGCCAGACGCTCTCGCGCTAGCCATGAAGAACCAGCGGGGATTCACGCTTATCGAAATTCTCATCGCTATCTGTATTTTTCTGATTACCGCGACCGGGATCTATTTCACGTATGCAAATTTGATTCAGACTATCGGCCGAACGCGAACCCACACTCTGGCTACGTCGCTACTTAATAAAGAGATCGAGATTATCCGCAATTTGCCCTACGACAGCGTTGGCATTATCGGCGGATATCCTATCGGACAATTGACTTCCAGTAAAAGTGTTAATTACGAAGGCCAGACGTTTACCGTGAACACAACAGTACGCAATACTGACGATCCGTTCGATGGTATGGTTGGCGGCGGTGTCGTTGGGTTTCAGTATCCGGTTCAGGCGGGGGCCGGAGGCATTACCATGGCGAATCAGGCGAGCATTACCGGCAGTGTGTATTCCAACGGCAATGTGCTTGGAGGTAATTCAGGAGGGGTCAGCGGCTCAGTGACTGTGGCGGGCAACCGTCAGATCCAGAATGCTGTTATTGGCGGTGATGCTCGAGCTCACACGATTTCAGGCAGTACCATCACTGGAGCCGCATATTATCAGACCATTTCTGGTAGTACCGTTGGTGGCGGATCTCACCCCGGCAGCTCTGATCCTGCGTCCGGCACTCTGGCAATAGCGCAAAGCCAAATAGACGGCTGGAAGAGTGAGGCGGTCGCGAGCGGTACCTATGTCGGTGATTATAATCTGACAAACTCGGATACGGCGACGATCGGCCCGCTGAAGATCCAGGGTAATCTTAATGTGCAAAATAACGCCGTTCTGACGCTTACCGGCAAAGTGTGGGTGACTGGTACTATTACCCTTGCCAATAACGGCGCCATTCAGTTGGCGTCGAGTTATGGAACAAAAAGTGGAACACTGATCTCTGATGGGACAGTTTCGATGATTAATAGTTCGGATGTATGTGGTTCGGAAGGATTTAATACGTCGACAAAAGTCTGCAATACAAGCAATGGAAGTTTGATCCTTATGATCTCGACGAGCAGCGCTAACCCGGCCATTAACATCCAAAATTCGACTGATATGCGGGGTATTATGTACGCGCTGACCGGTTATGTTACAGTCGCCAATACCGCGATACTGCGCCAAGCTTCGGGTTACGGGATCAATATTCAAAACACCGCCAAAGTCATCTACGACAGTGCGATCACAACCGTCAATACCGGCAGCGCCCCGTTTGATACCGCCCCCGCGGATCACAAAATCGTGGAGGTTGAGGTTGACTGTCCGACCTGTTTTAATTTCGTGCCTATTAGTTTCACGACCTGGGTATCGCCCCAAAATCTTGAGGCCAGTACTAAAAATGGTTCTTTATTTATTACTGTCTTCGACGCTAATGGAATTGTTGTCCCTGATGCCGACGTGCTTGTGAAAAATATGAGTACCACACCTACGATTACCATTAACGATTCGACCGGCATGAACGGCATCCTCCAGCTTATTGATATTCCAACAAGCACTAATGCATATCAGATTTTTGTTTCGAAGTCAGGATATTCTTCAGCTCAAACGTACTCGGTCAGTAGTACGAATACGAATCCGACTCCACCTCATGCAACCGTGGCAAGCCAGCAAGTTACTGCTATTAGTTTTGCGATAGATCGAGTGAGTGAAATTGATGTAAAAACCCAAAATCAATTTTGCGTAGGGGTGCCTTCAGTTACGCTCTCTCAGAGCGGAAGTAAGCTCATAGGGACAAATCCAAATATTGTAAAATATAGTAACCGAATGTTTACAACGGATTCCAATGGAGTAGCGGCACGTACAGGCTTGGAGTGGGATTCATATTCATTCCTTGGTGCTGATGCCGCATATGATTTTGCGGGAACGAGTCCTCTCATTCCAATGTTTATTAATCCTCATGCTATCAATCCTCTGAGTGTTTTGGTAACACCCAAGGCGAGTTCATCAAGTTTGCTCGTGACTACATTGAATACCCAGGGTGGTCCAATCAAGGGAGTATCGGTATCTCTTTCAAAAACTGGTTTTACTACTCTTACGAAATTGACCGGTGAGAATATGTTTACTACGACCGACTGGTCAAGCAGCACTTATACATCGCAAGATGGAACCATTGATACCGAAAGCGTACCCGGGCAGATTATGCTAAAAAGTATCAATGGTAGTTATCCAACGAGCAGCAATAGTTATCTGATTTCCAACACTATTGATTTTGGAACTTCAACTATCGGTTATCATCAGTTGAGTTGGTCATCGAGTATTCCGAGCGGCACTTCGATTAAGTTTCAGATCGCCACGAGTAACGATTCAAGCAGTTTGACGAATTTTCTTGGCCCTAACAGCACGAATCAGGATTATTATAATGTGTCGCCATACTGGATTTGGGGTGGTGCAAACGACAAGAGGTATATGAGATATAAGCTTTTTATGAACACCACTAATCAGACCGTAACACCACAATTGAACGATCTTTCCATTGCATTTGATTCATCGTGCGTACCTTCGGGTCAAGCGCTTTTTCAGAATCTTGGTTCCGGGACGTACACGGTGACCGCGGCTCTGTACGGATATCAAACAACCACTACGAGTACTGCGGTGGTCGGATCTGGCTGGCAAGGGGTCACGTTGGTGATGCCAACAAGCAGCGGAGGATTCTTTTTTAGCCCATAATTAAGAGTATTTACTATGAAAAAGAATTCAGGTTTCACTCTTCTTGAGATCGTCGTTGCGATGGGAATCACCATTATGATGGGCTATTTGTTCGTCATGTTAGCTCGTGATACGACTTTCAAATAGCCTCTTTACCGAGCAGCAGATTCAGCAGACTCTCCAAATTATTTTGCCCGAAATTCGTAGCGCTAGTCAGTCAAATATTGGTGCTTATCCGATTGATGCGGCTGCGACAAGTAGTTTTATTTTTTATTCCGACATCGATCTAGATGGACTATTTGAACGGGTGCGATATTTCGCAAATGGGACGACTTTTACCAAGGGTGTGATTAAGCCAACAGGCAGCCCTCTTACCTATGTTACTTCAAGTGAAGTATTCCAACCGCTGGTTGACAATCTAATAACTGCAAATCAGATATTTTCGTATTATGATGTTAATGCGACCTCGAGCCAGTCAGCAGCCCTGACGTTTCCAGTCGACGTAGTGAAGATCAAAACCGTCCGCATTAGTTTAGTTGCCAACCAGGGAACCACAAGTACGCCGGCCATTGTCGGAGTCGAGAATGAAGCCACGATCAGAAACTTACGCTATAAATAATGTTTATAAATTTGAAATCAAAAATTAGAAATCCGCACGGTCAGCTTTCACTCCAAATGCTGATGATTTCGAGTGTCGGAATTATTTTAATTATGGGATTTGTCTTATGGACTGATACCTATGTGCGTAGCGTCGGTCGGGATACTAATAAAAGCGAAGCCTTTACTATAGCAGAGAGCGGTATCGAATATTATCGCTGGCATTTAGCTCACGCCCCGCAGGATTTTAAAGATGGCAATGCGACTTCGACTGGTCCGTATATACATTCATTTTATGACAAGAATAATAATCGAGTCGGTCAATTTGAATTAGTTATTACGGCTCCGGCCAGCGGCACCACTATTGTGACCATCCAGTCGACCGGTAAGGTGGATTATGATCCTACTGCGACCAAAGTGATTAAAGTAAAAATGGGATTGCCATCGTTTGCCCGGTATTCGGTGGCATCAAATTCTGATATTCGGTTTGGTGCGGGTACGACCGTGTACGGCCAGCTGCATTCAAACGGAGGCGTTCATTTTGACGGAGTAGCATATAATGTGGTGACAAGTGCGAAGAGTGACTATGATGATCCGGACTACAGTGAGCCGAATGCGTTCGGAGTATACACGCGTATTAGCCCCCAAGATCCGTTCCCGCCGGCAACTGTTCCCGTTCGTACTGACGTCTTTAAAGCCGGTCGCTCTTTTCCTGTGCCAGCTGTGGACTTTAATGGCATCACCCAAAATCTCGCGGATATGAAGACAGCGGCTATTTCAGGTGGTTACTATAAGGCCTCATCAACTCCCTCATATGGATACGAGATTGTATTGAAGACCAATGACACATTTGATATTTATAAAGTTACGTATGTTCCATTTGTTACCAGAGATTGCTCAACGTATAGTTTGCATTCTGATGCCGGATGGGGAGCATGGGATATCGGAGCAGAGACTCTACTTCAATCCAATGTTCCATTTCCTGCCAACGGGATCATATTTATTGAAGATAATGTGTGGGTGCGAGGCCAGATCAATACGGCTCGACTTAATATTGGCGCCGGGCGGTTTCCGGTTAACTCTTCCACCTACGCCAATATTACAATCAGCGGAGATCTGAAATATACGAATTATGATGGCCAGGATGTTCTTGGTTTGATTGCGCAGAATCATGTCAATGTTCCATTAACCAGCCCAGATACTATGAAGATTGACGCTGCTCTGATCGCTCAGAACGGTAGAGTAGGACGGTATCACTATGCTAGTCCATCGTGCGGAGCCACGGCAACTCGCAGCCAGATTACACTCTACGGCATGATCGCCAGTAATCAGCGATATGGCTTTGCTTGGACCGATGGTACTGGTTACCAGACCCGTAACATTATCTATGATGGCAATCTTCTGTATGGTCCGCCTCCGAGCTTTCCAACGACTGCGAGCCAGTACGACATCATTTCCTGGGAAGAGGTCAAGTAGTCTTCAGTAAAGTTATCAACAAGCTTATTCTCGCTATATCTCAGCATTTGCTATACTGGTATAGTATTTGCAAAGGTCGAGTGAGTCCGTATGTACGGACAGATATTTTCTATTTTATCCAATGCGTAATCAAAAAGGTTTTACCTTGATCGAATTGCTCGTCGTTATCGGTATTATCGCTATCCTGGCCTCAGTGGTCATCGTAGCTTTAAACCCGGCTCGTCAGTTCGCTCAGGCTCGTAACACACAGCGTTCTTCTAACGTGAACGCGATCCTTAACGCCATCGGCCAGAATATGGCTGACAACCGTGGTGTCTTTACCTGTGCTGCTGGCGCCTTGCCAGCCACTGCAAAGAACATGGCTGATGCAACCTCAGATGCAACCGGTTACAATATCGGTGGCTGTTTGGTTTCAACCTACCTGCCATCGATGCCGTTTGACCCGAGCGCGACTGGCGCCGGTTGGACCAGCAGCTCGACTTATAACTCTGGCTACACCGTCTTACAAACCGGTGGAACCACTGGCCGCGTAACTGTTGCTGCGACTGGGGAGCTGAACCAGGTTATCTCTGTCACTCGTTAAGTCAAAAAGTTGTTAACTGGTGTCTTAGACAAAGGCCTCCCCTAAACGGGAGGTCTTTGCTATACTTATAGCATATAAATATTAATTAATTTCATGAATAACTCACATAAAGGGTTCACGTTGATCGAGCTTCTGGTCGTTATCGGTATTATCGCTATCCTGGCCTCAGTGGTCATCGTAGCTTTAAACCCGGCTCGTCAGTTCGCTCAGGCTCGTAACACACAGCGTTCTTCTAACGTGAACGCGATCCTTAACGCCATCGGCCAGAATATGGCTGACAACCGTGGCATTTGGACTTGCGCCGCGGGAGCGATTCCTTCCACCGCCACGAATATGGTTAATACTGGCGGCTATAATATTGGTGGCTGCTTGGTTTCGACCTATCTGCCTTCCATGCCGTTTGACCCATCTGCTACGGGTGCTCACTGGACTGATGCAACTGATTATAACGCCGGTTACAGCGTAGCTCAGGATGCTGCTGGTCGTGTGACAGTCACTGCCCCGGCGCAGGAGCTTGGTCAGGTGATTTCGGTTACCCGCTAAGGAAGGTTTTCGCGCTCACTGTATCTAAGAAATCCCGCCCTTGGCGGGATTTCTATTTCTATCGGGAAGTAATATACTAATAATATGAAAAATCGTAAAGATTTTGTTCCGGATCCGAATCTCTTTACCAAAGACTTGGATGGACTCAGCCTCAAAATGCTCGAGGCTCATTACAAGCTTTATGAAGGCTATGTGAAAAAGACGAACGAGATTCAGGCGGCTTTTGACGCTGCCGACAAGAGCGCCGCTAATGGTATCTATAGCCCGGTTGGTGAGCTCAAGCGCCAGGAGACCTTTGCGGTCAATGGCATGAAGCTCCACGAGGTTTATTTTGGCCATCTGCAGGGCGATGGTAAGCCAAGCGGTGATTTGGTCGGGATGATTGAAAAAGATTTTGGTTCAATTGACGGCTGGAAAGAAGAAATGCTTGCAGTTGGCATGAGCTCCCGTGGCTGGGCGATTTTAGCCTTTGATTATCGCGACAACCGGCTGCATGTGTATGGCAGCGATGCGCATAACATCGGCGCGGTTTGGGCGGCGATACCGGTCATTGTTCTTGATGTTTACGAGCATGCCTATGCCATGGATTACGGCATCAGTCGCAAGGCCTATATTGATTCGTTTTTCAAAAATTTAGATTGGACGTTTGCCGGTAAAATAGTTTCGCAGTTTGAGCTGACAAAGTATTACGGTAAATAAGAGGGGGCGAGGGCGACGGTAGAGCCTCAGAGCATCTACGTCGCCCCCTCGCTCGCGAACTGATCCGCCGCTCGCAGTAGTGCGCAGCGGAATAAGATCGCGTATTCGCTCGGGTCGAGGTACTCGCAGCCGCTGATAACCACCCACGCCTCTTCCTCAGACAGTATGGGAGCGGTTGTTGCCGCGTCCTGCCACTGTTCCGGGGTGAAGGTCGTGTCGAGTCTGTAGTTCACGTCAGAGGTGAACGGACAATACTCGCCGATGCCTTCGGGCGTTAAGTGATAAAGCCGGATGACGGGATACCTGATCCCATCGTCCGGATCAGCGACGACGAAGTACCACGAACCACTATCCAGAAGCTCGCAGATGCGCCCGATGAGCGCACAGAGCTTCTCGCTCAGGCATGTAGTCTGCACTCATCCTCCTTTCTATTCCGCGCATGCCTGCGCGCGGAATGTACCAAGTGTAAAGGATTGACTAGTCCTCGTAAACTTCGGCGATCAATCGAATAAATTCTTTTTCTGTCATTCGTTCGATCGGCCGACCTTTTACATTTCTTCGTCGCCGGCTTACTCCGAGAAACACGGTGCCGGTGACGACTGCGACCACTGAGGTCGCAAGCAGTGTCCAATGAAGACAGCTCACTTAACCTCCTTGTGGTTGGGGACTGTGGCTAATAATGCCGCGCTTGATTGTTTTGTCAACCAATTTTAATAGGCCTTTTGCCTTCGACGTGGATACTCGTGATGTGAATTTTATTGTCGCGCCACTGCGCCGCGAGGAGCTTAACGCGTTTGCCTTCATGACCCGGAAAATTTATAGTCCAGACTCCGGGCTCGGGGTTAAACGCTTTTATTTTTCGGTAGACTTCCAGGGGTTCATCTTTGATGAAATCAACTCTGCCATCGGCGCTGGTGAATTTTTGTGTAAACGTTGCTGCGGCGTGGTCTTGCTCGCACAGGGTGATTGTTTCAATATTGGGCAGCGTGTCAGCAATCAGGTCTGCGGCTACTTCTGCAACTCTTTTTTCCAAGCTTGTATTCGTTTCTTCATTTGAAATTTGAAATTTAACATTCGAAATTATCTTCCCATGGTCAACATCTTTGTCGATCATGTATAAAGTCACACCAGTTTCATGTTCGCCGGCGAGTAACACCGATTGAATCGGTGACGGGCCGCGATACGTTGGTAGCAGTGATGGGTGGACGCCAATGGTTCGCAGCCGTGGAATATTAAGAATAGACTCAGGAATTATTTGCGGGTACCCCATCACTAGAAACACATCAGTGCCAAGATCTTTGAGTTCAGTGGCGATATCTTTTACTTTTTCAGGCTGAAGAATCTTAATTGGCCATTTCTTTTCAAGAATGAGCTGCTTCACGGCCGGAGGAGTGATGATTTTGTTGCGGCCGGCAGGACGGTCGGGATTGCAGACAACAGCCATCGGCACAGCTCCGCGCTCTACCATGCCAGCGAGAATATCCGCAGATATATGGAAACTTCCGAAGTATACGAATTTCATTTTTGTTTTAATCGTTCTGATTCGGCTGTTGGATAGGTTTTTTTGGCCTTATCGATATAGAGCTTGCCGTTTAAGTGGTCGGTCTCGTGCTGGAAGATGTGCGCCAGCAGCCCCCAAGCTTTGATTTTGGTTTTTTTGCCGTTTTGAAGCTGGCCTTCAAGTATAACTTTTTCATACCGTTGTACCTGGCCGTAAAGGCCGGGGACTGAGAGACAGCCTTCTTCAAGGAGCGGGGTTTCACCATCGCGTTGGGTGATGACTGGATTGAAGATCGCATAGAACTTGTTTTCATTACGGGCGACAAAGACCGAACTGTTAAGTCCGATTTGATTCGCAGCCAGCCCGATGCCACGGGCGTCGATCATTATCAGGCGCATGGTTTTTACGAGCTCGCGGATTTCTGTTTTCGAGAATTTTGAAAAATCAAACGGCGCCGTCTTGGTACGCAGGAATTTTTCCTCGGTTTTGTTATTAATCGTATAGATGTTCATGGCTGTTTTTTCATTTCACTGACCATTCTCATGAAGTAGGCGCCGGGGTTTTTAACGTCCCGCCGACTGGCCACGTCTTTGGCAAGAGCCAGGAGCTTTTCAGGATTATACTCCTTGGCGTACTTGATGTAGAGAGCCTTGTGAGGGAGGTCTTTAAGAACCATAGCTATTTCTAGGCCAATAAATTGGAACTGCTGGGTTACCCGAGCTTTAGCGGAGCGTTTCTTGAGCTCATTAATATACTGTCCCGATGTTACTTTATCCATAGTATCTATGCCTTTTGTGTCGGCCATACTATTGTAGTACTATTGATTGATACATGGCAAAGAAATATTTTCATGAACATGCCCTGCCGATTGCGGCGATTTTTCTGCTGACTGCGGTTCTTTTGGGTGCCGGATTTTATTTCGGCTATTCAAAAGGCGCTAAATCCGTTGTGTCGACATCCACAATGCCGAGCGGAGACACCGTCAAAGCCGACTTCGGCATATTTTGGGAGGCGTGGCAGAAGCTGCGCGATAATCATGTTGATTCGGCGAGTACTACTGATCAGGAGTTGTTGTATGGTTCAGTTACTGGAGCGGCCGGCAGTTTTAACGATCCGCATACGGTCTTTTTTCCACCCGAAGAAGCAACCAAATTCGTTCAGGATGTTTCGGGGAGTTTTGGTGGTATTGGCGCGGAGCTTGGCAGCCGTGACGGCGTCATCACGGTTGATACTCCGCTCAAAGGCAATCCAGCTGAGAAAGTCGGTCTCAAATCAGGAGATTATATTGTTAAAATTGACAACAAGCCGACTGATCTAATGACCCTTAATAATGCAGTGGGTCATATTCGCGGGGTTATTGGGACACCTGTTACTCTGACGATCGTTCGAAAAGGATGGCTCCAGCCGCGCGATTTCACTCTCGTTCGCGCAAAAATTGTAGTACCGACTCTTGACCTGACCATGAAAGAAAACAATAGGATCGCTGATATTCAGCTGTATGCATTCAACGAAAATGCGCCGCAAATGTTCGCGGATGCGGCCGCGAAACTGGTTGCCTCGGGCGCCAAAGGTATTATTATTGATCTGCGCAACAATCCGGGAGGCTATTTGGAGGTAGCTCAAAATTTGGCAGGTTGGTTTTTGGAAAAGGATCAGTTGGTGGTCTCGGAGCGGTTTCACGACGGCCACGAAGATACGTTTAAAGCCAATGGTACGGGCGCTCTCAAAGGTATTCCGATTGTCATTTTGATTAACCAGGGTTCGGCCTCGGCTGCCGAGATTTTGGCCGGAGCCTTGCGTGACCAGGTTGGTGCAAAAATCGTCGGTGAAAAAAGTTATGGAAAGGGAACGGTACAACAGCTCTTTCCGCTGAAGGACGGATCAAGTTTAAAGATTACCATCGCTCACTGGGTGATGCCGAAAGGTCTTATTCTTGAGCGCAATGGTATTGACCCGGACGTGAAGATTGAAAATACTGACGACGACATCAAAGCTAAAAAAGATCCGCAGCTGGATAAAGCTATTGAAACGCTGAAGGCGCAGATGACCCTGAATAAAACTCAGGCCGTCGCGAAATAATATGTTAGTACTGCTAACTGCAGATGTGCGGGGAGTGGGGAGGCGGCATGAGCTCAAGGAAGTTGCGGATGGCTACGCTCGGAATTTTTTGATTGCGAAAAAGCTGGCCATTCCGGCAGATGAAAAGGGTATCGCTACTAAAACCGAGCATGACCTAAAAGAAAAAGTTGAAATAGGTAAATATCAAAATGAAGCGCGCAAACTTGAAAAGCAGGTGTTTACCTTTACGATGAAGGCCGGCAAACACGGTGAGGTCTTTGGCTCGGTTACGAAAAAAGATCTTGAGAGCGCGCTTAATGAAAAGGGCGTGAAGAGCGCGGAGCTCATGCTCGAGCACCCCATCAAAGGCACCGGCGAGCATCTTGTTGATGTGAGCTTTTCAAAAGGCGTCCACGGCACAATGCGCGTGCACATTAAAACAGAATAAAAAAACCGCCTACTCGACGGTTTTTTGTCAGTTACTTTATTTTGCGGTTACGACGCTGACTATCTTGGCGTAGCGGCGGGAGCCGTCGAATTTTACCTTCTTGGTCTGTTTGAAGTTGACAATGCCGTCTTTAGCGGCGTAGATGGTGTCATCTCCGGCGCGGCGGACATTGGCGCCCGTAAGAACCGCAGCTCCGCGTTGTTTGACGATGATTTCGCCAGCCTTGGCCATCTGGCCGTGGTTGATTTTGACGCCTAAGCGCTTGCTTTCACTGTCGCGGCCTAATTGAGTAGATCCACCGGATTTGGTATGTGCCATAGGTCAATAATTGAATTTACAGATTATACTGTATACAGTAAAGCTATGTCAATTCCGCAGATTTCAGAGTGGCTCAAAACCCATAAGCGCGAGGTGGTGCTCTTTATCTTATTTTTCCTAGTGAGCTCGATTAGTTTTGCCCTGGGTTATTTAGCCGCGAGTGATGCTACGCATGCGCCGATTATTATTGAAAAGGG
>JAHFLG010000065.1 GCA_023244975.1 Candidatus Harrisonbacteria bacterium
GCCGGATCCTTCTGCGCTTCCCTTAATAATGCCTGAGCCGTATCAGGAATTGTGAGCTGACTATCCTCCGTTGATAATAGAAGTGCCGCTTTTGATTCAGGATCAAATAAAAATTTCTCTCTCGTTTGCTCGGGAGGAATACTTTCCACGCCGTACTGGCCAGATCCCTTCTCCTTGTCCCCTTCCGGTTTTTCTTGAGGCAGCTTATCAAACGGTGATGTCATAAGAAAAGTTTTGAATATAGAATATTCTACAGTTTTTTAGCTCTTCGGGCAAAGCAAGTGGACCTAGCCAGAATCGAACTGGCGCTTCGTCCTTGCAAAGGACGCACACTACCATTATGTTATAGGCCCGCCTTCGGCGGGCAAGCCCGCTTACAGATATCCTATATTGCTTTTTCGGTTTTGAGAAGACGCGCCTTGGCTCCGTGCAAGGTCTGGAGATCAGTCATCTTACCGGGTCACGGAGATGGAGCTTCCCTCAGCTGATGGAGCGCTCACGGTAACCTTTCCGGTTGAACCTCCCTTCTGTGAAACTATATAGCCGCTATTGTAATCGGCTACTGAGTACCAGTAAGCTGTCTTGTCGCTCGGGTCAAAGGGCATGGTGAGAAGATAAGTTGGAACAAGGCAGCTAGCAATGTCAAAATCTCCCTTTTTGCTCGACATGACGCGACTTGGTGCGGTCGGAATTTTTCCTTTTGCACAGACAAATATTCCTCGATTATCCGCCATATTCTGGCCGATAGCATTGAGGATTGCGTTGACATTGGCAGACCGTTGGGTGTTGCGTTCCTGAATGTTTGTGCTCGGCTTTTGCTCGAACTGACCCATGACTTTGGTATAAGCCTCTTCCATGGTAATGAATGGAGCCGGAGTCTCGATCGCAAGGGGTTGATTGACAGCATTCAGAGTAAAACTAAGTTCAAGATGGGCGCCGGGAGTGGCATAGTTTCCGTCCTGTTGCGGCTTCATGTCCTTGATGAATTTTATTTTTTTGAACTGCGAATTTTTTCGAGTGATCCAAATCTCGCCGGTTGGAAATGCTTCTTGTGGAGTTTCAGTAAGAATTTTTTGAGCATCGGCATAATCCTGCTCATTGATCTCTGCGCCAAGGTCGATCATAAACTGACGATATCGTGGAAGGAAGGCTATGACCGCCGGCTTGTCGATAGCGAGGCCGTAGTGATAATTTGATTCCCCGCCGATAGCTTCATTGGGAAAGGTTTTCGTAATAGTAATCAAGTGCGCGGCCAGCACGGCGTCTCGAAAGGCATGGGCTTTGACAATGAGTTGAGGATCTTCTAGCTTCTGTGCTGTCGTTTTTGTTCCGTATTGCTTTGCGAGTCCGCTCAGATCGAATTTGATCCAGGTGGCTAACACGGGTTTTAAGTTAAAAAAACCGAAATCCGGAGCCTTAAGCAACTTAAGATACAGGGTTTTCTCAATCATGCGCGCATCGATGGCGATCTCCCCAGGCTGAGCAAGGACATCAAGACTCGAACCCGCGGGGATGCTCATTGTCATGCTGATTTCCGACTTGGGCTTTAGCTGATCGTTCCCATCGATACCGCCTTTCAAAGTAATGATCACTGGGGCAGATGAGGGTATGGTGCTTGAAGGACTCGGAATCGGCGTGGCGGCAAGGATACTCTCGTATGTAAGACTTTTAACGGCGCCGAGTCCTGTAAAAGCTGCGTCGAGGTGCTCCTGCGGTGTACCGCTGCCTTGTTCAATATACTGGTGAGTAAAGGCACCAATAGCGATCGCCGCAATTCCGGCAATAACAGCGAGCGTAGTTTTAACAGTTGTGTTCATAGATTTATATTTTATTAATAGTAACTATACCACACTACAATGAGTTAATTCTCATGTTCAAGTAGAAGTTCGTTACTGAGTGGGATAAATTCGTCGAGTGCTTTTTGGAGCCGCATTTTTCCGGCATCATTAAGAAGTCGGCTGGCCATAGAACCTTCAACTACAACGCTGAGTTCATTAAGAATATAAGCCAAACGATTAGCTCGTCGTTCGGCTATTTCTGTTAAGACTGCCACAATTTTTTCTACAATTTCGTCCTCGGTTTTAGCGCCCTGATGCGATGCTATTTCAATAATATGATAGGCAACTTGCTGCTGAGTCGCCCCCAGTAAATCTATTTTTGGAAAGCCAAAATTTTTTCCGGTAATTCCGGCTATTGCAGCCTCGGGCTTGGGCAGTCGCGGCTCACCTTTCCGTAGCCCATGTTCTGGTTTCCTCGCTCCCTCTTCCCCTGTCCAGCTTTCTCCCATATACTTACAGCATGACAGAAAAACGCTCAATTTTCCAGCATTTGGCGCTTGAGTTCGTGACCGTGACCGAAGTCGGGGCAATTGCGGCAGCGCGATGGATCGGCAAGGGTGACAAGGTTGCGGCTGATCAAGCTGCCGTAGATGCGATGCGCGCGAAGTTCAATGAGATAGATTTTAAAGGTGAAATAGTTATCGGTGAGGGAGCTAAAGATGAATCCGCGGAATTATACATCGGTGAAGTCCTCGGTAAAGGCTCTGGCCCGGCTCTTGATATCGCTGTTGATCCATTGGAGTGCACGAGCAGTGTCGCTTATGGCCGTTCAAACGCGATTTCTGTTATCGCGCTTGGTCCGCACGGTACGTTATACAAAGCAGCAGATTCATATATGAATAAAATAGTTGCGGGACCGAAAGCCAAGGATGTGATCGATCTTGAAGCATCTCCCGAAACTAATATTAAAAAAGTTGCTAAGGCCTTAGGTAAAGATGTGCGTGAGATAACGGTTGCCGTCATTGATCGGCCGAGACATGAGCAGCTGATTAAAGATATCCGCGCTGCCGGAGCGCGCGTGAGTCTGTTTACTGACGGTGATGTTTCTATGGCCTACTCAACCTGCCTGCGCGAGTCGCCTATCGACCTGCTTATTGGCGTTGGCGGCAGTACTGAAATAGTACTTTCGGCTGCGGCTGTGAAATGTCTCGGTGGTGGGCTCTTTGCTCGTTGGCAGCCACCGGACGAGAAGCATATTGCCCGGCTTAATAAAGCCGGTATTACTGATTTCAAACAAACGTTCACCGCTGATGACTTTGTAAAGAGTGATGATGTTACCTTGACCGCGACCGGTATTCTGCCCGGGCCATTTGCCAGCGGAGTAAACTTTGCCGGCGACCACATCCACACTGAAACCATTGTTCTTACCTCAAGTCCTCGTCAGACTCGTGTCATAAAAACAAAACATATAGTATAATTTCATAATGATTATTACGACCGAGCAGCTGTTCAAAGCTGCATATAAGAATTTTTCGATTGGGGCGTACAATATCAACAATATGGAGCAGATCTTCGGACTGTTCCAGGGCAATAAACAGTCGAATGCGCCCTTTATTCTCCAGATTTCTCGCGGCGCACGTTCGTATGCTAACAAAGTAATGCTTGAGGCCATGATCAAGGCTTGTGACCAGCTTAACCCGGAGCTGGTTTTTGCTGTCCATCTCGACCATGGCGACGAACCAAACGCGCACGATGCCATTGATTCAGGATTTTATTCTTCAGTGATGATTGATGCTTCAGCAAAACCATTCGAAGAAAATATCGAAATTACCAAGCGAGTTGTCGATCATGCGCATTCAAAAGGAGTCCGCGTTGAGGCTGAGCTCGGTGAGCTCGGCGGCGTTGAAGAAGATATTGCCGGAAATGCCGCGCATCTCACTGACGCCAAGCAGGCCAAGGAGTTTGTTGAGCGTACCGGCTGCGACAGCCTCGCCATTGCCATTGATACTTCACACGGAGCGTATAAGTTTAGCGGCAATCAGAAGATCCATTTTGACCGGTTAAAAGAAATTTTTGCCGCGCTTCCTGGAGTCCCACTGGTTATGCACGGTTCATCTTCAATCCCTCAGGATGAAGTGCAGAAGATTGAAGCTGCCGGAGGCAAGTTGTCCGGAGCACGAGGAGTTGATGAAAATGATCTGCGCGATGTGCATACGTATGGCGTCGTTAAAATTAATATTGACAGCGATGGGCGACTTATTTGGACGCGCGTGCACCGTGAATACTTCCGAGACAAGTTAAACGGCATTGATCTGCGCGAACCAGGAAAGACCTATATCGCTGAATACGGGAATTTTATCGCTCATAAAAATGAGGCGTTCGGTTCAGCCGGGCAGCTCGACGCAGTTCGTAAACTTTTATAGCGAAACATATGCCCGCTGATTACAACAAAGAGGCTATTGAATTACATAAGAAGCATCACGGTAAGATAGAAATCGGCATCA
>JAHFLG010000066.1 GCA_023244975.1 Candidatus Harrisonbacteria bacterium
TTACCGCCAAGTTGATCCAAATACCTATGAGCAAGAGCTCGTTAACGCGCTTGCCGCCGGTACTGGTCCTGACGTTTTTTATGTCAAAAATACCTGGCTCCTCAAGCACTCGGACAAATTACTCCCTCTACCCGTAGCAGATTTTCCGCCGAGCAAGATAGCTGCTCTCTACCCCGGCGTTATCAGCAACGACTTTGTTTTAAACGGTCAGGTCTATGCTCTCCCGTTATACCTCGACACCATGGCGCTCTTTTACAACAAAAATATTTTTGACCAAGCTGGAATCGCGCAGCCGCCAAAAACCTGGGCTGAATTCGAAAAAGACGTAGCCCGACTCACCCGTTT
The DNA here is from genome assembly GCA_023244975.1 of Candidatus Harrisonbacteria bacterium. Taxonomy (GTDB): domain Bacteria; phylum Patescibacteriota; class Minisyncoccia; order UBA6257; family 1-14-0-10-44-23; genus JAHFLF01. Next base: position 346 of record JAHFLG010000066.1, read on the forward strand.
TGACAATGTGGGCAGAATCACACGCTCCGGCGCTGCTATTGGCTCTAGTTCCCGAAATATTAACGAGGCAACCGATTTGCTCAGCCTGATTATGTTACAAAACGGCACGCAGATGGTCAGTTCCAATCTCACCGAAGCAACGTTTAGTAGCAACGGCAAACTCGCTCTTGATTACTACGCCAGCTTTGCCAATCCATCAAGCCCAAGCTATACCTGGGATCCCTTGTTCCATTATTCCATCGACGCCTTTACCGAAGAGTCGGCGGCGATGATTTTTAACTATGCCTATCAACTTCCCCAGATACGCGCCAAAAATCCGTTTTTAAATTTCGCGGTTGTACCGATGCTTCAGAAAAACTCCGACAGTGCCGTCAATTATGCCAATTACTGGGGCTTGGGCGTATCCAATAAATCAGCGCGACCCGACCTTGCCTGGGCTTTTATTCAAGCAGCCACCGTCGACGGCAATACCAACTTGCACTATCTTAATACTGCCCTGCGTCCGCCGGCACTACGCTCGCTCATCACTGCCACTATTGACGACCCTTCAGTCGGGATATTTTCCCGACAGGCACTCACCGCTACTGACTGGCCAAAAATTGACGCACCGGCAATCGACGCTTCCTTTACGAAAATGATAGACTTAGTAAATAGCGGCCAGCTCGACAGCTCTCGCGCCATTCGCCAGGCAGAATCAGAGGTGACTCAGCTCCTCCGGCTCCGCTTCGGTAGCGGCAATTAATCATCACGCAGATGATAAAAAATATTAAACTCTGGATAACCGCCCTCTGCGTACTCTCTATCGCCTACGCAACTCCAACCTTCGCCATTCCGGCAGTTCAGAGTTGTCAAGCTCCTCCAACGAGTGACACAAGCCAGGCGTTTAAGGACGGATGGCTAGTGGGTTGCTTTATCGGCACCACCCATTACGGCTCAGTGAATGAAAGCGATACCGCCTGCGTCCCAAATAAAGCTTCCTATAAATATCTGGGCGGGATCAACGCCAGCCGCTGGGCAAACGCTTGTAGCGACAGCTTTGACGCGCATGTGCCGATTAGGGACGCAAATCTCCATCTACTGGGAATTTCAGTGGGTACTATTGAAACAGCCTGCTCGAGCCGCGGCCTTATTGATTTAGCCCCCTGCGTGAAAGGATCTCTTGGACGCATCAGCGATCTGACCAAAGAAGAGTCCTGTCCAACCGGAGATCTTACCTGTGAAAACGGCTATGGTGACGCTCAAAGCATCTACTTTAGTACTCAAGCAAGCACGCGCTACCCGGTCGCGACTATTGACCAGGGAACCATTGACGCGTCGGCAGCTCTGCAAGATTGCGACCTAAAAGCGGAACAAGACGCCCATCCAACATTGAAAAATGCATCGTATACGAATGGATATAAAAAGGGCTGCGCCTTCGGCTATAAACAAGCCTATGAAAAAGAACATATTATTGATATCACGACTTCGTCAAAACCAGATTACTGTCTTTCCATAGCGCCCGACACCGCCTCAAGCGACCCGAACAAGGCAACATTCAATATCGGCGTATTCACCGGTTGTCGGAGCGGTGTCAAAAAAGCCTGGGATGTGTTAAAGCCGCCAGTAGCAAATGATGCGACTCTAAAAAAGGCTCAAGATCTCAAAAACTGCGACATTACCTCCGTCCCGAAAAATAGCGAGGCTAAAAATGGACGCGCGCAAGGCTGCGTAGATGGTACCGCTAAAAAACAAGCAGATAAAACGTTTTCTTTGGCCGAATGCATCAGTGGCCACCCCTATACCGCATCAACCGAGCCATATAAATTTTTCCTCGACTATAACTTCGGATATTACGAGGGTTGTGAAGCCGCGCTCGCGATTGTTCAAAAAGATATTGACCAAAATGCTAAAAGTATGGGCAATAATACCGGCACGGGCATTATCCCTGATTGCGATCCAACGCTCCCGCCCAATATCATAGGAACAAGCACTCTACCCGGCGGCTGCGGTCTGGCAAAATTTATCGAACTGATCCAAAGCATCATTCACTATCTGATGCTGGTCATCATTCCGATTGCCATTCTCCTCCTCGGCTGGGCCGGATTCAAAATAATGACCTCGACAGGCAGCGAAGAAAAACTGGGTCAGGCAAGAACCATGCTCACGACTGTTATAACGGGTATTGTGATCATCTCTCTCTCCTATCTCATTGTTCAGGCCGTGTTCAAAATCCTCGGCGTTGCCTCCACATTCCAGGGTTCATTATTTAAATAAATTGAGTTATACTAACCCTATGATCAGAAAACGATTACTATTCTCCATCGCGATCGCTAGTGTAATCTTGATTCAGTCATCAGGAACCGTTACTTTGGCTCAATCCGCAGGTGATATCAAGCTCATCAATCCCTTAGGAGAGAACGCGACCTTTATCGAACTCCTCCAGCATATTTTTACTGAAGCGACTAAGATCATCGCGGTTATCGTCCCAATCATCGTTATTATCGGCGCGTTCCAAATGATGTTTGCCCGGGGAGAACCGGAAAAATTCATAACCGGCCAAAAAACAATTCTTTATGCGGTTATCGGCTTTGTGGTGATACTTATGGCAAACGGCATCGTGTCGATCGTTAAATCACTATTAACTATTTAATGTCAATGAATAAAAAAATCTTTCTTGCGCTGCTGATTCTCACCGTACTCCTCGTAACCCCGTTACTGGCAGTTCGAGCGCAGGAAGTGCCGGATGGAGGCGGCACATCCGCTTCGGCGTCAAAAACTGAGATCCCAGATGGAGGCGGCACATCCGCTTCGGCGTCAAAAACGACTAAAACAGACTCACTGCCCAATATCGACACGCCGGATAAGGTTATAAAAGTTATTGATAACATTACCAACTGGATGTTTACGATCTTTATCGCGGTAGCCATTATCTTTATCCTCATCGCCGCCTTTCAATATTTGCTCGCTCGCGGAAATGCCGAAGAGGTCATGCATACTCACAAGATGCTCATGTATAGCGCGGTAGCCATCACTGTCGCCCTTCTCGCCCGAGGCGTCATTCATGTCGTCGAAAAAATAGCCACACCATAATAAATATAGCTATGAAAAAAATCATTCCGCTTATCTGCCTCTCCGTGATCCTACTCACTCCGGTCGTTGCCTCGGCTGCTCCGCTGATACTTGCCGATTCTCTCAAGGATGGCCCTGATAGCGTCATAACATTGATGGATCGCATTACCAATTGGATGTTTACATTCTTCTTGATTCTCGCTGTGATTCTCGTGCTTATTGCCGCTTATGAATATCTACTGTCGCGTGGCGGCGCTGAAGAGATAACCAAAGCTCATCGTATGATGATTTATAGCGCCGTCTCAATAGCCGTCGCGGTTCTTGCCAAAGGCATTGTCATAGCGGTCGAAAAAATAGCAGGTAATTCTTAAATTATTTTATATATATGAAAAAACTGATTCTTGTCATAGCAACCCTCACTATTACCTTTAGTCTTCCAGTTGTGGCAGCAGCCTATACCTGTCCCGGAGGCGGCCCTCCGCCGTGCCCGCTCGGCAACCCGGTTCCCGGAGGCGCGGGCGACGTTTTAGATGTTATGGATCGAGTAACCAATTGGATGTTTACCGGATTTTTAGCGCTCGCGGTCATTCTTGTCATTCTTGCCGCGTATGAATATCTTCTCGCCCAAGGAGGTGCTGAAGAGATCAGTAAGGCGCATAAAATGCTCATCTACGCGGCCATCGCCATTGGAGTGGCCGTACTCGCAAAAGGCATTGTCAACGCTGCGAGAAAAATCGCCCAAGGTAACAACGAAACCTCAAGTGTCAGTAGTGGCACAAACGGCGGCACAACAAGCGGCAATACTGCTGCCGGAAACACCGCAAGC
>JAHFLG010000012.1 GCA_023244975.1 Candidatus Harrisonbacteria bacterium
TAAACTAATATGGATGCAATTCTTAAAGAACTAGAACAGCGAGCCCAGGCGCTTATTGCAGCCTTAACTCAGGAGGTGAGTGGAGTGCGCAGCAACCGTCCGAGCCCGCAGCTGGTTGAAGATTTAAAAATTGATTATATGGGTACGCAGATGGTAGTCAAGCAGCTCGGTTCAATTTCCATTGTGCCGCCACGAGAACTGGTGATTGTCTTGTGGGATCCCTCCGGATCGGCCGTGGTTGCCAAGGCGATTGATGATGCTAAGCGTGGGTTTACGACGAGCGTGCGCGGATCGGCTATTCATATAAATCTGCCGCCGCTGAGCCAGGAGCGGCGCGACGAATTGATTAAGCTGGTTAAGCAGATGATCGAAAAATCAAAGATTCAGGTGCGGAGCCTGCGCGATGATGCCAACAAAAAAGTGCAGGCCGGCAAAGCCGCCAAGACAATTACCGAGGATATGGAGAGCCGCGGTAAGAAAAAAATTCAAGAGGTGACCGACCGAGTCAACAAAGAAATTGACGGACTGCTCGAGAAGAAGGCTAAAGAAATTAACGAATAGCGAGTATGATTGCAGCTATTCTAGTTATTGTCGGGCTTTCGGTGCTCGTACTCATTCACGAACTCGGGCATTTTATCGCTGCAAAAAATGCGGGTCTACTTGTTGAAGAATTTGGGTTTGGTTTTCCGCCACGAGCCATCGCGTGGAAGCGGGGAGAGACTGTGTATAGCATCAACTGGCTACCGTTTGGAGGATTTGTAAAAATCTACGGAGAAAAAGGTGAGGGCAAAGCTGACAAGCGTAGTTTTGCGCATCAGTCGCTCTGGCGCAGGTTTGTCATTATCGCTGCAGGTATTTCCATAAACTTTATTTTTGGGTGGCTGCTTCTTTCAATCGTCTTTATGACCGGCGCTCGGCAGGCCGTGGTTATTTCCGAGGTGGTCAAGGGCAGTCCAGCCGAAAGCGTCTCGCTCGCAGCAAATGACGAGATTGTGGGCTTTAAAACTCCGGAGGAGTTTGTTGCGTTTACCAATGCGCATCGCGGCCAGGCAACGACTATCAGTATTATGCACGCCGGAGCTGCGCGGGAAGTTACGGTAACTCCACGCAAAGATCCGACGCCCGGCCAGGGTGCCTTGGGAGTTGCGGTAGTAGGGGCTGGTTTCGAACGGCTTGGATTTTTTGATTCATTATGGAAAGGACTGACGGTCTCGATCGAGAGCATGGGAGAGATTTTAAAAGCATTCGGTTCGTTGGTCGGCGATCTCGTTGGCCACGCTCAGGTTCCAGAAAATGTGGTTGGGCCGGTCGGGATTTTCGGTGTTGCCGGTCAGCTCGGGTCGCTTGGCATGGTCTATGTGCTCCAGCTCATTGCCCTGATTTCACTTAATTTGGCAGTGCTTAACTTTATTCCATTTCCAGCCCTTGATGGCGGCCGGATTTTATTTCTGATTATCGAGAAGATCAAGGGTTCGCCTATTCATGCCAAGCGCGAGCTCTGGGCCAACGCTATTAGTTTTGGACTCCTCGTGTTACTGATGATTATTATCACGACACGGGACATTGTTCGATTGTTTTGATAGCATAGATATATGAAGCAAAGTCAGTTATTTACCAAAACACGAAAAGAGGCGCCGAAAGAGGAGGTGAGTCGCAATGCTCAGCTGCTTATTCGCGGTGGGTATATTGATAAGCTGATGGCCGGAGTCTATACCTATCTGCCGCTTGGGCTGCGCGTACTAAAAAATATCGAGCAGATTATTCGGGAAGAATTAAATAAAGCCGGCGGGCAGGAGATTTTAATGCCGGCGTTTCAGCCGAAAGAGAATTGGGAGCTGACCAAGCGTTGGGATATTGATATTTTGTATAAGACAAAAGATTTTGAAGGTCGCGAGTATGCGCTTGGACCCACGCACGAAGAGGTGGTCACGCCACTTCTCAAACAGTTTATTTCTTCGTATCGCGATCTGCCGCGCGCCGTGTATCAGTTTCAGGACAAGTTCCGGATGGAAAAACGCGCCAAAAGTGGGATTCTGCGTGGCCGGGAGTTTTTAATGAAAGATCTCTATTCGTTCCACGCCAATGAGGCGGATTTTGATTTGTACTATGGGGTGATGAAAAAAGTCTATGGCGAAATCTTCAAGCGCTGCGGCATTGGCCACAAGACTTATTTGACCTTTGCCTCAGGTGGGATTTTTTCCAAGTACAGTCATGAGTTTCAGACTATAACCCCGGCAGGGGAGGATCTGATTTATATTTGCGATAACTGTTCTTTGGCTATTAATAAAGAAATAAAAGACGAGACGCCGAAGTGCCCACAGTGTAATCATGCTGATTTCAAAGAAGAAAAAGCCATTGAAGTCGGTAACATCTTCTCTTTGAAGACGAGGTTCTCAGATGCGTTCAATCTAAAATACAAAGACGAGAAGGGTGAGCTCCAGCCGGTGATTATGGGTTGCTACGGTATTGGCCTGGGGCGACTCATGGGCACGATCGTTGAGGCGCTTGCTGATGACAAAGGCATCGTCTGGCCCGAAACTGTGGCGCCATTTAAAGTTCATCTGCTCGGCCTGGCCGGCAAAGAGGGCAGCGCGGTTACTGAGGCCGCGGAAAACATTATTACCGAATTAGAACATGTTGGCGTGAGCGTGCTCTACGACGATCGCGACGCAACTGCCGGAGCAAAGTTTGCCGATGCCGACCTGCTGGGTATGCCGTATCGTGTTGTGATCAGTGAGAAAACGCTGGCTGAAAAAAGCGCTGAAGTAAAACTCCGCCAAACCGGCGAAACTACTCTCGTCAAACTCGACCACCTCGTGGCGCATTTGAAATAATCCTATTCGTCAGGGGCATGGACGGAGGATATATTTTGGCGTAGTATATCAGCACGTTAGGGCAGGCTATGTTTATGAAATTTAAGAATCCGCTGAGCTTATTTAGGAAGAATGTTGGTATCGACTTGGGGACGGCGAACTCGCTGGTGTATTTGAGCGGCCGCGGTATTGTTATTAACGAGCCATCAGCGGTGGCGATCAACAACAAGACCAACAAGGTTGTGGCCGTGGGCACTGAGGCTAAGCAGATGCTTGGTCGCACGCCGCTACACATCACCGTCGTGCGCCCGCTCGTGGGAGGAGTTATTTCAGATTTTGAAATGGCGCAGGAAATTTTGAAACAGTTTTTGAAAAAGTTAGGCAATTCATCCTTTGTAAATTATTATCAGAACGCGGTCATTGGTGTGCCGGCTGATCTCACTGAGGTAGAACGAAAGTCAGTGGAGGACGCGGTGTTGGGTGCCGGTGTTTCCAAGGCGTACGTTATTGAGTCCGCCATTGCTGCGGCTTTGGGCGCGCGGCTGCCCGTCAACGAACCGGTCGCTAACATGATTATTGATATCGGCGGGGGGACCACTGAGATTGCGATTATTTCTATGGGCGGAGCGGTGACCGTCAAAAGCTTGAAGGTTGCCGGAGACAAGTTAAACGATGATATTTTAAAATTTGTGCGCGAGGAGTTTCATCTCGCTATTGGCGAACCAACCGCAGAAGAATTAAAGATTGAAATTGGCAGCGCGATTCCAATTGCCGACAAGCTGGAGATGACTATACGTGGTCGTGACCTTACGACAGGACTCCCGAAAGAAGTAGTACTTAAGGATGCTCATGTTCGCGCGGCCATCAATAAGTCACTCCGTTTGATTATTGACGCAGTTAAGGAGGTGGTTGAAAAAGCCCCGCCAGAGCTTGTTGGTGATTTGCTCAAGCGGGGGATTTATATGTGCGGCGGCGGCAGCCTGTTGCGCGGCATTGATGAACTTATTGCCAAAGAGCTTTCAACTACCACAACTATTGTTGATGATCCTCTAACCTGTGTGGCGCGTGGGGCCGGGATCGCGGTTGAGAATTTAGAAAAGTATGACTATATCTTGAACAGCCCGCTCAAGCCGCGGGAGATCAAGTTATGAGGCGCCCACAGAATATTATTTTGCTTGCGGTTTTCTGCGCATTATTTCTTATTGGCCAATGGCTGTTCATTCCCAAGACCTATGTGAACTCGGTGATTATTCAGGCGCTGCAGGCGCCGAAGGTTTTGCTCCAATCATTGATCAACCGGCATGAGATAGTTACTCAGCTTTCTGATTTGCAACTTGAAAATCAGAGTCTGCGCGCTCAGATCCAAGAGCTTAAGTCGAGCCCCGCGATTATCAAGACCGGTAAGGCTATCTATGTGAGCGCGCATGTGTATTCTTCATATCCGCTCAACAACAGCGGTCTCATTCTCATAAGTGCCGGCGCGGATCAGGGGATTACCAAGGGGGCGATTGTGTTAGCCGCCCCCGGAATTTTTTTAGGTCAGGTTACTGATGTAAGCGGATCTACCAGTCAGGTACGCACGATCTTTGATCCCGACTGGGAGCTGCCGGTCAAAATTGGAGATCAAAAAATCGATTCGTTGCTTGTCGGTGGTCATGAGCCGCGGCTCACTCTCATTTCAAAAAAGAAAATGGCGCACGTCGGCCAGGCGGTCATTCTTGCAGCCAAGGAGTATCCATATGGACTTACGGTTGGCACGGTTGGGAATCTTAAAGATGGTGGTGCAGATTTGTTTCAGGAGGCGGCACTGGCAACTTCCTACCAATTCGGCAGTTTGAATGATATGTTAGTTGTTCAGTAATATGGCGAGTAGTCACTGGAGAGCATATCTGGCTGTGATCGTGGTAGCACTGATACTTATGGCCGGGGCCTTGCAAATGCATGGCGCACTGGCTGTGTACGGTATTCGTCCTGATCTTATGCTTGTGGTTCTTATTGTTTCGGCACTGTTCACTGACAATTTTTTATTGTATCTACTGCTTACCCTTATCGCCTCGATTGGTATCCGGTTCGCCCCGGGATTCGGACCCGAGGCTTTTGCATTGGTAGTCGTAAGTCTTGGCGTCTTTGCGGTGAAGTCAAAAATCGTCTGGCCTGGTCTGCTGGGAAGCGCTATTCTGATCGGTGCGGGGACTATCGCAGTATATACGCTTGGTTCGATGCAATTTCTGTTCAGGCACCCAGGAATTGTTGCGGCCGAAGCTTTGTATAATATAGTGCTTGCTGCGATACTCTATGAGGTATTGCAGCTCATTACTAGATATGAGAAAAAAGCATGACTTACAATTTGAAGATTTTGCATCAGACACCGTTGCCACGGAAGAGCTTGATTACGTAGAGGTACCGCTCTCTTCCCGCGTTTTTTTATTGGTTATTGTTACGGCTACACTCCTGGCAGCTACTATGGTTGCTCGCATTATCTATCTTGGCGGTATTAAAGGATCATTTTATCAGGCACGTGCCATCGCGAATATCAATCACGAGAAATTAATTCCGGCGCACCGGGGGATCATCACTGATCGTATCGGAGTCGTGCTGGCTAAAAACACTGAAACGTTTAGTGTATTTTTGAATATTACAGAGCTGTTAAAAGATCGCGTGCAATTTGATTTGGTGATTTCAGCCTTGGCACAGACTCTGGATATGCCCGTTTCTGACATAGAGGCGGCAGTGGCAGACGTTAATTTTGAAAATAATACGGAAGTTCCTGTGGTTAGAAATATAACCAGTGAGCAAGCCATCGCGGTGCGCGGATTGAGTCTAGCCTCGGTCTCGGTAGAAAACGATTTCCGGCGCGAGTATCCACTTGGCGCCTCAATGAGCGCCATACTTGGATACACAGGAATCAGCGACACCGGTGTTTCGGTGATTGGTAAAACCGGCCTGGAGCATTATTATGACGGCGATCTTAAAGGCACTGATGGGAAATATGTTTATATTCGCAATGTCAAAGGCACGGTACTCGATGAGCGAGTGGCTCAGCCGGCTACTCCAGGAGCAAAAGTTAAGACAACCATTGACGCTGATTTTCAGCAATATTTTTATAATCGTTTGAAGCAGGGTCTGGCGGGTCTCGGTAGTAAGGGGGGGGTCGGTCTTGCGATTGATCCGAGAAATGGCGAAATTTTGGCACTCGTTAGTCTGCCAAGTTATGACAATAATATTTTTATGACTCCAGGCAAGAGCGCCGACCGAGTGCGTGTTGTTACCGACAAAGATCATCCGGTGTTTAACCGCGCGGTTAACGGCGTCTATAGTCCAGGTTCAACCATTAAACCGCTCGTTGCCTTGTCTGCCCTCCATGAGAAGGTTATTGACCCTTCATTTCAAGTGTATTCTCCGGGTTACCTCGAGATTCCCAATCCATATGTACCTGACAAGCCGAGTCGATTTTTAGACTGGCGACCTCAGGGTTGGGTTAATGTTCGCAGTGCGCTGGCGCGTTCGTCTAACGTATTTTTTTATGAAGTCGGCGGAGGTTTGCCAAGCAGTCCAGGTGTTCCGGCTGTTGTAGGATTAGGCATTGAACGACTTCGGCATTATTGGGAAAAATTTGGCTTTGGGGCTAAGACGGGGATTGATGCTGACAATGAAGCCGTGGGATTTTTGCCGAGTCCCGATGAAAAACAGCAGCGCACAAAGACTCCATGGCGAATCGGCGACAGCTATAACGTCAGTATCGGTCAGGGTGATCTACAAGTTTCGCCGATCCAGCTGCTTAATTACATCGCCGGCATAGCTAATAACGGAGTGATGTATGCCCCTCATCTGGTACAGTCGATTACCGGTCAACGCGACATCGAGCCGACTACATTGATTGATTATTCCGATTGGAAGATGGAATTACGGGAGGTGCAGGCCGGTATGCGCGACGGCGTTATTAAAGACTACGGAACTTCGCATGCCCTCAATGATCTGCCTATGGCAGTTGCCTCAAAAACCGGCAGTGCGCAGATCCAGTTTAATACCAAAACAAACGCTTTCTTTGTTGGATATGGGCCGTTTGAGAAACCACGTATAGCTATTGAAGTGCTTATTGAAAATGCGAAAGAAGGCAGCTTAAATGCGGTGCCGATCGCTAAAGATGTGTTAAATTGGTATTATGAACATAGGATTGCTCTACGAACTACGAACTAAATACGAAATTACGAAATAACCTATATAACACCATGAGCAAAATACTGATTGCGAATTGGAAGATGAATCCGGAAAAAGAAACAGATGCCATTAAGCTTGCCAAAGCCACTGACGGTGAGCATGTGGTCATCTGTCCACCCCTGCCGTTTTTAAGCGAAGTCAGCACTGCAATCAACAAAAGTGCTCTGGGAGCCCAAGATATCTCAACCGATCCAATAACCGGTCCGTTTACGGGCGAGGTTTCGGCATCTCAGTTGAGATCCATGGGGATTCAGTATGTCATTATTGGACACTCTTCTCGTCGTAGCCGTGATGGTGAGACAGATGAGATTGTGGCCAAAAAAATAGCCGCTGCTCTCGATGCCGGATTGATCCCAATTTTGTGTGTAGGTGAAACTGCAACCGAGCGGAGTCATGGTCATACTCGTGAAGTTCTTGACAGGCAGTTGCGAATGGCATTTTCTCTGATTCCTGCTGATACCGGCGAGAAAAAATTTAATGTTATTGTAGCCTACGAGCCCGTCTGGGCGATCAGTACTAATCAGGCTCCGGGTGCAGGCGGTCATAGTGAGGGCGCTACGCCCAGTATGGTTCAGGATATGATAAGCTACATGAAGGGTATTGTCCGTGGTATGCCGATTACTCCCGTATTTATCTACGGTGGTTCCGTTGATGCTGAGAATCTTGGGTCATTTTTGGAATGTTCTGAAATTCACGGAGCGCTGGTTGGTGCAGTAAGCCTTAAAGCAGGGGAATTTAAAAAAATGATCGTGGTCGCATCGCAATCAAACATTAATAATTAATTTTCTATGCACAACGAAAAATCTATTTTCTGGATCCTCATTAACAGCTGCTTGGTACTGGTACTGATGGGCGGACTTATTGGTGTCGGAACATTGTTGCGGTTTAGCAATACCATTGTGTCATCACGGACTATTACGGTATCAGGAGAAGGTAAGACTTCGATTGCTCCTGATCTGGCAACTATTTCATTTTCTGTCATTAGTCAGGGATCCAGCGCAGTTGATATTCAAAAAATTAATACCACGAAAATCAACCGCGCCATTACGTTTGTCAAAGATCATGGCATCAAGGATACCGATATAAAAACCACCGGCTATAATTTGTATCCAAGCTATCGGTACGACAAGAATAATGGTCAGTCTTCCATCAGCGGATATGAGATCACTCAAACGGTGACCGTTAAAATTCGAGATTTGAGTACAATTGGCACGATCATCGGGGGGTTGCCGACAGCCGGCATCAATCAGATTGGTTCACTGAATTACTCTATTGAGAATCCAGAGGCTCAGCGAGCTCAGGCTCGAGTTCAGGCATTTGCCCGCGCTCGGGACAAGGCTCGTGAGATGGCCGCGGAAAATGGCGTGAGTCTTCTTCGCGTGCTTACCTTCAGTGAATTTACTGGAGGCAATCCGGGACCGATTTTTTACGCCGCGATGGAAAAAGGGATGGACAGCGCCACAGCTCCGGCGCCAAACATTGAAACCGGTAGCCAAGAGGTGACGATTGACGTGTCAGTGACCTACGAGATCCGCTGATATATGCGTGTATTTTTGGCGATATTTTTGGGGGCGCTACTGGTCTTTATCGGCGTGCAGATTTTTAATTTGCATCGACAGACGGTCGATTATGACCAAAAAGCCAGCGTCTTAGAGGCAGAGGTCACATCTCTTTCGGCCGAAAATGATCAGTATCAGGGAGATCTTCGGTACTATGAAAATGATGAAAATCTCGGTAAAGAGGCTCTTAAGTATAATCGCAAAAAACCTGGCGAGCAGCTCTATATTTTGGTTCCGCCAAAAGCTAATTGACGAAGGTTCTCGGCCGCCGTATAGTTTCTGGGCGGCTACGCGGGATTAGTACAGTGGCAGTACGCGACCTTCCCAAGGTTGAGACGCGAGTTCGATTCTCGTATTCCGCTCACATTCATGAAATTGAAACGTAGCACTGTTGGCGTTATCCTCATTATTTTCATTATTGTATCGGCGATTATTGTTGCCAGCGAGATTCATTTTAGTGGCCGGTTTTATCCGCATAGTATCATTGGCGGAGAAGATGTCAGCGGTAAAACATTTGATGAAGTATTTAAGAAACTTGATATGGCTGCAACGCGTATCGAGCATGAAGGGTTTGTAGTGAGGATTGCTTCGAGCACTATTAAGATTCCTTCATTTAGTCAGGGTCTTACTCCCGATACGGTCGTGGAATATTTTAGTATAGGCGATTGGAAAGGAGTATTGCAGAAAGCATATGACCTTGGCCGACAGGGAAATATTTTAAGGCGCATGAGCGAGCGCTTGGGTCTATTGTTTTCACCTATGGAAGTAACATTGCCCTATACCCTTCAGGAGAGTGCGCTTAATTCATTGCTCACTCGTGAAATTGGTGCGGTTGTAGCACGCAGACAGGAGGCGTACATTAAGGCGGTCGGCGCTACGATTGAAATTGTGCCTGAAGTTAACGGCCAAAGTATTAATCAAGAGGCCATCATCAGTCAGCTGCGTAGTAATTTGGAGACACTCGACACCTCTCCTTCATTCAAGATTTTCGCGACAACTGACCGTGCAGTTATTACAGCTAAAAAGCTGGAGCTTATAGTAGATTTTGCGCGATCACTCGCAAGCCGTAGCTACGCGATTTTGAAATTTGACGGTTTTTCCTCGTATGTATCGGGTCCGATGCTTGCGAGCTGGCTCACATTGAACGATAAGGAGGGTGTATCGCTGACTCTCAATCAGAAAAAGCTTGAAGAGTATGTGCGAGCCAAGGTTGATCCGTATGTGGATAGTGCCCCACAAAACAGCCGATTTGAAATGCAGGGAGATAGCTTGGTTGAAATTGTCGCCGGTACATCTGGTCAAACGGTTGATCTTAGTTCTCTCAATCAGCAGCTGGTTGGGGCGCTCCTTAAGATGTATCTTACGAGTGCTTTTGGCGGTAAAAGTTTTGATGCAATAAACCCTATTATTCTCACAGTCAATTTAATACCAGAGGATCCAAAAATAACCGAAAAGACGATTGCCGAGTATGGCATTAAAGATCTCGTTGGTACGGTGACAACAAATTTCAAGGGTAGTACCGCAGATCGGGCCCACAACATCAAAGCTGGCCTTGATCACATCAACGGCTTGCTTATTGCTCCGGGACAGGAGTTTTCAACGGTACGAGCCATTGGTGAGGTGACCGAAGAAGAGGGTTATGTGAAGGAGTATGTTATCAAGGGTAACGAGAGCATCAAAGAACTCGGCGGCGGCCTTTGTCAGATTTCGACAACCTTATTTCGTCTGGCTCTTAATGCCGGCCTGCCGATCACGGAGCGGGTCAATCACAAGTATGTTGTCGGATATTACGGTCCGGGCCTGGACGCGACCATCTACGGTCCGCATCCGGATCTGAAATTTGTAAACGACACCAAGGGCTATCTGCTCCTTCAGGGTAGGATAGAAGGAGGGAATTCATTAGTGCTTGAGTTCTATGGTCAAAAAGACGATCGTAAGGCCGAGGTGACCGTGCCGGTCATTACCAATCGTATTCCGCCGCCGGACGCGAAGTTTATTCCAACGCTTGATCTTCGTTTGGGTGTTCAAAAATGCACTGAGCACGCGCGATACGGGCAGACGACTGATGCGACCTCAACCGTCACGTATGCTGATGGGCGACAGCGCGTTCAGCAGTTTCATAGTGTCTACACTCCTTGGGCGCAAGTCTGTTTGGTTGGAGTCTCACTCACGGCGCCTCTGACTCAGTCTTCAGACGAGGGGGTGCACTGAGCAGGCCAAGGCTGCAATCCCTGCGGCCACCAGAATGGTTCGTCGGCTTCCGAACCTTCTTTCCGCTCGCGCCGCCGCGCTGCGCGATATGTCCTCGGGACAGCAGCCTTGGCCTGCTTGCGTTGGATGCTGGGTTATGGTTAGATTCTTTTTAGTGCCACCTTAGCTCAGCTGGTAGAGCAATACTTTCGTAAAGTAGAGGTCCCGAGTTCGACTCTCGGAGGTGGCTCAAAAATATCTATGAACTCTCAATACGACACATCCAATGTTCATCTGACTGTCTACCCGGGCGTGGGAGGGGACGATGCCAAGGACTGGGCAGATATGCTGATTCAAATGTATGCCAAGTATGCCGTTAGCCGTGGCTGGAAGGTGGCGCAGATTGATGATCGGTCGCTCGAAATTAAGGGCGAGACCGTTTATGGAACGCTTAAAAAAGAAAGCGGGGTGCACCGACTCGTGCGCATCTCACCGTATGACGCCAAAAAGTTGCGTCACACCTCGTTTGCCCTGGTTGAGGTTGTGCCTATTTTAGCTGAACTGGCGAGAAAAATGGTCATCCCGCCACAAGACCTCGATGTTCAGACTGCGCGCGCCGGAGGTCCGGGCGGGCAAAATGTGAACAAGCGCGAGACTGCCGTGCGCGTGGTCCATATTCCGACCGGCATTGCCACGACCTGTCGCGAAGAGCGAGGTCAGCTGCAAAATAAAGAAAAAGCTATCGCGCTTTTAAAATCAAAACTTCTGCACTTGCAGGAAGTGTATCAAAAACAGACGCTCGCCGACCTGCGCGTGCACGCCAAGCCGGAGTGGGGAAGCCAGATTCGGTCGTACGTCTTGCACCCGTATAAAATGGTTAAAGACCACCGTACCAAGGCCGAAAGCAGTCAGCCGGACAAGGTCTTAGCGGGTGATCTTGAGAAGTTTATCAATGCCGAAAACGCATAGTTTGGCATTGACCCCGTGAGATACAGCAGCTATCTCACTGGGGTTGTTTTGTGGTAAAATAAATAGAACCCCGAAGAGATAGGCGAGTACGCCATCTCATGGGGTGAAATTTATTCTAAATTTCATGATTCAATTCATCAACGTTACTAAGATCTATGACAATAAGTCTATTGGCGTAGAAGATATCAATTTTAAGATCAATCCCGGAGAGTTTGTCTCGTTAGTCGGTAAATCCGGAGCCGGTAAGTCAACAATCATCAAGCTTTTGATCGGCGAGGAGCGTCCGACCAAGGGTCGGATTTTGTTTGGCGCGTATGAGGTTAATAAATTGAAAGACAACGAGTTCGCCCAGCTGCGCCGGCAGATTGGCATCGTCTTCCAGGATTTTAAACTGTTGGCTACAAAAACCGCGTTTGAGAACGTTGCCTTTGCCCTGGAAGTGGGTGGTCGGCCGCAGAGCGAGATCGAAGAGTTTGTGCCTCAAGTGCTCGATATGGTTGGCCTGTCTGCAAAGCGAAATCACTTCCCACATCAGCTTTCCGGTGGAGAAAAGCAGCGTGTTGCTATCGCCCGTGCCATGATTCATCATCCGGCCGTTATTATCGCCGACGAGCCGACCGGTAACCTCGATGACATCAATAGCGATGAGATTATCAAACTTCTGTTGCGAATCAACGAACTTGGAACCACGGTTATTCTTGCCAGCCACAATAAAGATATTGTGAATAAGCTCAAAAAGCGGGTTATCAGCATTGTGGATGGTCGCATTGTCCGTGATGAGCCGAACGGAAAATACATTATAATGTAATCAGATGGCAACAACCTTTTTACGAATTCTCAAATACGGCTTTCAGAATTTTTGGCGCAATGGCTGGCTTTCAACAGCCACGATTTTAGTAATGGTTCTTGCGCTCATCACTCTGCAAGGTCTCATTATATTTGATGTTGTTACTACGGGCGCTGTTGCCTCGATTCAAGACAAGATTGATATCGCGGTATATTTCAAACGCGGTGCAGCAGAGGACGATATGCTAAAAATGCAGAAGTCGGTTGAGGCGCTTCCAGAGGTAAAAACTGTTGACTATGTTTCAACTGATGAGGCACTGACGAGTTTCAAAGAAAAGCATAAAAATGATCCTACTATCAATCAAGCATTGGCAGAACTTGATCAGAATCCGCTTCACGCCCTTTTAAACATTAAGGCGAATGATCCCAAGGACTATCCGGTGATCGCGAGTTATTTAAATCACGAAAGTTTCAGCGCCATTGTTGATCACGTGACGTATGGACAGAATAAGGCAGCGATAGATACCCTTAATAAAATCATTGATACCGCTAACAAAGTTGGTTTAGCCGTAACCATTTTCATTGCGTTTGCCGCGAGTCTGGTTGCCTTTAATACTATTCGACTTGCTATCTATTCTAATCGCGAGGAGATTGGGATCATGCGGCTGGTCGGAGCAAGTAATATTTTTGCCAAAGGCCCGTATCTGGTCAGCGGCATTTTGTATGGTATCTTCGGAGCAATCGTGACTCTTTTGCTGACCGCGCCGGTCATCAATATGGCTTCGCCTTACTTTGGTATTTTCGTACCAGAGGTTAATATCGAAAGCTATTTTTACGCCCATCTAGCCACACTATTTGGTTATCTGTTGATTTTCGGTGTTTTTCTCGGCATTGTTTCAAGCTGGATCGCTATCCGTCGTTATCTCAAAATATAAAAATTATAAAGCGGCGTTTTAGCTGTCCGAACGTTCCGGCGGGAGAACGCTGCGCTCTTTTTTAAATTTCCAGCGAAAATAGACCCAGAGAGTACCGATCCAGAGGAGTAACAAAAAAACAATTTTGAGAAGAACACTACGTGTTAATATTTGGATCCAGGGTGACATAGAATGTTAGGAATTAGTATAACCAGTTTCGGGTGGTAGTGTAGTCTTTGCTCCACGATTTTTCCAGTAGAGATATCCACCTAGTGACGCTATCCAGAGCAGTGACACCAAGATAATTTTATTAACAATCGAACCGGCATTACTCGTTAAGGTGAAATTTTGTGCAGGCGCGACTTTCATAAAGGTTCCGCTGGCATTTGCATATACAATAGTGTGATGTTCGCCAGAGGTGAGTCCGGTCAATGTTCTGGTATGCTGTCCGGCTGGAACTACGACCTGCTTTTCTAAATTGTAATCATAGCCAAAAACATCGATTCGATAACCATTACTTGGCTCAGTGGCTTTTGTTGGCCACTCGACATTAACACTTCCATTGTTTGTACCTGGAGTCACTGATACATTCTGTTGTTGGGCTTGCGATCCTTGTTGACCCTGTTGATTCGATGAGGATTGATTTTGTTGATTAATCGATGCCTGATTAACGGTTTGCTGAGCCTGGTTTTGCTGAGCCTGCTCTTGCTGGATTTTTTGAATAGTAATTTGTTCAGCAAGTTGAGGATTTTGATTTGGCTGGGCTTGTACCTGAACAGCCGACGCTGTTTTAAAACCGATGGTATATGTCGTGAGAGTGAGCTCGCTGCCAGTTGAACTGAACACGTCGGCAAAGTAATTGACCGACGGATGCAGTCCTTGAACCACGACTGCATGTTCAAGCTCAAAGGTTGCGTCATAGCCGGTTGCTGTTACATAAAGAGGATTGAGCTGAGTGCGGGTGGAGACGCGCGAGTCGCTTGCGATATTCGTCGTCCAGGCAAAAAGCACGGCAGTATCGCTTATGGCAACAATGCGAGCATTGCTGATTGAAATGCTTTCAGGGGCGGCCTGCCGGATCTCTTCTTCTGATGGGGGAGGAGCTGACGAGTTATTATTAACAACGCGTGGTTCGTAGAGGGCGAATTTGAAGGTAAAGGGTTGTAAATCGCCTCCTATGCGCGCCGCGCCGTTTTCATATGGAGACACATAGTCTCGATTATGTTCGAGAAAGGCAAAACGGTCGCCGTAGTACAATCCGAAGCCAAGGAGGGTTGATTCAATCTCAATAGAATAGGTGACTGCAGAGCTCAACGTGACTGGAGTTGCCCAGTCGATATGAAATCTATTGCCTCCAGGTATGGCGGGAAGTTCAGGCAGCATTTTTGATTTGCTTGCGATGATCGTTCCATCGGGATCGGCAAGAGTGACTATGACTTGGCCGCTGTCGCCGGTATTATCAGCCCAGAGGTCAAAACCGGTCATGCTAAAGTTACTGCTCGGTTGGAAGAGGAGATAGGGGGAGGGTCCGGTTGAGACTACATAGCGCTTCGACTGCCATGGATCGGGCGCAAACTCAAAGAATTTCGTTCCATGGGCAAAAGCCAGATTAGAAACTAGGAAAAAGAAGATAGAAGCTAGAATAAGAGCGAAGCGCACTTTCATATGCTAATACTAGCACTTCTTAGGTGATTTGACGGTGGTAATCGCCGAGATGGGCATGGTCGTTGACAGTAAGGAGATGCCACTGGTCATCTACATGCTCGGCAATGGTAATGCCGGTATTATGCAGAGAGAGCATGTGAAAAATGTTCCGGAAGAGTTGAGCGGAAACAGCTGGCCCGTGAATCATTACCGAGAGCATAACCTTGAGAATGTGAGCATGACTAACCACCAGGATGTGCATGTCAGAAGATAAAGTTTGAAGATAGGTTAAGAACTGTACGCACCGCTCACGTACATCAATAAAGCGTTCTTCGTCGCTGTAACGCCACTGTGGATCAGTATGTTCTTTCTCGTGTAAAAGTTTGCGTATTGCTTGGATCGAAGGATCGTCAGCAGGTTTACCTTCGAGTTCCTTGGGCCATTTTTTTTCAACCAGCAATTCGTTGACAGTGACCGGCAGTTTTTTTGACCTGGCAATCGCTTCGGCTGTGGCACGAGTGCGGGAATAGGGACTGGAAATAATCATATCCACATGGATTTTGGCAAAGCGCTGAGCAAGAAGCGCCGCCTGCTCCTGCCCTTTAGATGATAACTCGTCAACATCGCTTTGGAACATATGAACGAGATTACCTTCGGTTTCCCCGTGTCTGACAAGATAGAGTCTCATAGTAATAGTTTTAATTTAGCGTGCCGAGCGCAGCGCATTGAGGGTGACGCCAACATCAATCAATTCTTGGATTGTAGCAGCAAGTACGGGAGTAATAAAGCCTGCCGCGGCAAACCCCATGCCGATAAGCGAGAGTCCGATGCCGATACTGATGCTTTGTAGGGCGATAGACGTGGTTCGTTTTGAGAGGGCAAGAGTTTGAGAAACCAGCAGAATATCGTGGCTCAAGATAGCGACGCTTGCCGCTTCTATAGAGGCGCTGTTCTCGGTGCCCGAGAAGACGATCCCGGCATCCGCCATGGCGAGCGCCGGCGCGTCATTGAGCCCGTCGCCGACCATGATGACACATTCTTTGTTGGCTTGTGCTGATTTTACAATATCGAATTTTTTCTCAGGCGTAGCGCGCGCGTAGATTTTTACTCCGTAGCCGCCAAATAAACGCTCGGCATTGGCTTCTGAGTCGCCAGTGATGATCGCGACCTTGTACTCTCGCGCCAGATCCGCTAAGAACGCATTGGCATTCTCTTTTACTTGATCTGTAAAGGTAAAGCGTGCGACTGGTTCAGTGCCGGCCAAGAGATCAATGTTGATACCTCCTTCTAACGCCGCATTACTTTTACTGATTGTATAGCGCTCATTTTGAACTACGCCACTGATGCCAACCCCGATAGTTTCTTGGACCTGTGTCGCCGCGAACTCTGGTGCCTTCCGGCTCGATCGCGCTGCGACAATCGTGCGGGCGAGGGGATGGAGTGAGTGCATTTCAATAGCCGCAGCAATCGAAAGGGCCTTGGTTTCAGTCATGGTTTTTTGTAGAACCGTGATAGAAACAAGGATCGGTTGGCCAAGCGTGAGCGTTCCGGTCTTATCAAGATAAATAGTAGTTGCTCGAGCAAGGGTTTCAAGTACAGCCGGTTTTTTGATAATAACGGTTTGCTTCGCTGCTTTGCTCATACCTCCGAGAAATGCTATCGGAGCCGAGATCAGAAGAGGGCAGGGAGTTGCAATAGCGAGAACTGCTAACGTGCGCGAGAGATCACGAGTCAGGCCATAGGTGACTGCCGCGAGTACCAGAGTAATCGCCGTAAACGGCCAATTGAATTTTTGCGCAAGCCGGACGGTTCGAGCTGGGTGGCGCTTGCTTTCTTCAACCAAAGCAATGATTTTTTGATAACTGGAGGTTGAAAACGTACCCGTTGTTGTAAGTTCAAATGCCGCGCCGATGTTAACGCTGCCGCTTTTTATAAATTCACCCCGCGTCAGTTCAACCGGTAGACTCTCGCCGGTAAGGTTGGCGGTATCAATGGTTGCTTGAGCCGATCCTAGAAAGCCGTCTAGCGGGATGAGTTCATTGGTTTTTAGAAAAATAATAGATCCTTCGGTAACCTCCCGAATAGGTATGGGCTGATAACCAGAGCCTTGTTTCACCTGGCAAACTTTTGGCAGTTTTTCAATAAGCGCTTTGAGCGAGGCCTCGGCGCGCTGCGCGCCATATCCTTCAAGAGCTCCGGAAAGTGTGATCATCAGAGCCACAATCGCTCCGGCTAAGTAATACTCTGGCGAGACGAGCGAGGTAGTCATGGCGAGGATGGCGATATAGTCGAGTGACCAGCGACCCTCCCGGATTTTTTCGATTGATTCCCAAACAAGCCGGACGAGGCCAATCGCAATGGCAGTAAGGTAGAGATAGGGCAGACTGCCTACAAAACCAAAGAAGGCGATGAGCAGAATAATGCAGGGAATCAGGAAGGGTTTCATTAAAATAGGTTATTAACTTCCAAATTATAGTAAAAGGACATAGAATTATTATAAATATAATAAAAATTATCCTAAATTTTCATGTTGAAGAACTTTTTGGAGATTCCGTACGATGAGCTCGAGGAGATGAACCTTAAGACTCTCTCTGAGGCTGAGTATAGAGAGTATTTGAAAAAAGAAAAGAGGATTAAGGCGGTGACCTTGTGCTTCTCGGATCTTGAAGGTCGCTTCCATATGCTTGATTATGATAAGAAGTTTTTGCTCGGCAGCGCTGACAATTTAACTTTTGACGGTTCGTCTATCCGCGGCTTTTCCCAACAGAGCGAGAGCGACCTGCGCCTCGACATCGATTGGACCAGCTTCCGGTCGCTACCGTCGGATATTTTTGGCTCGGGCAAGGTGATTATGTTTGCTAATGTGTTAAACCGCGACAAGAGTCCGTACGAGAGTGATTTTCGCGCACAATTGCAGATGTATGCGAACAGCCTCAAGAAAAAAGAGGGCTACACCCTCAACGCGGCAACCGAAATCGAAGGATTTTTGGTAGACGGAGTTAATGCTGAAGCAGAGTATGAAACCAAAGGCTTTAGTTTGATTTCAAGCGGCGGATATTATCATTCGTTACCGATGGACCGGCTGCGTCAGTTTATCGACCGCGCTGCTGAGGCTCAGCGAGCCATGGGATTTCGAAATGAAAAAGATCACCCGGAAGTCGCGCCATCGCAATTCGAAATGAATTTTTCCTATGCCGATGTGATACGCGCTGCCGACAACATCCAATTGTATAAATTGGTTGCTCGTCAGGTTGCCAACTCCCTGGGTATGACTGCAACCTTTCTGCCGAAACCGGTCACCGGGATTAACGGCAGCGGTATGCACACCAATATGTCGATAGCTAAAGCAGGGAAGAACTTATTCCACGATGCCAAGGGCAAAGACGGGCTGAGCAAGATGGGCTGGGACTTTACGATGCGCGTGCTCAATCATGCTCCGGAAATTTGTTTGCCGCTTAACTCCAGTGTCAACGCCTATCGTCGCCTCGACCCGCACTTTGAAGCGCCAAACCAGATAAAAGTCTCGGCTATTGATCGGGGATCAATGATTCGGATTCCGGTTGGCAACGAGCGCAGCGCGCGTATCGAAGTTCGTTCCGTGGCCCCAGACAGCAACCCGTACTTGGTCCTCTACACCTTGTTCCGTACCGGCCTTGAAGGTAAGCCGCTAAAGAAAGACACCGACAAGCGCGACCGGCTGCGCTTTTTGCCGGACAACATTAATGACGCGATCAAATTGTTTAAGTCCAGTGATTTTATCACCAAGCTGCTCGGTCAGGTCAATCAAGACAAGGTTGTCAGCTACAAGCAGGCGGCTGCAGATCGCAGCCCCAAGGCTCTCGGCACTATGGTCAAAGCTTCCGAAGTCATCTACCACCACGAGGTCACCAACCAAGTCCTCTGGAACCGGTTTTAGATTTCAGAGCCTTGAAATAGAGCCAGATTTACGCTATACTACGTTTCTACCATATGGTACCTCACATTGTTGACGTATATCCTGTGGTTCCGGATAGCCGCGGAGAGGTTAGAAAGCGGCAATTTGAGCAGGTCTGTCATGGGAGCGTTACCGAGGTGCATGTATTTGAGCGGTATCTGATTGACGCGAAACTTACCCCGACTCAGCTTTCAGTCGCAGCTAGCGCACTCGCCAACAGTACGTTTGAGAAGGCGAGCATCAATCCAAAAAAGTCAGCATTCACGTTTCAGTACGCAATCGAGATTGGGTTTCTCTCCGGAGTGACCGACAACGTCGGGGCAACCGCCAAGGAGAGCATTGAAGACACCCTGAAGAAGAAGTTTAAAGACCGCGAGGCAGTATATAGCTCGCAGGTCTTTTTTGTTTCAGGTTCGCTGAGTGAAGCTGATGCTAACGCCATAGCCGACACGATTTATAATCCACTTATTCAGCGCGCTTCTATATATAGGTATGCTCAGTACGGTAAGGCGCTTAAAGCCGGAGCAGTAGTGCCGCGCGTTTCACTGAGGCCAGTGACAACGAGCGTGGTAAATCTTGACCTCAGCGACGCAGAACTTATTGAGATCGGAAAAAGCGGAATCAAAAATATTGATGGTAGCCGTCGTGGCCCCCTAGCGCTTGATTTAGGGTCCATGAAGGTCATTCGAAATTATTTTAAAGGGCTTGGCCGCAACCCTAACGATATTGAATTAGAAAGTTTGGCGCAGACCTGGAGCGAGCACTGCAAACACACCATTTTTGCCGGGCCACTCGACGAGGTGAGCGAGGGGATCTACAAGCGCTACATCAAAGGCGCGACCAATGATATTAGAAAGGCTAAGGGTAACAACGATTTTTGCGTTTCGGTATTTAAAGACAACTCCGGCGCGATTGTATTTGACGATGAGCACGTGGTAACGCACAAGGTAGAGACGCATAACAGCCCGTCGGCGCTCGACCCATTTGGCGGAGCCATTACTGGTATTTTGGGAGTGAACCGCGACACCCTTGGCTTTGGCCTTGGCGCTAAGCCGGTTATTAATTATTACGGATTTTGTTTTGCCGATCCTCGCGACACAACGGTGCTCTATCGCGATCAGGCCAAGACTCAGAAGCTACTCTCAGCGCGGCGCATTATGGACGGCGTGATTGCCGGAGTTAACGCCGGTGGTAACTGCTCGGGTATTCCAACGCCACAAGGGTTTGTGAATTTTCATCCACGCTTTCGCGGTAAGCCGTTAGTATTTGTCGGAACGGTCGGCCTGATGCCGCGCAAAAAAGCCGGTCGCGATCTGATTAGTAAGAAAGCCCAACCTGGAGATTACGTCGTCATGGTTGGTGGTCGCGTTGGCCAAGACGGCATTCATGGCGCTACCTTTTCATCAGTTGTCTTAGACAGCGCCAGTCCGGCAACGGCGGTGCAGATAGGCGACCCCATTACTCAGAAAAAAATGTCTGATGCGGTAGTGAAGGAGGCGCGCGATCTGAATTTGTACTCCAGTATTACCGACAACGGCGCCGGCGGCCTGTCATGTTCGGTTGCAGAGATGGCGCGCGAATCAAATGGTTTTGAAGTTGATCTCGCAACAGTGCCGGTCAAGTATCCGGGACTCGCGCCGTGGCAGATCTGGATCTCGGAAAGTCAGGAGCGGCTGACGTTGGCGGTGCCGCCGAAAAAATGGAATCAATTTCAGAAGTTGATGGCTTCGCGTGGCGTGGAGGCTACGCGCATCGGTACATTTACTGAAAGCGGCAAAGCGATTGTGAAACATAAGGGTAAGACCGTGATGAGCATCGAACTCGAGTTTTTGCACGAAGGACTACCGGTGAAATATCAGACGAGCAAGAAACCGGTTATGAGTGCTCAAGTTTCAAGTGGCAAGTTGCAGGTTTCAAATCAGGTGCTACTTGATTTACTTGCGATGCCTGGTGTTACCAGTACGGCATTTATTTCTAGCCAGTATGATCAGGAGGTGCAGGGGAGCTCGGTGACCAAGCCGCTCCAGGGTCGTGGCAGAGTGAATGCGGATGCCACTGTCAGCCGGCCACTGCTTACTTCGAACAAAGGCGTGGTCTTAGGGCAGGGTTTGTATCCGGAGTATTCAGAGGCTGACCCGTATCGGATGGCTGCGGCAGCGATTGATACTGCCATTCGTAGTGGAGTAGCAGCCGGCGCCGATCCTGATTATATGGCAATTTTGGACAACTTCTGCTGGTCGAGCTCTGATGAGCCCGAGCGATTGTATCAACTTAAAGAAGCGGCCAGGGCCTGCTATGACTATGCGACTGCGTTTGGCACTCCGTTTATTTCCGGCAAGGACAGTATGTTTAATGACTTTAAAGGATTCGACGCGGATGGCAAGCCGGTAAAGATTTCTGCACCACCGACCCTGCTTATCTCTTCTATCAGTGTTATTCCGGATATGACTAAGTCGGTTACCTTAGATTTCAAAAAACCCGGCGATCTCATATATATAGTAGGCGAGACGCACGACGAGGCAGGCCAGGTGCCGGCAGTGGATGCCGCAACTAATCTCGCGGCCTATCGAGCGCTGCACCAGGCTATTAAAAAAGATCTGATTGTGTCGGCTGTGAGTTTGTCGCGTTACGGACTAGTTCTAGCTCTTACTCGGTCGGCGATTGCCGGCCAACTTGGAGCCGTGATTTCGACCGATGGCGACCTGCTGAGTGAAACTCAGGGCAGGATCTTGGTCAGCGTCGCGCCGCAGCAGCAAAAGGCATTTGAAAAAGCTATGGCGGGTGTCTTTACTGCCCAGCTTGGGACGGTTACCGAGAATTCAGACATCGCTATCAGCAGCGGTGGTACGACGGTGCTGTCTCTGCCGCTCGACAAAGCAACTAAGGCGTATCACTCAACATTTAAAAACTATTAATATGTCTAAGCCCAAAGTAATTGTATTTTCAGGATACGGCCTCAACTGCGAAGAGGAGACACTCTTTGCCTTTACTCAGGCTGGGGCAGTTGGTGAGATTGTTCACATCAACGATATTATTTCCAAAAAGAAAAAACTGGCTGACTATCAGATTGCTGCTCTTCCTGGTGGCTTCTCGTATGGCGATGACACCGGCAGCGGCAAAGCCTATGCCAACAAACTCAAGAATCATCTCAGCGGCGATCTTAAAACGTTTGCCGAAAGCGACAAGTTAATCATTGGTATTTGCAATGGCTTCCAGATTTTGACCAACACCGGCCTGCTGCCGGGCGCGCTCCTTGCTAATGACAGCGCCCGCTACACTGTGCGCTGGGTAGATGTGAAGGTGACCTCGGAAAGTCCGTGGCTGACTGGCATCAAAACTATGATGCTGCCGGTAGCTCATGGCGAAGGAAAATATTATGCCGACAAAAAAACCTTAGCGAGTCTGAAAAGACACGATCAGGTTGCACTCCACTACACAAAAGGGGAAATAAGTAAGCATTTTAATCTGCCGCCAAATCCAAACGGTGCCTTAGAGGACATCGCGGGCATAACAGGGTATACTGGAAGAGTACTGGGTCTCATGCCGCATCCGGAGCGAGCGATGTTTTTCACTCAGCTGCCGCACTGGACCTATCTAAAGGCTCATAACGCAAAGGTTCTGCTATCAGGCGAAGGTCCCGGACTTCAGATATTTCGCAACGCGGTTAATTATTTTTCAAAATAATATGATGGATGAGCTGAATGAAAAATGTGCTATCTTTGGTATTTTCGGTAAAGGCCTGGATGTCAGCCGTTTAAGTTTTTACGGATTGTTTGCGCTCCAGCACCGCGGTCAGGAAAGTTCGGGTATTTCCGTAAGCGATGGCTGGAAGATTGAGGCGCACAAGCACATGGGACTGGTAACCCAGGCCTATGGCGAAGACGATATTAAACGGCTTAAGGGTCATATCGCCATCGGCCACAACCGCTATTCAACCTCGGCTGGTACCGGACTGCTGCACGCTCAGCCGGTACTTTCCCGCGACGGCAGTATGGCTCTAGCGCACAACGGCAATTTGCCGTCGGTTGCGGCGCTGGAAGCATTTTTGAATGAAAAAGGTATCCCGACTAAGGATCGTACCGACAGCGAAATGATGGCCGACGCGATCGGCTATTACATGGAGAAGGGGAGAAATGTCACTGACGCGATCACCCGAGCCTTTCCGTTATTTACGGGGGCTTTTTCAGTTGTCGTGATGACCAAGGATACCCTGGTTGCCTTCCGTGACCACTGCGGCATTCGGCCGCTGGTGATGGGCAAGTTAAATGGTGGGTATGTATTTGCTTCTGAGACCTGTGCCTTTGCCACTATTGGCGCCGAGTTTATCCGCGAGGTGGCTCCGGGCGAGATGGTGTCGGTCATGGAGCGGGGAGTGAAGTCATTTAAACTTGCCGAACCAAATCAAAAGTTGGATATCTTTGAGTTTGTCTATTTTGCCCGACCGGACTCGGAGCTACTTGGCCAGTCGGTCTATCAAGTCCGCCGACGCTGTGGCGAGATTCTTGCCAAAGAAAATCCCCTTAAGGTTGATATGATCGTGCCCGTGCCGGAAACGGCTATTCCGGTCGCCGTTGGTTATGCCGCAGCAACCGGAATCCCATTTGAAATGGCGATTGTTAAGAATCGCTACATCCATCGCACCTTTATCGAACCCGATCCACACTCGCGTGACTTGGGCGTGAAATTAAAACTGATTCCGCTACCGAA
This sequence comes from Candidatus Harrisonbacteria bacterium, assembly GCA_023244975.1. Lineage (GTDB taxonomy): Bacteria > Patescibacteriota > Minisyncoccia > UBA6257 > 1-14-0-10-44-23 > JAHFLF01. The sequence continues at coordinate 23,735 of JAHFLG010000012.1, forward strand.
CGTATTAAAAGGAAAGAAAATCGCTCTTATTGATGACTCAATTGTCCGCGGCACCACTTCCGCTAAACTGGTGAAGGCGCTTTTTGAGGCCGGAGCAAAGGAGGTTCATTTTATGGTGAGTTCACCACCGGTGCGCTTCCCGGATTTTTACGGTATTGATACTCCGCAGCAGGCCAAGCTTATTGCCGCTACAAAAACTATTGGAGAAATAGGGAAGTTCCTAGGCGCGACGAGTTTACACTACCTCAGCCTTGATGGCCTAATTAAGGCGACCGGTCTGCCGCGCGAACAACTGAGCCTTTCCTGCTTTAACGGGGAGTATCCGGTAGATATTTTGGATCGCAAAGCCGAGATTGAATACAACCAACTCACTCGTCCCGCTAATTGTTAGAGACCCCAGGCAAACACTTCTTTTATGCCGCGATATAGACTAATTTCATACAGCGCCAGGAACGATATCGCAAGCAGTAGCTTTAGACTACTGCGAGAATATCGTGACGTAGCGATGGAGGAAATTCGTCATATCCCTTCGGGTTCGAGCCAGGTTCGTGATCTGCTGCGTTACTCCTCGGAGCCTATGGTAAACCATATGGTCTCCTCGGAGGTGCCTTGCAGCTCAGCAAACCTGGCGACGAACGCGGTTATAAAGCAGTGTTTGCCTGGGGTCTTATGAGAATAGCACTTTTAATTTCAGGCAGCGGTACTACTGCAACTGCGATCCTTAACGCAATCAAAACTGGCGAGCTCGCGGGAGTTGAACCGGCCTGCGTCATCGCAAGCCGACCCACTGCGCCCGGTATCGAACGTCTCGCGCAGGCCGGTTTTCCTAAAGACAAGATCTATGTTGCTTCGCCAAGGAGCGAAACTTTTGGCGCAGAGATATTAAGAATTTGCAGCGACAATAAAGTTGATTTTATTGGCCAGTACGGCTGGTTGGCCATGACTCCGGAGAGTGTAATCGAGCAATATAAAAGTATGATGGTGAACCAGCATGATGGGCCACTCGATCCCGGGCGACCGGATTTTGGTGGCGAGGGAATGTACGGTCTGCGCGTCTCGTGCGCGCGACTCCTCTTTGTGCGCAAGACTAATCATGATTTCTGGACCGAGGCGACCGCTCAGCGCGTGGCAGTACATTTTGATGAGGGTAGCGTCGTCAAAACCGCTCGCGTACCGATTTTAGAAAAGGATACGCCGGAAACCTTGGCAGCGCGGCTGCTGCCGGTTGAGCATCAGGTTGAGATAGATACCCTGTGCGACTTTGCAAACGGCACGGTCAAAGAAATCAAACGCGAAGTTCCGCTCGTTGCCCCTAATGAAATCGAGATTTTGAGGGAATGCAAAAAAGAGGCATTATTAACGTATCCGAGACGATGAAGAAAAAAGTACTATTAGTCGGAGGGGGAGGCAGAGAGCATGCGCTGGCATGGAAGCTTGCTCAGTCACCACTGTTAGAAAAGCTGTATATTGCCCCCGGAAATGTTGGGATGAAAAATCTCGGCGAATTAGTGCCGATCAAAGCCAATGATATAAAGGGGCTGCTTGTCTTTGCCTTAGAAAAAAAGATAGATTTGACCTTTGTAGGTCCGGACGAGCCGTTGGCTCTTGGTATTGTCGATGAATTTCAAAAGGCTGGATTACGGATATTCGGTCCATCAAGGGCCGCGGCAGAGATAGAGGCCTCAAAGGCGTTCTCTAAAGAGTTGATGGCGAAATATAATATTCCAACCGCCCAGTTTAAAGTATTCACTGAACTAGAGCCCGCCAAAGCATATGTGCGTGAGATGGGTGCTCCCATTGTGGTTAAGGCCAGTGGCTTGGCCTTAGGCAAAGGAGTATTTGTTTGTAACACTACTAACGAGGCTGAGGCAGCGCTCGAAGAGATGTTTGTTAATAAAATTTTTGGAGCAGCCGGAACCGAAGTGGTCATCGAAGAATTTTTGGACGGCCCGGAAATTTCTATTCATGTTCTCAGCGACGGCATCAGCCACTATCTACTGCCAATTGCACAGGATCACAAGACCGTGTTTGAAGGCGGTAAGGGTCCAAACACTGGCGGCATGGGAACGATCGCGCCTGTACAGTGGGTTACGAAAGAGCAGCTCACTGATATTGAAGAGCGAATCGTAAAGCCAACACTTGCCGCGCTCAAAAAAGAAGGCAGGGAGTTTTGTGGCCTGCTGTTTCCAGGCATCATGATGACAGCGAAGGGCCCGAAGGTATTGGAATTTAATGCTCGCTTTGGGGATCCGGAAACAGAGAGTTATATGCGTTTATTGAAAACTGATCTGGTGGAGATCGCCGAGGCCTGTATCGACAAAAGATTAGGAAGTTTAAACATCGAATGGGAGAGTGGCGCGGCCTGCTGTATTATTTTAGCTTCTGCTGGATATCCAAGTGCATTTAATAAGGGGAAAGAGATAACTGGCATTGAAAATGCGGAGAAGATCCCCGGCGTAGTGGTTTTTCAAGCTGGCACAGAAATGAAGGACGGGAAGCTGGTGACCAATGGAGGCAGGGTATTAGCAGTGACGGCTCATGAAGGGAGTCTTGAGTTGGCGCGCCTTACTGCCTATCAAGCGGTAGATAAGATCAATTTTTTGGGTAAAACATTTCGGACCGATATTGGCAAAGGCAGTTTAAAACTAGTATCATAATTTTATGAAACTTAAGCCAATTTCTATAGTACTCATAGTATTGATAGTTTTTGGAGTTATTGGTGTCGTCATATATAAAGTCGAGCTAACGCTACAAACCAGAGTCGAGGCAGTATTTGCAGAAAAGCCAGCGTTGATCTGTCCGATTGGAACCATGGAGTTGAGCAGCTGCGGTTATTATTCAGTCTACCCCGATTTTTATTGGGATAAGCGTGCCGAGGAAACAAGTGACCAAAGATATTGTGGAGAGATCAAGGATGACTACCGGCGATCAGCTTGTTATGAGAGTATTGCTCAAGCCAAGCGCGATGCCAATATTTGTCAGTATGCGACCGAAGACTTGGGTTGCGAAGAGCAGGTTGCATACAATATATATTGGGATTCTGGTAAAACCACTTTCGCTCCACCAACAGTTCTTAATACTGTTTCAGTTGAAAAGGATCTCAGTCCTACTGTCCAAAAGATTATCGTTGCGCTCAGAGATAAGAATTTAGTCAGTCTTGAACCGTATGTGGATTCGGAGAAAGGAGTTCTCTTCGGAGATCTGGGCGATTACGGCACAAAATTGATGCAGTCAGATCTAGCAACGGCTTTTACGAATTCCAAAAAGTATCCACTCCATTTATTTGTTAGTCATGATCCGGAACAAATTACATTTAAGCAATTTTTCGATCGCTATGTATGGTCTGAGTATACTGATACTGCTTCTGTGAAAGCAGTGTATTACATTGAGATGAAGGGACGCAAGAATATCGATGGGACAGTTTTTAAGGTAAATCCTAATGCATCCGCGCAGTTTATCTTGCCGACAAAAAATAATCCGGAACCAATCAATAACACATTCATAAATCTTTATTTTGAGAAAAAGCAGGGCGCGTGGTATCTTATCGGTACGACTCATAGCGATGATGATAGTAGGGGTCTAGGTGATGCTGATTAACTAATGTAATCAAAATTTATGAATACTCCACTTGTTGGGATCATCATGGGATCGGACTCGGATTTAAAGGTCATGTCTGAGGCCGCGAAAGTTTTGGAAGAGCTCGGCATTGCCTATGAAATCACGGTTGCCTCGGCTCATCGCGCTCCGGAGCTGACGGCTGAGTATGCTAAAACCGCCCGCGAAAAAGGCATGAAGGTCATTATCGCCGGCGCCGGAGGTGCGGCGCACCTGGCTGGAGTTACCGCGGCACTGACTACTCTTCCGGTCATCGGCGTGCCGGTAGAAAGCGGCAGCCTCAAAGGAGCTGATGCACTCCACGCCACTGTGCAGATGCCCCCGGGCATTCCGGTGGCTACGGTTGCAATTAACGGCGCGCGCAACGCCGGAATTTTAGCTGCGCAGATAATCGGTACCAGCGACGCGGCTGTTGCCCAGAAGTTATCTGACATGAAAAAAAGCCTGCATGAGGGAGTGGTAAAAAAGGGAAGCAAGTTGAAAGAGGATGGCTACAAAAAATATCTTGAAGAAATGAAATGATGGCCGAGCCGTAACCCCGGCCGTCACAGCGAGCATAGACATGGTGCCCTGCTCGCGAGACGGACGAGGGTGAGCGCGAGGCCATCACACGCATTATGAATATACTCAAAGAAACACATTTTAAGAATCTAGGAGAGTACAAAAAAGGTAAGGTCCGCGACGTGTATATTCAGCCCGACAAGCTGATTTTAGTTTCTACGGACCGGCACTCATCGTTTGATCGCATCATCGCCCACATTCCCTACAAGGGTCAGGTCTTAAACCAGACGGCCGCTTTCTGGTTTGATCAGACCAAGGACATTATTCAAAACCATGTGCTTGCTGTTCCTGATCCGAATGTGGTTGTTGGCAAGCGTTGCACGGTTATCCCTATTGAGATGGTGGTGCGCGGATTTATTACGGGTACAACCAACACCTCGCTTTGGACGCTCTATAAAGAAGGCCAGCGTGACTTTGGCAACTTTACATTGCCCGATGGCATGACCAAGAATCAAAAGTTAGCTGAGCCGGTGCTAACACCAACGACAAAATCTGACGAGCACGATCGGCCGCTGACTCCGAAAGAAGCTGTCAGCGAGGGGATTGTGACGCAGGCGCAGTGCGACGAGCTCGCCAAGGCGGCTATTTCTTTGTTCAAACGCGGCCAGGAGGTTTCACTGAAGCACGGACTTATTTTGGTAGATACAAAATATGAGTTTGGCTTGGACAGTAGCCAGCGATTGATGCTCATCGACGAGATTCACACTCCAGACTCCTCGCGCTACTGGCAGGCGGACAGTTATGAAGCCAGACTGAAAGAGGGGAAGGAGCCACAGAATTTTGATAAGGAGTTTTTACGTTTGTGGTTTAAAGATCACTGCGATCCATACAAAGACGCTACGCTTCCGGAGGCTCCGGCTGATATGGTGGAGGAGCTCTCTCGTCGCTACATCCAGATCTACGAACAACTGACAGGACTCAAGTTCAAAGTGAGCAGTGAGCCGATATTACAGCGGATAGAGAAAAATTTAGAAAAATATCGAATGTAGTGTCCTGTCATCCTGAGGCCGAAGGTCCGAAGGATCTAATTCAGCGCTCGCCGCTACGCTAAAAAGTGAGCGCTCCGGGCCGCTAGGCCAAGTCCTACGCACTTTGTTAGCGCATCGGCTCGCGCTTGAACCAGTTACGGTTCGGCTTTTTGTGATTCCCGTGAAGCAAAGACTAGAAAAAGTGAGAGAAAAATGCGAGGATATATCTATGGCTAAAAGTGAGTACGCAAAAAGCGGGGTGGACTATACCTTGATGGAGCCGTTTAAGCAGGCGATGATTGCTACGGGCAAACGCACGGTGACGTTTCCGAATAAGCGCGGTGTGTATATTAATCAGGACGTGATGCACGCCCACGGCGCGGTGTATGAGTATCGCGGCAGTAAAAGTCACAGCTGGTGCCACACGCACGAGGACCTAGGCAACAAGAACTGGATTGCGGAGTGGATGTATCAGAATGGCCCGAAGGGTCGGACATATTATGAAGGGATTGGGATTGATACGGCCTTGATGGTGGTCAATGATGTTATTGCCCAGGGCGCCCTGCCGGTGGTGTTTACCGATCAGGTAGAAGTAGGCGACAGCGCCTGGTTTGGTGATATCAAGCGGAGTCAGGCCTTGGCTGAAAGTTTTTACAAGATTTGCGAAGAAGTCGGCATGGCGTTACCCGCAGGCGAGTCAGCGACATTAAAATATTTAATAAAATCAGCGCCGCCAGTGAAGATTGCTCCGAGTCTGTCCGGATCTGTCACCGCCATCATCGCGCCAAAAGAACGGCTCATCACTGGAAAAGATTTACAGGCAGGAGATCACATCATCGCCGTCAGCTCATCAGGTATTCACTCCAATGGAGTTTCGCTAGTTATTAAAAAAGCCATGGAGCTGCCGGAAAAGTTTTTAACCAAGCTGCCAAGCGGCACAACTCTCGGCGAGAGCGCACTTATTCCCACGCGTTCCTATGTGAAATTAATTGAACATTTGCAGGAGGGCGCCATAACCATTCACGCGCTCCTTCCGGGGACCGGCGATGGAGTAGGGAAGCTGTCGTTCGACAAGCGGCCATTTTCATATCGTATTCATTCATGGCTCGCGGTTCCCGAACTGATGCAGTTTTTCCGCAGCCAGGGTCTGTCGCTACTCGACTGTCTCAAGACCTTTAACTGGGGGGCCGGTTACTATATTTTTGCACCAAAAGACCAAGTAGATCAGATTATAAAAATCGGCACCGCAGCCGGCTACACGCTTGCCGACGTCGGCACCGTTGAAAGCGGCACTCGCCAAACCATCTTCGAACCCGAAAAGATTATCTTGCCTCCTCCGGGCCAGTAATCCTTATATCCCTAATTCGAACGAATTAGTCCTTATATTATCACGTACTAGTACGCTGTAACATGAGTTAGGTTAAGAAATTTTAAAATTAATTAAAAAACAAAGGAGCCGCCTGACACAGCTCCAATGTTGGGCGGGCGTCAGACGGCTCGAATTTTTAGTTTGCTACCGTGAGCGTGTCAGGTACGTTCACAGCGTGTTCACCTCCTTCCTGTCCGCGCGGTGCGGACGGTGTGGGTCAGTCGTCGAGGACGACGCCGTTGGGGATGTAGCAGGCGACAAAAATGTGCATGCTCCAGTCCTTGGGGAGGACGTGGAAGTCGAGTTTCTTGTTGCCCTGCAGGATTGCAGGGAAGCCATCGCGAGGGACCTCAGCGGCGACGGATCCCTTGGGCGGTTTCCGGAAGACCTGCGTTCCTACGAAGATGACACGCAGGCCCTGCTCCCGAATTCGTTCTCCCAGGAGTGGGCCGCCCTGTTGGCGAGGAATCTCGATGAAGTGGTCGTACATCCACTCTCCTTCCGCCCATCCCGGAAAGGTGACGCCGAGCTCACTTGCATCGCGCAAGCGCTCTTCCAACTCGTCGGCCGAGATGCTCTCCTCCTGGGCACGAACGACACGTGCCACTCGGATCTCGCCACCGCCGATTGGTGAATTGTGGCCGAGGCTGCTCATCCAGGGCCGCCCTTCCTTCGCGTGCTTCAGCGTAGTCCGCCGCATTCTCGGAACCAGAATGCGGATCTCAGGGTCAACGCCGAAAAGTCCGGTTGAACTCATTTCTATCGCTCCTTTCGTGAGCGTTGCCACCAAACTTACTGGGTCTGGGGCGAGTACATACATAAGCACAAATAGGCTCATTAGTCAATTATGAGAGGAGTTTATATTGACTTATGCCTTTTTATCTGCTATATTGGATTTCTTACTCAAAGGTAAGCTTAAGGTTTAGTCAAAAAAAAGCTCATATGACTAAAAACGATAAAATCACTAGCTTAGGACTTACCTACGATGACGTCTTACTTATCCCGGACTACTCCGATGTTTTGCCGCGTGACGTAGACACTTCAACCCAGCTCACCAGAGAGCTGCGGATTAATATTCCAATCGTCTCTGCGGCTATGGATACTATTACCGAAGCTGAGATGGCCATCGCCTTAGCGCGCGAGGGCGGTATTGGTATTTTGCACAAGAATCTTTCTATCGAGCGCCAGGCTGAGATGGTGGCACAGGTGAAGCGGTCAGAAAGCGGCATGATTATTGATCCATTTACCCTTTCCCCGGAAAACACCTACAAAGATGCTATTGATCTGATGCGTCGTTACAAAATCAACGGGATTCCGATAGTGAAAAACGACAAGACGCTCGTCGGCATTGTGACCAACCGCGACTTGCGCGCTGAGGTAAACCCAGACACCAAACTCAAGGACATCATGACCAAAGAGAAGCTGGTCACGGCTCCGGTTGGCACCACCTTGGAAGCCGCGCAGAAGATTTTAATGAAGAATAAGATTGAGAAGTTATTGATTGTCGACAAGCAAAACAACCTCAAGGGTTTAATTACCTTTAAAGATATTGAAAAGCGTAAAAGTTTTCCCAGCGCAGCCAAAGACAAGTACGGCCGTCTGCTCGTTGGTGCCGGCGTTGGCGTTGCCAGTGACACCTTAGAGCGGGTTGAAGCGTTAGTAAAAGCTGGTGTAGATGTTATTACCGTCGACACTGCGCATGGTCATTCGAAAAAAGTTTTGCAGAGAATCGCCGAGATCAGAAAGGCCTATCCAAAACTTCAGATCATCAGTGGCAACCTGGTTACCCCAGAGGCAGCCGAGGCTTCGATCAAAGCCGGTTGCGATGCCATCAAAGTCGGTATTGGCCCGGGCTCGATTTGCACCACTCGCATTGTTGCCGGCGTAGGAGTGCCGCAGCTGACGGCGGTGATGAACGTGGCTGCAGTGTGCAAAAAATACAAAGTGCCACTGATTGCTGATGGAGGCATTAAGCACACCGGCGATATTCCAAAAGCAATTGCTGCCGGAGCCGACACCGTGATGGTTGGTAATATGCTCGCTGGCGTTGAAGAGGCTCCGGGCAAGACGATTTTATACGAAGGCCGTAAATTTAAAGCCTATCGTGGTATGGGTTCAACCGGCGCCATGATTGCCGGCTCCCGCGACCGCTACTTCCAAGATGTTGAGGAGAATCTGACCAAGCTGGTACCAGAAGGTGTTGAGGGTCGCGTCCCATATCGCGGACATCTGCATGAGATTGCTCACCAGGTGATTGGCGGACTACGCGCTTCAATGGGCTACTGCGGTACGGCAACTATCAAAGAACTTCAGGAGCGCGGCAGATTTATTCAGATAACCCAGTCGGGCATCGTGGAGAGCCACCCGCACGGCGTCCAGATGACTGAACAGGCACCAAATTATTGGAGATAACATGGTCACAGCAATTATCGGCGGACAATGGGGAGATGAGGGTAAGGGCAAGATGGTGGATTATTACTGCCAGAACGCGGACATTGTCGTACGCGTCCAGGGCGGAGCCAATGCCGGACATACTGTCGTTGTCGGAGACAAGAAGTATATTTTGCACCTGATTCCATCCGGTATCTTAAATCCAAAGACTATTTGTATCATCGGTCAGGGAGTAGTTATTGATCCGGCAACTTTGCTCGAGGAGATAGCGCTGCTTAAGAGTCTTGGCATCAAGCTTGATGGACGGCTGTTGATTTCAAACCGCGCGCACCTGGTCATGCCCTATCACAAGATGCTCGATCAGCTCAAAGAAAAGAGCGCTGACGGCACCTCTGCAAAAATTGGCACTACCGGTCGCGGCATCGGCCCGACATACATGGACAAGGTGGCGCGCAACGGCATTCGCGTGGTTGATTTACTCAAGCCCGAGCAGATCAAGAAAAAGATTGAAGAGAATTTAAATTTTGTAAACAAAGTCCTTGGTGGCATCTACAACTCACCAACCCTCGAAGCCAAGACTATTGTAGATGACTATCTCAAGTACGACAAAGAGATGGATCCGTATATTACTGATACTGGTGCGTATCTCAACCAGGCTTTGCGCGAGAAAAAAACTATTATCATCGAAGGCGCTCAGGGAGCGTTGCTCGACATCGACATCGGTACGTATCCATATGTAACGGCGAGTAACACCACTGCCGGCGGCTGCGCAACCGGTAGCGGCATTGGCCCAACCAAGATTGATACTGTTGTGAGTATTGTTAAAGCCTATACAACGCGTGTTGGCGAAGGACCATTCCCAACTGAACTACCAGTAAAAGAGGGGAACACGCTGCGAGAAAAAGGCCAGGAGTTTGGAGCGACCACCGGCCGACCGCGACGCTGCGGTTGGTTTGACGCTGAGCTCGTCAAGTTTGCCTGTGAGAGCAGCGGCGTGGACGAACTTATTATTACCAAGCTGGACGTGCTTGATGATCTAGCCAAGCTGAAGATCTGCACCGGCTATAGCTTTGAGGGCAAGACTCTGAAGTACTTCCCGGCCGATTTGGATATTCTTTCCGGCGTAACTCCTATCTATGAAGAGCTCAGTGGCTGGCAGGCTAATACGACCGGTGCCAAGCAGTTTTCCGATCTACCGGTTAATGCTCGCGCCTATCTCAAGCGTTTAGAAGAAGTTGTGGGTGTGCCTATCAAGTTGGTCTCAGTTGGCCCTGAACGAACTCAAACAATAGTTAAATAACATGGAGTCACTCGATACCATCGTCATACTGGATTACGGCAGCCAAGTAACCCAGCTTATTGCGCGTCGCATCCGGGCGGCCAATGTGCACGCTGTGATTGTGCCGTTTACGGTGGCTCTCAGTGAACTTAAAAAACCAGAGGTCAAAGGCATTATTCTCTCCGGTGGCCCGGCCAGCGTCTATGTCAGTGGCGCTCCGGCTCTAAACAAAAAAATATTTGAACTTGGCAAACCAGTCCTTGGTATTTGTTACGGCTTCCAGCTGATGGCGCACAATTTTGGCGGAGCGGTTGAGCGGGGAAAGAAGCGCGAATATGGGGAGGCGCTGCTTTCAGTGAAAGATGAAGCCGGATTATTTGCAGGAACTCCAAAAGAGCAGGTGGTCTGGATGAGCCATGGCGACAGCGTGGTGAAGCTGCCAAAGGATTTTAGTCTGATCGCCACCTCGGACAACACGCCGCTGGCAGCCGCCAAGCACGACAGCAAACCTTTCTATGGTATCCAGTTTCATGCTGAAGTCTGGCACACCGCCCATGGCACAAAAATATTAGAAAACTTTTCAAAAGGTATCTGCAAGGCGCGAGCCCAGTGGACGACCAAGCACTTTATCAGCGAGGCCGTTAGCGAAATTCAGAACACCGTCGGTAAGAATAATGTTGTCCACGCGCTTTCGGGAGGCGTTGATTCAACCGTCCTCGCCCTGCTGCTTAAAAAAGCTCTGCCAGCGGCTCAGCTCAAGAATATCTATATCGACACTGGTCTGATGCGGCTCAATGAGTCCAAAGAAGTCATGGCGGCATTTAAAGCCTTGGGTCTGCAAGTTACTATGCAGGACGAGAGCAAGGCATTTCTATCAAAGCTTAAAGGGGTTGTTGAGCCTGAGGCTAAGCGGAAAATAATCGGCAAGGAGTTTATCCGCGCTCTGATGAGCGATGTCGGGTCAAAGGATTTTCTCAGCCAGGGGACACTCTACCCGGATGTCATTGAAAGCGTCAGTGTGCACGGACCGTCGGACACTATTAAGACTCACCACAACCGCGCGCCAGAAGTATTGGCTCTGATTAAAAAAGGACGCGTCGTTGAGCCGCTGAAAGAATTATTTAAAGACGAGGTGCGCAAGCTCGGTATGGAGCTCGGTATGCCCAGCGATATGGTCTACCGTCACCCGTTCCCGGGCCCGGGTCTGGGCATTCGGATTTTGGGAGATATTACCAAAGAGCGCTTGGAGATTTTGCGCCATGCAGACGCCATTTTCATCGAAGAAATTAAAAAAGCCGGTTTATACAAAGAGATGGCTCAGGCGTTTGCGGCCTTAGACACCAACCGAGCTGTGGGTGTAAAAGGGGATGAGCGTGAGTTTGGCTATATGATCCTGCTGCGTGCGGTGACCACCTCAGATTTTATGACCGCCGACTGGTACCGTTTTGACAATGAGTTCCTCGCTCGCGTAGCTAACCGCATCGTCAATGAAGTTACTGGCGTCACCCGCGTGCTCTACGACCTCACGCAAAAACCCCCCGCAACTATTTGTTATATGTAATAATAAAGTATATGAACCCACTACACGCAATTTCACCAATAGACGGACGATATCGGAAGTATGCAGAGATGCTGGCGCCGTATTTTAGTGAGGCCGGACTGATGAAGTACCGCGTCATTGTTGAAGGCGAGTATTTAATAGCTCTTTCGCAGTTGGGATTAGGACTTCGCAAGCTGACGCAGGCGGAGACCATGATGATTCGCGACCTCTATGAGCTTTCAGAGGCTGACGCACAGATAATCAGTGATATTGAACTCAAGGGGTATCAATTCGCCAGCTGGCGGATCAAAGCCACTGATCATGACGTCAAAGCAGTGGAATATTTTTTGAAAGATAAACTGGCGAATACCTCGCTCAAGGACTGCCTGGAGTGGATTCATTTTGCTCTTACCTCTGAAGACACAAACAATTTGGCCTATGGCTTGCTGATGAGCGACGCGCTTTCATATGTTATCCTCCCGGTGATTAGTGGGTTAGTTGCATCAATAGATGCCCTTGCCAAAGAACACGCCGACCTGTCGATGCTCAGCCGCACGCACGGCCAGCCAGCCTCGCCGACTACCTTTGGCAAAGAGTTTAAAGTCTACGCGCACCGTCTTGGCCGCCAGATTAATCAGCTGACGTATCACAAGTTTTTGGTAAAGCTCAACGGCGCTACCGGCAATTATAACGCCCATGTGGCGGCCTATCCGAAAATAGATTGGGTAAAGTTTACTCAGGACTTTGTCATGCAGCTTAATAGCCGCGTATACTCCACAGTTCCTAAAAATACTGGAGCTAATTTGGAGGCGAACCTCGTGACCACGCAGATCGAGTCACATGACAGCTTGGCTGAGATGTTTGATATCTTCCGGCGCTTTAATACGATCCTGATTGGTTTTGACCAGGATATGTGGCGCTACATCTCTGATGGCTGGCTTGGCCAGAAGGCGAAAGAAGGGGAGGTGGGCTCGTCAACGATGCCGCACAAGATTAACCCGATTAAGTTTGAAAACAGCGAAGGTAATCTTGGGATTGCCAATGCCTTGTTCACTCACTTTGCGCAAAAGCTGCAGGTCTCGCGACTGCAGCGCGATCTGTCTGACTCAACGGTTCAGCGCAGTATTGGCTCGGCCTTCGCGCATTCGCTTATTGCATATCAATATACTCTTAACGGACTGAGCCGCGTGGCAGTGAATAGTGAAAAAGTAGCCGAGGCCCTGCTCGCTCACCCAGAAGTATTAGCCGAAGCCATCCAAACCGTCCTGCGTCGCGAAGGCGTGGCGATGCCATATGAACAGCTTAAAGCCCTGACCCGCGGCAAAGAAGTAACCATGGCCGACCTGACCACGTTTATCGACGGTCTCGAGGTCTCCGCCACCGTCAAAACCGAACTCAAGCAGTTTACCCCACAAAACTATACTGGTCTTGCCGCGAAGCTGGCTCAATGAAACATAATTAAGGGTAGTGCGTTATAAAGAGTATGCAACGAGGAAATGCTATAAATTTTGTTTTTAATATGGTCCCGCCGAGCTCGCTTGAAGGGCGAGCTTTGCTTTTCTGAATTTGACTTCACTCACTTAGAAAATCAATGCCCGCTTTTCAAGCGGGCGTTTTTGTTTTGGTAGCGACCTTCGGGTCAGAAAGGCGATCATGGAAAAAACGATCAGTACGCGCGCCGAAGAAAAGCTCCGCAGGCTTGCGAAGCGATTTGGAGTGCCGTACGAGCAGTTGCTCGAGGAGCTACTCCGGGATTTCGAGGATCCTGAGGGAGCTCTCATCGAAGCCGAGGACGAGACCAGTTCGTTCTCACAAGACTGCCGGGGGATCTAGTGTTTTCCGGCAACAGCACGGGGCGGCTACGGTCGCCCCTTTCGATTTAGTGTCCGAAGAAGCCACGGGCGAGACGGTCGGGGATGAGGGCGAGAGCAACGTTATTGTCAGCGCAGACTTTTTTGACCTCGTCGTCGCGTACCGAGCCGGAGGTCGCGAGAATGCCACTAATGCCGGCGTTTATCAGCACCATGGGTCCGTCGGTGAACGGGAAGAAGCTGTCGCTGTAGGCTACTCCACCTTTTATATCGTGGCCGGCGTCTTTGGCGCGTTTGAGGGCAAGTTCGCAGCAGCCGACACGATCCTGCTGACCAACGCCATTGCCTTTAAGCATGCCATCTTTAACTATGGTTACCGTATTGCTGTTGCTGGTTGAACCAATGGCCCAGGCGAGAAGCATGTCCTGTTCCTGCGCGGGAGTGACTGAGATTTTTACCATGTCGCTCGACTTCATATCCAGAATAAAGGTGTAGTTTGGCTGTTTTACAAAGCCACCGCGGACATGGCGCAGGCGAGTGCTGGTGTCGAGGCTATTTTTATTTAAAGAAGCGAGGGATGGGTTGGCGAGGAAGCGGCACTTGTCGCCTTTGCGCTTGAGGGTTTCAATCGCGCCAGTAGTGAAGCTTGGGGCAATGATGCCATCAAGCAGGCGACGGCCAGTTTCCATTTTATGAGTTAGTAGGGTTTCTGCGAGAGCTTCATCGATAGGGAAGTTGGTCATGACGACGCCGCCAAAAATGGCGCGCAGGTCGCCCTCGAGCATGTTTTGCAGAACGGTGTTTGCATCAGTGCCAATCGCTGCGCCACAGGGGTTGCCGTGTTTGACGCCTACAGCGATCAATGGGGTCTTGCCATAGTTTGTATCAAAAGCGGCAGCGATATGGGTTGAGGTTTGGAGGAGGCGTTCGACGTCGCAGAGGTTGTTGTAGCTTGGCGGAGTGCCGGAGACGAGCTGGAAGTTGGAAACGGCCAGCGGGTCGGCATCCATGGTCGCATACAGAGCCGCCGGAGTCTGCCAGCCGTTTTCGCCGTAGAGACAGCTCATGGTCTGCCAGCCGACTTGCCCGTCGAGAGTTCCCTGCGAGTGATAGCGAGCAGAGGTCAAGCAGTAGTCAGCAACAACGGCTTCACTTTTAGCGCAGAGGGAATTAATGAAATTGTGTTCATCGGGTTTACCCGCTTTCAGCCACTCTACAACCTTCATGCGGTCTTTTGGGTCGCAGATGACAATGCGCCGTCCCTTGGAGGCGCTGCGAATCATGGTCGGCCCGCCGATGTCGGTTTTTTCAATCACGCTTTCTCGGGTTGATCCGGGCTTAGCAATTTCTTCTTTGAGCGGGTAGAGGTCGACACAGACGAGGTCGATGCGAGGGATGTTCAGCTTTGCGAGTTCAGCAACATCAGCAGGCGAGTCAGTGGCCAGAAGTCCGGCATGAATTTCGCGCGAGAGGGTAACCACGCGGTGGCCTAAGATAGCGCCGCCGCCAACCAGTGAGGCGACGTCGGTTACCGGTATTCCGGCATCGGTCAGGGCCTTGGCGGTGCCTCCTGAAGCCAGGATTTCCCAGCCCAAACCTACTAATTCCTTAGCAAAATCAACGATTCCGTTCTTGTCATAGACCGACAATAGAGCTTTCATCAGTATATTGTACCGCTATGCTCGCCGCTACGCAAAAAAGTGAGCGCTCCGGGCCGCTAGACCAAGTCCTACGCACTTTTTTGCGCACCGGCTCGTATGCTACGATAACCATATGAACGGCTTTGCGCTTATAGGTATTGCGGTGACACTCTGGTCGGTTGGTAGTGGCATTATTGCTAAATTATTTACCGTGCCGGCGCTCATGTGGTACCCGGTGGCGGCGGCTATGGGAGCGGCGGTTGTCGTAGTCATTATTCTGATTAAAGAGTCGCCGCGATCTTTGTGGCCACAGAGCACGGCGGCACGGTGGCTGCTATTGGGAGTAGGTGTGACGGTTCTTATCAATAACGGATTATTTTTTACCGCACTTCAAATCACCTCGGTTCCGGTCGCTCAACTTACACATTATCTGGCACCTTTATTTTTGGCGGTGATTTTCGCACCCCTGATGCTTGGTGAAAAACCGACTAAGCGGGAGGTCATTCTGACACTTGTCGGCTTACTGGGACTTAGTATCGTTCTGTGGCCTGACTTACGCGACGCGCGGCTTAGTGTAGGAGCAATGATGGGCGCAATCTCAGCCGTATTCTTTGCGCTCGGTAACGTGTTTAATCGCAAACTTACCGCCTATGGGGTCAGCGGTCTGCCCGCGGCCGCGTATCAAAATTTTATCCCCACCCTCGGCATGGCGCCGTTTATGTTGTGGCAACTAAACCAAGGTGTGCAGTTTACCTCCGGCGATATCTGGGGTGCGGTATATATGGGCGTAATGACCATGGGTTTCGGATTTTCGCTGTTTTTATTCGGCCTCCAGCGTCTCAAAAAGGCTAACCATGCCGGCATCATGAGTTATGGCGAGCCAATAGGCGCGATTATCCTGGCCGCAATATTTTTACACGAACCAATGACCGCCTACGTGATTGTCGGCGGTATCTTGATTATCGGTTCCGGCGTGGCTTTAGTTTTAGGAAAAGATTGAGAAACACGGCTGCTGTCCCGAGGGTACATCGCGCAGGCCGGCTGGGCCGAGCGGGAAGAAGGTTCGTCAGCCGACGAACCATTCTGGTACCCGCAGGGATTGCAGCCGTGTTTCTCTAATTCAGGATTGAGTGAAGCAAGGCCATCCGGAGGTAGAGTCCGTTTCTGGCTTCGCGGAAATAGGCGGCGCGCGGGTCGCTGTCGATGTCGCGGTTGATTTCGTCGACGCGGGGGAGCGGGTGCATGATGATTGAGTTTTTCTTCATCATTGAAACTATGCTCTTGTCGAGGATATATGAACCTTTGAGTTTGAGGTATTCAGCCTCGGAAGCAAACCGTTCTTTTTGGATCCGGGTCATGTAGAGCACATCAACCTTGGCGGCTACATCTTTGAGGTTGTTGTATTCTTCGAACTTCATGCCGTTGCCGTAGAGCTGTTTGTGCCCCTCTGGAAATTTGAGCTGATCGGGCGAGACCAGATAGATTTTGTTGTTGTAGCGGCTGAGGAGGTCGATGAGCGAGCGGCTCGCGCGGCCATAGAGCAGGTCGCCGGCCACGGCAATGGTCAGGCCGTCAATTTTTCCAAGTTCCTTTTTTATGGTGTACATGTCGAGGAGCGCCTGAGTTGGGTGCTCGCCGGCGCCGTCGCCGGCGTTGATGACCGGCACCGTTGAGATCTCTGACGCTATCTTAGCCGAACCTTCGATGCTGTGGCGCATCACAATGGCATCAACGTAGCCGGAGATTATCCGGATTGTGTCTTGCAACGTTTCGCCTTTGACCGCAGAGGAGAACTCGCCGGCGTTTTCAGTGGATACTACCTCGCCACCGAGTTTAAGCATCGCGGTTTCAAACGAAAACCGAGTACGAGTACTCGGTTCATAAAAGAGAGCGGCCATTATCTTGCCTTGAAGCGGAGCCTTTTTAACAATGCTTTTTTCCTGTTTCTCAATTTTAGCAGCAAGAGCAAACAGTTCATTCAAAACTTTCGGATCATGAAACTGCTTAGTGGTCAGTACATTCTGAAGTTTCATATGTAACGAGATTATACCAGCAGTTTGCAGCTTCAGCAATATTCTAGGCCGAGCCGTAACCCCGGCCGTCACAGCGAGTATAGACATTGGTTTCCTACTCGCGAGACGGACGAGGGTGAGCGCGAGGCCCCTACGCCTGCGGATATACTCTGCCTAATGAAATTGTAAACTTGACGCTGCCGGGGAAGGTAGTGTCGGTAAATGGAGACCAGCCAACCTTGGTTTTGAGGTCAGCGTCACGGACAGTCCAGGATTTTTTCGGATCGATAATTGTGAGTGAGCCGGCGTATCCCTTTTCTATGTTTCCAAATTTTTTATTGCTGAACTGATTTATATAAGCGCCGGGATTGAAGCTACAGACGCGGGCGATGTCGCGTGGGGTAAAGCCATGCTCACTCATGAGCCAGGTGGCGAATGAACCATAGGTGTCGAGGTGAGGCATACCATTAGCGCCTTTCATTTTTTCTTCTTTGGTATTGGGCGAGTGATCGGTGGCCAGATAGTCGAGCGTGCCGTCTTTGAGACCTTCGATAACGGCAGCGCGATCTTCGGCGGAGCGAATCGGCGGATTTATCTGCAGCCACGGATGATTTTTTTCGTTAAGCATTGTGGCATCAAAGAACATATGGTGCGGCGCTGCCTCGGCAGTGACGTGGGCGCCATGGATCTTGGCTGCTCGAATCATTTCCACACCTTTTTTTGTGGAGATGTGGCAGAGCTTGCCAGTGAGATTGTATTTGGCAATGAGTTTGAGGGCGAAGTCGATGGCCGAAATTTCGGCTTCCGGCGGCCGGCGGAGTTCGTGCGTCGGCTGGTTTTTATTTTTTTCCAAAATTTCCGGGTCATCGCAGTGGAAGGTGACTGCCTGCCCGACATACTTCGCGATTGCCGCTTCAATATCTTCAAATGAATTAAAGAACAGATCGCCAACCGAGTGAGCCATAAAGATCTTGTATGGGACTTTCCGGGAGAGCGGCTTGGTGCCCTTGCCAATGCCGGCATACAAGACGACCGGAATCAACGCATGGGCATCTTTCAATTTTTCTTTAGCGGCGTAGCTTGAGTCATCAACCGGAGGAACAGGATTGTTGGGCATCTCAACGAACTGGGTGACGCCGCCGTGGAGCGCCGCCTCTGAAGCGGTTTTAAAGTCTTCCTTATACAAATCTTTGCCGCTTACGTCTTCGCGAGCATGGACATGCAGGTCGGTGAAGCTGGGGAAGATGAGGCAGCCCGAAGTATCAAGTAACAAGTCACGAGTGACACCTTTCTTACTTGTTACTTGCGACTTGTAACTTACGTCTTCGATTAGGCCGGTTTGTTCATTGATGACAATGGTGCCATCAAATTCTTCGTCATGATTTACGATATGTCCGGATATGTTCATGTTGTTTAGTGTAGCAGCAGTGCCAAATCCCTGCGGGCACCAGAATGGTTTTCTTACTGAAAACCTTCTTCTCGCTCGCGCCGCCGCGCTCCGCGATGTGCCCTCGGGACATGGCACTGCTGCTACGGCTCAGGCTTATATGTTCCTACGGCTTCTTGGATGGTTTTGTATCCATCGCGCTGTAGTAATTGTACCAGACCTTTGTTGATCTGTTTGACCAGCCCGGGGCCTTCGTAGATGAGTCCGGTGTAGAGTTCCACCAGGGTCGCTCCGGCTTTAATAAGGTCGTAGGCGTCTTCGGCGCTGCTGACGCCGCCGCAGCCGATGATGAATGGTTTATCTAGTTTTTTGTAGATATAACTAACCAGTTCAACTGCCCAGGTTTTGATCGGCTCGCCACTCAGCCCGCCCTTACCCATACTTTCCAGTGTCGCGTCCGACGTCTTGAGTCCGGCGCGCGCGACCGAGGTGTTCATGACCACATAGCCGGAGATATGATGTTTTTTAGTGACGACTAGAATCTGATCCAGAACTTCTTCGGATACATCAGGGGAGAGCTTGATGAGCGTGGGTTTGCGCATAGTGAATTTTGTCTCAGCTGCGCGCAGAGCTCTCAGTAGGCTGTCGAGGGTCACTGGATCTTCAAAGGTTTTGCCGTCGGCGGTGTTTGGGCAGCTGATGTTGATGACCATAAACGATGAAAGTTGGTAGAGGGTTTGAAACGAAGCACAGAAATCGCTGATAGCATCAGCTCCCATAATCAGCGAATCATTGGTTTTAACAATGTTAATGCCGAGCGGAATCTCGAGATGTTGACCATTGATACGATGAGCAATAACTTCTGCACCTTCATTGTTAAGTCCCATGCGGTTAATCAGGGCGCGGTCTTCGGGTAGCCGAAAGAGCCGCGGTTTTGGATTGCCCTCGGCAGGACGCGCGCTCACCGAACCAATTTCTGTGAAGCCAAAGCCAAGGGCTGGCAGGAACTCGCTGAGCTTGGCGTGTTTGTCGAAGCCGGCAGCGAGGCCGATGGGATTTTTAAAACTCATGCCGAGAGCCTCAACATGCAGCCGCGAGTCTTCAAAGTCGTAGAAGAATTTTATGAGTGATTTAAACGGGGAGCGAGCGAGCAGACTACCAAGACTTTGAAAGAAGGCGTGGGCGCGTTCCGGTTTTTGTGCAAAAAATATCGGTCGGACGAGTTTATACATGGGAGCGTACGGCATTGAGCTCGTCGCGCATCTTCATGGCGGCGGCGCGCGGGTCTTTGTCGTAGATAATGCCGCGGGACGAGCTGATGATTGCGCCGCTTCCACCAGCAGTAAAGCAGGGTCGGACACTCTCGGCGGTACCACCTTGGGCGCCATAGCCGGGGACGAGCCACATGGAGTTTGGCATAGCTGCGCGTAGCGCCTTGGCTTCTTCGGGATAGGTCGCTCCGACAACGGCTCCAGAGCCCCACTGATTAATCAGCTGTGCCACCTTCATATATATATCGTCCTGAAGTTCTTTGGCAGATGGGTTGGAGGTACGGCAGAGGACAAAGACTCCTTTATCTTTATATGTAAGGAAGGGTGCCACGCCATCAGAGCCAAGATAGGGATTGACGGTGATGAAGTCCGCGCCAAGTTCTTCAAAATGTGCTTTCGCATAGGCCTGTGAAGTTGATCCAATGTCGCCGCGTTTGCTGTCATCAATCGCGAGGACTCCTTTGCTGTGAATGTAGTCGATAGTCTGCTTAAACGCATCCCAGCCGGTAGCACCAAAGCGTTCATAGAAGGCCATCTGCGGTTTAAAGGCGACAACCAGGTCGTGCGTGGCATCAATTATGTGCTTGTTGAAACTTACAATCTCATCGGCAGTGGTTGCTTGCATCGGGTCGAGACCAACACACACCACGCTGTTTTTTGTCTTGATGTCCTGGGCGAGTTGTTCAAAGGCGTTCATTATTTGAGTGAGAGCGGCTGGGTGCCGTAGGTTTTAAAGTAGGTTTCGGTTGCCGTAAGAATTTCAGGAGTCTGTGTGTGTTGGCTGCAGAGCTTTGGTAGCAGGGTGAGCAGGTTAGACATAGCAAAGTAGGGAACACCTTTTGATGTTAAGATGTCGGCTACATTTTTTTTGTCATCGGTGAGTTCGTTGCGGTTGGTCAGGGCAATCGCGGCGACAATATCGACATTGAGAGCCTTTAAGGAGTCTATGGTTTTGATCAGCGAGCCACCGGTAGTGGTCACATCTTCAAGAACAACAACTCTGCCCTTAGGCATAGCCAAGAAAGATTTATCTTTAGGATCGCCATGATCTTTTTCTTTGCCGCGACCCATGGCAAGAGTGTGACTGCCCTTACTAAATGTCTTCTGGCTCTTGGCCCATTTGTACTGAGTTAGCACGCCAAGCTTGGTCGCGCCTTCGGGGACGCCGTAGAACGTATCAACTGGTAACTGATGACCGATAACAAATGACAGAACAAAGTCGGTCAGCTGGTCAATCAGATACACATCTTCCGCGGCCGTGCGCCAGTTTACATAACAGTTGCACATCCGGCCGGATTTAAATTTCACTGGTTGCTCATGGAAACCAATAATACCGTTTTCAAGAATGAAGTCATCAAATCTGTTCTGGTCAAAGGCTGACATCGCCTTAGAGAATATCAGAAAATTGGGCGGCTTACAACTCAAATTCGCAGACGAGCGGCAGATGGTCAGAGGCGTCTACATTCGGCTGTTTATGGCTCAGAGTTCTCACATCAGGACTGGTAAAGACAAAATCAACAATCGCGTCTTTGTAGCCTGAGTCGGCGGGCTTACGCTTCATGTTAAAACTCGTGACCCGCTCGCCTCTAAAGAGGTCGGTCATAGCGTGGCCGATTAGATTCATAGACTCAGTGCCTTCATTCACATTAAAGTCGCCGCACAGAATGGCCGGATGCTTGTCCTGAATTTTTTCCACAATCATTTTGCTCATCGCCAGCCTCCGTTCGGTATCCTTGCCATGCGTGCTCCAGATACCGTGGACATTGAAGAGGTGGAGTGCCGCCTCGCCAACATCGGCGGTTGCGTATTGCATGGCGCGAGGCACAGAGGTCTCATACTGGCCGTCGTCTATCCAGTGGTCATTGTAGGGCACGTCGAGATAATGTGTACTGACCTGCGTCAGTGGAAATTTTGAAAGAAAGGCCGTGCCCCAGAGTGGAGCAGGACTCAGAAATATTTTGCCCTCGCTCATACGGCGCATGGTTGGGGCATAGGCCTTGTAGGGAAGAGCGAGAACCTTTTGTAGGTTGGCGAGCGTATTAAATCGTGGCTGAGCATTGGGGTCGGCGCACTCATAAACTTCTTGCATAGCCAGTATGTCCGGCTGTTCTGATTTTAAAAAACTCACTAGATTGTCCCAGAACAGGCCACCCATGAAGATATTGAGATGAATAAATTTGAGCTTCATGGGTATAGAATAGCTTTATTTATAGTAAGGAGTATAGTAGCCCCATGACTGATACTCAAGGATTTTATGGATTAGGGATTGCGCCGGGCATCTTAAGCGTACTTGATAGGCTCAATTTCAAGGTTCCTACGCCTATTCAGGAGAAGTCGATTCCACTGGCTATTGAAGGAAAAGACCTCATCGGTATTGCCCAAACCGGCACCGGCAAGACATTGGCATTTGGCATTCCAATGATTCAGACGGTGCTACAAGGGAAATCAAAAGGCCTGGTGATTTTGCCGACTCGCGAGCTTGCTCTTCAGGTCTATGAATCATTTATGAAAGTTGGCGCGTCGCAGGGGCTCAAGTGTGCGCTACTTATCGGCGGAGAACCGATTGGCCGGCAGATTCGTGATATCAATAAAAATCCACACATTGTTATTGGTACTCCGGGCCGCATTATCGACCACCTCGAACAGCGAACAATTACGTTTGCTCAGGTTGCCTGCCTGGTGCTGGATGAGGCCGACCGGATGCTCGACATGGGGTTTGCTCCGTCACTCCACCGAATTTTACAGATGGTTCCTAAAGAGCGCCAGACGATGTTGTTTTCTGCCACTATGCCTGAACAAATAGTAAATATCGCGCGCGCGCAGATGAAATTGCCGGTGCGCGTTGAAATAGCGCCTCAGGGGAGCACTGCCAAGGATATTACTCAAGAACTGTTTTTTGTGCGCAAAGAAGAAAAACCGCGACTACTTGAAAAACTTCTTCAAGAATATCGCGGTTCAGTGCTCGTATTTATGAAAACAAAATTTGCGACCAAGCGGCTGACGCGCGCGGTCTCTGTTATGGGCCACACTGTCGCCGAGATTCATTCCAACCGCTCGCTGAGCCAGCGACGCGAGGCACTTAGTGGATTTAAAACCGGCAAGTATCGCGTGCTCATTGCCACTGATATTGCTGCGCGAGGTATTGATGTTAAAGGGATTGAGCTCGTTCTCAACTATGACTTGCCGATGAATGCCGAAGACTATATTCATCGTATCGGCCGAACCGGTCGTGCCGGCATGGCCGGACACGCGATTGCCTTTGCTACTCCGGATCAGCGCGGTGACGTCCGTGGCATTGAGCGACTCATGCGTATCTCGCTTCCGCAATCAAAGTTGCCGGAGCTCCCGCCGGCTCGTGAGCTGCCGCCCGCGCCAGCGCAGGGATCTTCGCCTCGTCCATTTCGACCAGGGTATCGCCCCGGCGGCAACTTTGGGCGCCGCAGGTTTAATAGATAATATTTTCCTTAGCAGATTGTAGTAATCACGTATGGCTGTTTCAGCAGATGCGACAGATGAAGCTATAACGAAAGCAGTACAGGCAGGGGACAGTAATGCCTTCAGCGTGCTTGTGACACGTTACGAGCAGAAGATCGCGCGGTACGCCAAGCGCTTTTTGCTCGGCGGTGAGGACGGCAAGGATATTGTCCAAGAGGTGTTTATTAAGGCATATATCAATATAAAAAGTTTTGACGCGAGCCGCCGATTTTCTCCCTGGCTGTACCGAATCGCGCATAATGAGTTTGTGAACGCGATTAAAAAGCGTAGCAAGTCGCCGGTATTTTCTTTTGATTTTGATACGCTCTTTCCGCATCCGGTGGCTAAAGAAACTGCTGACAGCGAGATGAGCCGTAACGAGCTTAAGGAGATGCTTGAGAAGTCTCTTGATCAGATCGACGTGAAATATCGGGAGCCGCTTGTGTTGTACTACTTTGAGGAACTCGATTATGGCGAAATCGCTCAGGTACTCCAGATTCCGGCCTCGACGGTCGGGGTCAGGTTGAAACGAGGTCGAGATATGCTCAAAACTATTGTAAAGAAGTATGAATAACGAACAAAAGCCACAATCTCTCCCGGAAGCCGTTGCAGCTGCTATCAGATGCGGTGATGTTAAGATGCGTCCACGCTGGCACTTTATTCTGAAAGCGGCTCTCGCCGTCATCGGCGGAGTATTATTGGTACTGGTACTTTTGTACCTTATTAGTTTTATTATTTTTATGTTGCGCAGTAGTGGTATCGGGCTCATCCCGGCCTTTGGTGTGCGCGGCTGGCTTAGATTTGTTGTTGCTCTACCATGGCTGCTGATTTTGCTTTCAATATTGTTCATACTGGTGCTTGAGCTCCTCGTTCGGCGTTATTCATTTGCCTACCAGCGACCACTGATGTACTCTGCTGTTGGCATTATCGTGATGGTTATCGCCGGAGGATTCGTGGTCGCTGGTACCCATTTTCATGAGCGTTTCTCTGGTTTTATGAACCGCCAGTTTATGATGGAGCGGACAGATATTCATCCGGGCAGAGTAGACGGCAGAGCGGGATCCGGTTTTATGATGACCGACCCTCATGGGCGGATGCTGCGCATTCTGGTTGCCTCAGATACTATATCGAGTGATGATCCTGGCCTCGGCGACACCGTCATTGTTTTTGGCGATGTTGACGGCAGCAGCACCGTACGCGCGTTTGGAATTCGAAGAAATCCTCAGGAATCACAAGGGGTGGCGAAATAATTATTTAATGATACTGTAATAGCTATAATGAGAACTACATTGAAGCGAATCAGTGGATGGATGGGGCGACACAGACTGGCAACGGCTGTGCTGGCTTTGATTATTGTGGGTCTTGGCTATTACGGATTTAGGAGCGGCACGGCTGGCAGCACTCAGACGCGTTATGTACTCGCAACCGTTTCTCGGGGTACGCTCGCGACCTCGGTATCAGGTACCGGTCAGGTTTCGGCGGTTACTCAGGTGGATGTAAAACCGAAGGCTTCCGGGCAGGTGATTTCATTGCCTGCTCGCGAAGGACAGTGGCTTTATAAAGGTGGTCTCATCGCCCAGATTGATTCAACCAACGCGCAGAAAGCCGTGCGGGACGCTGAGGTCAGCCTGGAGTCGGCACAGATCACGCTTGATAAGCTCAAGCAGTCATCCGCCGACATTAATCAAATTATTGAGGATTCATTCGCGGATATTTCAGCCGCATTTTTGGATTTTCCGAGTATCGTCACGAGTGCCGATGATATTATCCTCGGAAGTACCATCAAGCCCGGGCAGCAGGACAACGTCGGATTTTATAAAGATTTTGTCGGCCAATCAGACAACGCCAATTATCAGAAAGATATCCTACTGATCGAGTCCGCGCGTAATTATTATGCTGTCGCTCGGGTTGATTATGAAAAGGCTCTGGTCACATATAAACAAACAACTCGTGCTTCCACGCCGGCCGATGTCCAGAGGTTGCTTGACCAGACTGTCGCAGCCACAAAAACGCTGGCCGTAGCGCTCCAGGCTGAACAAAACCTTCTCGCGTTTTTAGTTGATTATGCAACTGCCCCTACTACCGTCAACCGGACGACTCTGCCGGTTTTGGTAACGAGCTATCAGACCAATATCCGAACTCATATCGGGTTGGTTAACAACCATCTCTCAGCGCTCACCGCGGCTCGCAACAGTATCGCTAACGCACCGCTTGATATCAGGGCGCAGGAGTTGACCGTCAAGGCGCGACAGAATGCGCTGCTTGATGCCCAGACTACCCTTGGGGATTACAGTATTCGCACGCCGATGGCCGGTGTTGTGGCCAATATACCGATCAATGTGGGAGATGAGATTTCCGGAGGAACCATAGCCGCGACCATGATCAGCGCCTCACGTATTGTTATGGTTTCACTCAATGAGGTTGATGTCGCGAAGGTGGCCGTGGGTCAGAAGGCGAGCCTGACCTTTGACGCCGTGCCCGGACTCACATTGACCGGTTCGGTGACTGAGTTGGATACTATTGGCACGCAGACGCAGGGAGTAGTCAATTACACCGTGAAAGTGAGCTTTGACAGTCAGGACGAGCGCATTAAGCCAGGCATGACGGTTACCGCCGCTATCATTACGGAAAGTAGGAATAATATTCTCGTAGTCCCAGCCAGTGCCGTGAAGTCGCGCGGAAGCGAGTACTATGTTGAAACTCTGCCCGGAGTCTCGGCTGACAACTCTCGCGGCGGCATTACCTCTGCTGCCCTGCCCGCGCGAGTGCCCGTGCAGGTTGGGCTTACGAACGATACGATGACCGAAATTATCGGCGGCCTGACAGAGGGAGATATTATTATCAGTCGGACTATTGCCGCGACCGCAGCGGCTCCGGCACCTTCTCAGTCAAGTATATTTGGCGGCGGAGGCGGACTGCGGGTTAATACGGGCGGCACGCGTTCGACCGGGACAGGACGATAGCTATGATCTCGTGCGAGAATATTACAAAAGTGTATACGAACGGCGACGTTGAAACCGTTGTCTTAAAAAGTGTTTCATTCCAGGTGAAGGCGGGGGAGTTTGTTGCGATCATGGGTCCGTCCGGCAGCGGCAAGTCAACACTGATGCATATTCTCGGGGCCTTAGACAGTCCCACAGGGGGCACCTATCTGCTTGACGGCAAGGATGTATCGAAGCTGACCGATGATCAATTGGCAGAGATCCGCCGCACCAAGATTGGTTTCGTCTTTCAGTCATTTAACTTGCTGTCGCGTTCAAGCGTGTTGCGCAACGTGATGCTGCCCTTGGTTTACGCCGGAGTGCCCCATGACCGGCGGGAGGCTCTGGCCGCATCTGCTCTCACTGCCGCGGGCATGCCCAAAGACCGTTGGCACCATTTGAGCAATCAGCTTTCGGGCGGTCAGATGCAAAGGGTCGCAATCGCGCGTTCGATGGTTAACAATCCAAGCATTGTCTTAGCGGACGAGCCGACCGGTAACCTTGATAGCAAAACCGGCGAGATCGTTCTCGGGACCTTTCAAAAATTGAATCAACAGGGTGGTCACACGATTATCTTAATCACGCACGAGCCGTACGTTGCCGAACACGCCGATCGGATTATTCAGATTCAGGATGGTGAAATTGTCCATGACAAAGCTAATTCGAAAAGGCGCCAGGTGAATCTTTCAGTATGAAAATTATCGATTTGTTTAACGAAACATACGCGTCGTTGACCGTCAACAAGGTCCGTACTGGGCTGACCATGCTTGGTATTGTTATCGGCATTTCGTCGGTCATTGCCATGGTTTCCATTGGTCAGGGAGCGCAGGCGCAGATTCAGACAAGCATTGAGGGATTAGGATCTAATCTGCTAAGCATTTTGCCGGGCGTAGTTCAGCCGGGCCGTGGTATTGTTTCAAGCGGTCGCGGAGCGGCACAAACACTCAAAAATGAAGACGTGGACCTCCTGCGCAGCATTGAAGGGCTTGCGGCAATTTCTCCGGAGTCATCGCGCCGGTTTCAGATCGTCGCGCCGAACGGAAATAATACCAATACGACCGTGACCGGTGGCCAGACAAGCTACGGACTGGTTCATAATTTAATTGTAGCCAACGGTTCGTTTATCTCGGACGCCGACGACCGCAGTATCAGCCGCAAAGCGGTGCTCGGAGCGACGGTGGCAGCAGATTTGTTTTTGGATACTGATCCGGTTGGTCAGGCGATTCGGGTTAATAATGTAACCTTTACGGTGATTGGCGTGCTTCAGGCCAAAGGGGCGGCCGGTTTTTCCGGACCGGATGACATGGTCATTGTGCCGCTCTCAACCATGCAGAAGATCCTTGCCGGCATTGATTATCTATCAACCATCACGGTCTCGGTTGCCGACAAAGACCAGATCAATGATGTCCGGGATCAGATGATCAGCTTGCTGCTTGTTCGTCATCGGGTAGCAGAACCGGATTTTTCCGTTATTTCTCAGGCTGACGTGCTCGGCACGCTCTCATCAATCATTACCACATTTACTCTTTTCCTCGCGTCAATCGCCGGTATCTCGTTGCTCGTCGGCGGCATTGGCATCATGAATATGATGCTTACGACGGTGACCGAGCGGACGCGCGAGATCGGGCTGCGCAAAGCCATCGGCGCTCAAAAACGTGATATCACGGCACAGTTTCTAACCGAGAGCGTGATGCTGACGTTTGTCGGCGGAGTTGCCGGTATTGCTCTGGGTTGGCTGATCGCGACGCTCGTGAGTCAGTTTGCCGGCATTGCCACCTCGGTTTCATTTTCCGCGGTTATGCTGGCGTTTGGCGTCTCGGCAACCATCGGGATTGTGTTCGGGTACTATCCCGCGCGCCGCGCGGCTGGACTTAATCCCATTGAGGCATTACGCTACGAATAATATATACTAATAGCATGAACAAATCATTATTTTGGATCGGAATCGTAGTCGTCATTGTCATTATTATTGCTACGGTTATGAGCGGTATCGGTCAGGCACCAACGGGCTCAGGTACAAAAGGCGATTTAATCGTTGAGGTTCCGCCCTACGGCGAAGCAGCTACTCAGGCACCGGCCGCTCCGGTTGCCGCGAGCGTTAAAGAGTTTACGATAATTGGCTCAAATTATTCATTCGCGCCAGCGACTCTGACGGTGAAGCAGGGTGATACGGTTACCATAATCTTTAAGAACAACGATGGGTTTCATGATTTGAAAATTGACGAGTTTCAGGCAGCGACGAAACAGATTAAAGCAGGAGCCGAAGATAGCATAACTTTTATTGCCGACAAGGCCGGTACTTTTGAATATTACTGCTCAGTCGGCAAACACCGCCAGATGGGGATGAAAGGAACGCTCATAGTAGAATAGTAAGTATGGATCGTTATTGGCCGTATCTTACGAATAAACGGTTTATTATTTCAACCGCGATAGGTCTTGTTTTGCTGGCGGCCGGCACGATTATTACCTATTTTGCCATTGTCTATGCCACCGAGCGCGCGAGCGGGCCTGTCACTGATCTAATCCTTGATAATATCCCGGTATTTAATATGGATGGTAGTTTTATCTGGGGTCCGGTTATTTTTTGGGTGATTATTGGTTTGTACGCTCTGCTGATACGGCCGCAGTCAGTGCCATTTTCTCTAAAATCGATTGCTTTGTTTCTGCTGATTCGCGCGGCCTTTATTACGCTGACCCACATCGGGCCGTCTCCGGATCAGATTCAGCTGGAGACCACCGACAGTTTGTTTAATGTCTTTATGACGGGTAACGATCTGTTTTTTTCCGGCCACACCGGCCTGCCATTTTTGATTGCTTTAGTATTTTGGCACGACCCGTGGGTTCGCTGGTTTTGTCTGGCCTCCTCAGTTTTTTTTGGAGCTGTGGTGCTGATGTCACACTTGCACTATTCCATTGATGTTTTTGCCGCGTTCTTTATCACGTATGCGATTTTCCATATCAGTGAGTGGCTGTTTAAGGAAGATAGGCGTATATTTAAGGAAGGGATTCAGGCCACTTCATAGCATTATGAAACTTTCAGTTGTTATTCCGGCTCATAATGAGGAGCAGTATATTGGAGCAACGCTGACCGCGGTGCTCGCGCAGAAGTATCCGGATTTAGAAGTTATTGTCGTTGATAATAATAGTACTGACGGCACCAGAGAGGTCGTCAAGACTCAGTTTCCTTCAGTTATCTTGCTAGAGGAGCACGGTAAAGGTCCTCAGTTCGCGCGTGAACGGGGGAGGCAGGCGGCGACCGGCGAGCTGCTGGCGAATTTAGACGCTGACTGCATGCCGCTTCCCAATTGGGCGTCTACCGCAGCGGCTTATTTTAAGGATCCGAAAATTGTCGCGGTGACCGGTCCCTACGATTATTACGACGCGCCGTGGTTCCTGCATCTGGGGACCGCATTTACTCAGAAGGTTATTTACAACTGTTTTTATCGTTTCGTATACTTTTTTTTCCGGCGCGGGGTCGGGATTGTGGGCGGTAATGTTATTATGCGGGCAAGCGCGATCGCAAAAGCCGGGGGCTATAATACTGCAATCGTATTTTATGGAGACGATACTGATACCGCGAGGCGGCTCGCGAGCGTGGGGCGGGTTATTTTTAGAAATGACGTGATTGTCCGTTCATCGGCGCGGCGGTTTGCCAAGATCGGCATCTTCGCGACTATTCGCAAGTACTTCCTCAATTATATGTGGGTGATGCTGTTTAATAAGCCCTACCAAAATAAGGAGGATACAATTACGTAGCGCGTTAGATTTTCTTTACTTTTTCAACGATTACTCGTTTGATGAATACGCCGAAGCCAACGAATGCGACGGCGATTAAGATTCCACCTCCGATAATGGAGGCTTTTTCAAAGATTGAGTCAAACTGCGTATAGAGATGGCCGAAATAAAAACCGAGCGTAATGAGCAGTCCCGTCCAGAATATCTGGCCGCTCACGTTAAAGGCCATGTAGCGTTTAAAGGGGATTCCGACGAGTCCGGCCGTGAACAGAGTTGCGATGGCAAAACCAAAACCCATGGTGAGCTTTGAAACAAGCAGAATGGGGGCGTGATATGTTTGAAAGATTTTTTTGACCACGCCCACCTTCTCCTCATCAATACTGAAAAATTTACCTACTTTTTGAACAACTCTCATTCCGTATCGGTGACCGAGAATGTACCAACAGATATCGCCAATGACATCAGAGA
Organism: Candidatus Harrisonbacteria bacterium; assembly: GCA_023244975.1. Lineage (GTDB taxonomy): Bacteria > Patescibacteriota > Minisyncoccia > UBA6257 > 1-14-0-10-44-23 > JAHFLF01. Next base: position 54,237 of record JAHFLG010000012.1, read on the forward strand.
GCATTAAGGCGATATAGGTGGGGAGGAGGCTAAGGATTCCGATACGGATAAAAAATCCGGCGGCGATGCTCACGATCGGACCCGCGATGATGCCAAGGATAGTGAGTGCCGGATACGTCAGTACTCCAAGGGAGGTAAAAAAGACAGGCATATCTTTATACTACCATTATTCCAGGGTCGCCAGATCCAGAATTTCGTCAATGTGTACCTTGCTTACGAAATCGGGTACGTGGCTGATGAGGACGAGCGCTCCTTCATAGGCATCGAGAGCCTTGGCGATAACCGGAATGTGACGGAAGTTGATGTGGTTGGTCGGTTCGTCGAGCATGAGGAGTCCCGGCCGTTTGAGCACGAGCTGACAGAAGGCGACCAGGCCTTTTTGTCCTTCAGAAAGTGCGCCGACTTTGGTTTTTAAAATTTCCGCGTCCAATAAAAATCCGGCGGCTCTACTGCGCAGTTCTTGCTCACTGCCTTCGAGCATAGCGTCAGCTAATGCCTTGTGTACCGTTGAGTCAAAGTCCAGGGTTGAGAAGTCTTGGCGATAGTAGCCGATGCGCACCCCTTTGGTTACGTGTTCGCCTTTGGCGTGGCCGGTGGCTAGTTTTTCAAGAAGGGTGGTTTTGCCGATGCCGTTAGGACCCTTGATCAGTAGACGGTCTTTTTTCTTGAGAATAATATTCACCTTCTTGGTGACTGGCTTGCCGCCTTTCATGACACCGATGGATTTAAGTTCTAATATCTGACCGGAGAGTTCCGGTTGGGCGGGGATGATAAACTGCCGGATGGTTTTGTCTTCGCGGCGCTCATCAACAGTCTCATCTTCAAGTTCTTCAATTTTTTCGCGCATCTTGCGCGCGACGTCACGCATGTGGCCTCCTTTTTGGGCAAAGAAGCCGGCCTGCTGTTTGCGGTGCTGGATATCTTTTTCTAATCGGACATTTTTCATGCGCTCGCGCTCAAGTCGGTTTTGAATTTCTTCTACCACGTCAAAATAGTTGCCGGTGTACTGCTCTATCTGTTTAGTGAAGACATCAAGGTATAAGACGCCCTGGGTAAATGAGTTTAAAAAGTTGGCGTCGTGGCTGATGACGATGCAGGTGTTGGGATAGTTGATGATAAAGCGCGTGAGATGGTCGATGCCGGCAGTGTCGAGATTGTTAGTCGGCTCGTCGAGGAGCAGAATGTCCGGGTTTTGAATCAGGGCTTGGGCAAGGAGCAGGCGCGCTTGCTGGCCGCCGGAGAAGGTTTTGAGAACTTTATTCTGGTCGGCTTCCAGGTTGACCACCTCAAGCACCTCGTTGATGCGCGGCTCTATATCGTAGATTTTTTTTGTAAAGGCTTTCTCAAAAAATTCGCGAACCGTGAGAGTGAGCTGGTCGCGGGGGATGACCTGTTTGGCGGTGGCAATGGTAAGTCCGCCGGTGACGGTGATACTGCCGAGCTCTGGTTTGAGTTCACCGGTAATAAGCTGGAAAATCGTGCTTTTGCCGGCGCCGTTTTGTCCCATCAGCGTGATTTTTGCTTCGCGGCGCACGGAAAATTCAGCCTCCTTTAAAATAGGCTTATTGTGGCCGAACTCGAACGACACCTTATTAAACCTCAATATAACATCACCCTGAGCCATAAGGCCACAGTTTAGCGTCTTTTTATACCTTCTGGCAAATTGCTAGTAGTTTTTTATTTTAGGTGTATTGACATTGTATATACATTGTGTATACTGATTGCATGAATACTTTAAATGTCCGGATAGATAAAAAAATTAAGAAAAAGGCGACCGAGACTCTTGAGGCTATCGGTCTTGATATGTCTTCAGCTGTTAAGCTTTTTCTTAATCAGGTTATTATCGAACAAGGACTGCCATTTACTCCCAGGCGCACCCCGAAAGAGATTCGAGCAGAATGGGACAAGGAAATTGAAGAGGCTCGGAAAGACGGTAAGACATATAAAACAGCATCTGCCATGTTGCGCGATATTATGCGTTAAGCACCACGATGTACCGCTTGCGTCACACAAAATTATTTCAGAAATCATTCAAGCGACTAGCAAGGTCTGGCGATAAAAAGATATTGCAGGAAGTCGATATAGCGATAACCAACTTAATCCAAGACGAGTCTCTTTCAGGTAAGTACCATGATCATGCTCTTATCGGTGAGTATCTCGGATATAGAGAGTGCCATATCCGCCCAGATGTTCTTTTGATATATAGTATTCAGAAGAATGAAATGGTACTCGAGATTTTCAATATCGGTTCGCATTCTCAATTATTCGATTAACTATTTCATTAGGGCCGAGCGGAAGAAGTCGTGCTCTGCGGGAGTGATGGTGCCGCCTAACACCCAGAAGGCAAAGGTGTTGCCGATGCCGCGGCGCAGACCAAGGCCGGCGACGGGACTAAAAACTTTTTCCAGTTCTTCGTTGGAGTAATTCATGATCACATACTGGCCGACATTAGTGAGCAGCGCGTACGGGAGCAACTGACTGGGCAGCCCCGCGCGGATGTAAATCGTGTCGCGAGGCACAAAGCAGGCCCAGATCGCGTCGTGGCCGTCCTCCTGCATACAGTCTTTGTTGATGGCATCAGAAACTTTGACGTGCAGTTTTGAAATATCGAGCGCTAGGGCTGGCTGAGCCACAGCTAGTACGCTTGCCGCTAACAATACTGAAGCAATGAGTTTAGTTTTCATATATTCCTATGTTATCATATCTAGCTTAGTCTAGGGTTTCATTGACGGCTTCGATGCGGTTGCGTTCTTCAGAGATGATGTCACCTTCATATTCGCCGTTGTGCGCATGCACCCCTTCATATGATACTTTTTTTTGGTCGAGATGCAGGTTGAAGGTATATCCTTCTTTTGTTTCGGTGACATAGGCGTGAAAGCGGGGATAGTCGGCGCCGAGGGGTCGCACGCAGCTCATTTGACCTTCGGGGCTGTAGCCGATGGGTTTGTAGCGCAGCTTACGCATCAGGTCATTGATATTATATCCTTTGCCGGAAATTTTGAATTGCATATCTCTATCCTATTCCTTTACCCTAGTTTAGGAAAGTGATCAGTTCTGGTTGTGGTATACTAAAGTGTCGATTTCAAAAATTATTTTTTATTTTATATGAACGGAAAAGACAAGTGTGAAGGGTGCATGCATGGGTTCTGTGGCGAAGGCCACGGGGCACTGCGTTGGGTTATCGGTATTATCCTTTTAATATTAGCCTTTTGGCTTGGTACACGCGTGAGTGACCTTAAATACGAAATGTATGGTGGCTATGGATACGGTTCTAACATGATGTACGGCCGTCACGGAATCCGTACGTACTACGATGGTGACTACGGCTCACTGATGATGCAGGGATATGCTCTACCGACTCTGCAGGCTCCGGCAGTTGAAGCTACTCCGACAACTACTAAGACAACGAAGAAATAGGATTTAGTTTTTCCCGCGCAAGGCAATAGAGAGAGTTGCAAAACTGAGGCCAAAGTCTCGGATTCCTATTGCACTAAGTCCAAGGCTGGTGGCGATGACGAACAAGTGCAGAGCAAGTAAAGCCGCTACCGGCCGGATCCAAAACCCCATGCCCATCAGCAGCGCGGCAATGATTTCAAATACTCCATTGAGATGAACGATAGTAACCGCGTTCATGCCAAAGCCTGTTGCCCAGCCCGGAACCACGCTCGTCCACGCGGAAGCATTTACTAGTTGCGAAGCGCCAAACCAGGCAAAGACAAAGGTCATTCCGAGACGGAGGATCATTGGCGCGTACGGCGAAAATTTTTCTGTGTTCATAA
>JAHFLG010000067.1 GCA_023244975.1 Candidatus Harrisonbacteria bacterium
GACCACCGTGACCAAGCGTATCATAGCCTGTATGGATATTGCTAAGGGCCGGGTAGTTAAAGGAACGAATTTTGTTGACCTGCGCGACGCTGGAGATCCGGTAGAGCTTGGTAAACGGTACAGCGAGAATGGCATTGATGAGCTGGTGTTTTTAGATATCAAAGCTACGGTAGAAAACCGTAAGACGCTTTTGGATTTGGTCACGCGCGTGGCGCGCAATATTAACATCCCCTTTGCCGTGGGCGGGGGAGTGAAGTCGGTTGCAGATATTAAGCAGCTCTTGAACGCCGGAGCTGATAAGGTTTCGATTGGTTCGGCGGCTATTCGGGATCCTGAGCTAGTAAGCCGAGCGACAGCTGAGTTTGGTTCACAATGTATTATTGTTTCTGTTGATCCAAAACGTCGGCCAGACGGCAGTTGGGAGATCTATAGTAAGGGTGGTCGCGAGGCTACGGGCGTAGACGCTATCACTTTTGTTAAAGATATGGCCGCGCGTGGCGCTGGCGAGCTCCTAGTAAACTCACTTGATCGCGACGGCACGGCGGCTGGCTACGATATCGAACTTTTGAAAGCAATCGGCGAGGCCGTGACCATCTCGGTAGTCGCTTCTAGCGGCGCGGGGAGCAACGAACACTTTTTCGAGGCGCTGACCATCGGCCAGGCCGACGCGGCTCTAGCCGCCACCTTGTTTCACTACCAAAAAGTCACTATTCCGGAGGCGAAGTCGTATTTAAACAGTAAGGGCGTTTCAATTCGCATATGAAAAACATAGATTGGAAAAAAAGCAATGGATTGGTTCCGGCGATAGTCCAGGATGAAAATTCTGGCAGTGTGTTAATGCTCGGCTATATGAATAAGGAGGCGTTGGCAAAGACTACTAAGACCAAAAAAGTTTGGTTTTATAGCCGAAGCAAACAGCGGCTTTGGATGAAGGGCGAGGTAAGCAAAAATGTCTTGAACTTGGGTGAGATGAAATCGGATTGCGATGGAGATACAGTCCTTATTAAAGCCAGCCCTGCCGGGCCCACCTGCCACACTGATGCCTACTCCTGCTTTAAAGAAGAAAAAAATATCGACGAACTCGTTGACTTGTTTGCGATCATCAAAGACCGTCAGGTGAAGCTCCCCAAAGGGTCATACACCACCTCGCTCTTTCAAGCCGGTTTAGACAAGATTTTGCTCAAGGTTTCTGAGGAGTCTATGGAAGTTGTTCAAGCCGCTCAGAAGCAGACCAAGCAGCGTCTTATCGAAGAAACCGTGGACTTGCTGTATCACGTTTTGGTTTTGTTAGCACAAAAAAATATCGCACTGGGCGATATCAAGAAAGAAGTCAGAAAACGAAAAAGTTAAGCCTACTTAATAAGCGCCTTATAGCCGCCCATGCCGGATTGAAGCCATTTGTTAATGCGGGCGACGGTTCTCGAGCTGAGTCTGGTGGCGGCAATAATGTCTTTGTAGGACTCTTTGTTACTAAGCATACGCGCGGCCTTCCAGCGGCTCCCCATTTCGATTATTTCGCTTTCGGTCATCAGGTCGCGCATAAAGCGTTTCGCCTGGTCAGCGTTCTTCAGTTTCAAGATCGTTGTGATTAGCTCATCGGTATTGGCATTTTTCCAGCTACGGATTTTTGCCATACTAAGATTTAGTCTCCGTGAGTAGTCCTTTGATCGTGGTGGCGATTTTGTCGAGCTCGTCGCTTTTTTTCAGGAAGGTGACGGCACCGAGTTCTTTGGCAAAATCGGGGTTGCTTTCTTTGACTCCCGGCCACGGGTAGATGAGCGAAGAGAAGAAGACAATCTTGGCGTCTTTGAGCTGAGGATCCTGTTTGATTTCTAGCACTGCTTCAGTGCCATTGACGTTGGGCATCTGGATGTCCATGATAATCAGGTCAGGGATCAGGCTTTTGGCCTTAGTGATCGCTTCAGCGCCGTCTTTAGCTTCGGCGATTTGGTAGCCAAAGCTCAGGAGCTTAGCCGAGACGATTTCTTTAAAATCAGCATCGTCATCAGCAATTAATATGAGCGGCGGATTTTTCATACGGTTTATTCTGCGAGAGCTTGGCGGATTTTCTCAACCAGGGCATCGAGGTCGCCACCCTTTTTAAAATAGTCATGCGCTCCTATTTGCTGAGCAAGCCGGCGATTAACTTCGGTGACCGACGGCCAGGAATCTCCAAGGCTGGTCACAAAAATAACTTTAATGTCCTTGGTGTGCGGGTCCTGCTTTAGATCCATGGTAGTGGCGATGCCGTCTTTATTTGGCATCTGCACGTCCATGAGAATCAGAGCCGGATTGTGTTTTTTAGCCAGAGCGATGCCGTCATCTCCATTAGTGGCATTTTTAACGGCAAAACCTTTGGCTGTTAGTTTTGCCGAAAGAATGTCGCAGTAGTCCTTGTCGTCGTCCACGCACAGAATAAGTGGGGGATTTGCCATAGGAGCGTTGCCAAAAGACATTAATCCTTATATTATATCACAATTATGGTGAATAAGCTTATTCTTGAAATTCGGGGCGGTGCCGGCGGGGATGAGGCCGCATTATTTGCCGGCGACCTGGCGCGGATGTACCAGCGCTATGCTGCCAAGTGCGGTTGGGCGTTTAATGTCACTGATTACAATGAAACCGCGGGTAACGGGTACAAGTTTTTTTCGGCGCGCCTTTCCGGCACCGGCTGTTATGACGCCTTAAAGCAGGAGAGCGGCGTCCACCGCGTCCAGCGCGTGCCATCGACCGAACGTCAGGGCCGCGTGCACACTTCGACCGCGACCGTGGCAGTGCTGCCGGAGGTTGAGCCGAAAGAAGTGAATATTAATATGAATGATATCGAAGTTTCATTTTCCCGCGCCGGAGGCCCTGGCGGGCAGAACGTCAACAAAGTAGAAACTGCCGTGCGCATCACTCATAAACCAACCGGTATTGTCATCGGCAGCCGCGCCGAGCGTAGTCAGCACGCCAACCGTGAGGCCGCGATGTCCGTGTTACGCGCCAAATTATTTGAAATGCAACGGACTAAAGAGATGTCGGAGTTTTCGGCTGACCGTCGCGAGCTCGTGGGGACGGCCGACCGCAGTGAAAAGATCCGTACCTATAATTTCCCCGACGACCGGATCACCGACCACCGGTTTAATGTAAAAGTTCATGATATTGAAAGCGTACTTGAAGGGGATTTGGATAAACTACTGAGTAAGATCGCAAAGGGGCAGGTAAAAGAGTAAGACCTATTTTAAAATCAGAGACGCCCGACACCGACCACGAATGGTCAGTGCCGGGCGTTCAGTCTTCTGCCGTCCCGCCTAGTGGCGGGCGGCGGCGGTGCTGGGAGGCGCGGCGGCGGACTTGAGGCCGTCGTCGATCCGCAGGTCGTCGCCCATGGCGCTCGCGACCTCCTGGATCATCATCCCCGCGCTCTCGTTCGCCTCCGACGCGGTGATGATCCGGTCGTGGTTGAGGTCCAGCTTCGCCAGGGCGAGGAACTCGTTGTTCTCCTCCTGGCCGGCCTGCGCGCGCGTCCTCGCGAGGTTCACGGCTCGCTGGACGACGTCCTCGGCCGCGGGCTTGACCTCGAAGAGCGCCCGCCAGCCCTCCTGCTCGCTGACCTGCTTGTTGGCCTTGTACGGCTTGGGGTAGTCGTACGCGCCGATCTCGTGCGCGCCGGCCTTGATGGTCGAGCAGCCGGCGGCCAGGAAGATCACGGTGACGAACGAGAACAGGTTGTTGCGGAGCAGCATGGGATCCCTCCAGTTTCTTCGCTCCCGACAGTGTCGGGGAGTTTCGTGCGAAACCCGCCTACACAGGCAGATATCTACACGGCGAATAAGCAATATTAACACCATTTGACCTATTTGTCAAATGGTTATTTTATACTAATTATACTAAATAGAGGTGGGGGTTTCCGGTGGTCCGGGCGGGATTTCGTCGGCGATATAGACCTCACGAGGTTTGGCGCCGTCGCCGGGGCCGATGAGCCCTTTGTCTTCCATGATATCGAGTAGACGCGCAGCGCGGGCATAGCCGACTTGAAGGCGGCGCTGCAAGAGCGAGGCCGAAGCTTTTTTA
>JAHFLG010000068.1 GCA_023244975.1 Candidatus Harrisonbacteria bacterium
GTAAAAGTGTGATACCGGCCGTTTCAATCGCAACATCGGTGCCCGTGGCCATGGCGATGCCGACATCGGCCTGGGCTAGAGCCGGCGCGTCATTGACGCCGTCGCCGGCCATGGCCACCACCTTGCCCTGCGATTGCAACTCTTTAATTTTTTTCAGTTTGTCTTCCGGCAATACTTCTGCCACCACTTCGTCGATACCAACTTGGGTGGCGATATACTGCGCAGTGTTTTTATTATCGCCGGTGAGCATAACCATCTTAATACCAAGCTTGTGTAGCCGCGACACGGCTTCTACGGCTTCGGGTTTTATCGCATCCGCAACCATGACTACGCCCAAAACCTTTTCTTTAGTCGCTAAAATAACCGGCGTCTTGCCTTCGAGTGTTTCCTGCTCGATTGAACGAGCGTCAAATGGCAATCCTAGATCTCTGATCAGTTTCGCATTACCGACGAAATACTCAACTCCATTAACCACGCCTTGCAGCCCCTTACCTTTAATACCTTCAAAATGAGTGACTGTCGGTAGGGCGATTTTTTTTGTCTCAGCATGCGATACGATCGCGTGTGCTATCGGATGCTCTGACTTTTTTTCCAGCGCTGCTAAGATCGCGACTATTTCATTGTCGCTCTTGTCAGACATCTGCCTCACAGAGACGAGCTCCGGTTTTCCTTTTGTCAGCGTACCCGTTTTATCGACTACTACTACGTTCACCGCATGCAGTTTCTCGAGCGTGGCCGCGTCTTTAATTAAAATGCCTTCTTTCGCGCCTTTACCTACGCCAACAATGATCGCGGTCGGTGTTGCCAGACCCAAGGCACACGGGCAGGCGATAACGAGGATACCGACAAACGAAACAAGTCCATTCGAAAGCGCTTGTGAAAAGCCCAAGTACCGGCTCCCGATGAGCAGCCAGGCTCCAAGTGTGAGAGCGGCGATGATTAAGACAATGGGCACGAAAACGCTTGAAATTTTATCCGCGAACGCCTGAATTGGTGCTTTGCTTCCCTGCGCCTCCTCTACCATTTTGATGATATGAGCGAGCAGGGTTTCGGAGCCAACTTTTGTTGCCTTGAACGTAAACGAACCACTGGTATTAATGGTGCCGGCCACAACTGCATCACCAACGATTTTTTTAACTGGCATTGGTTCGCCGGTCACCATTGATTCATCTATGAATGAATATCCTTCAGTAATAACACCATCAACCGGGATTTTACCTGCGGGCTTCACGATAATGAGCTCACCATGAGCGACCCGGTCGATAGGAATTTCAATTTCTTTGCCACTGCGAATTACGAGGGCTGTTTTAGCCTGCATATTCAGCAGTTTTTCGATCGCGTCTCCGGTTTTTAATTTTGACCGAGCCTCCAGATATTTGCCGAGCGCGATAAAGGCAATAACTACGATAGTAATGTCGTAGTAAGTCTGACTCACATTAATAAAGGGCTTTAGTGTTTCCTCAAACGCAGTCACAATAAAGCTATAAACAAACGCCACGCTCGTACCGATACCAATCAGCGTATCCATATTCGCTTTGCCGTAGCGCAGGAAACGATAAAATCCGAGTAGATATGGTTTTCCAACTACAAATAGTATATACGTCGCCATTATTGGCAGAAGATGGTGGAAAAATTCCGACCACACATACGGCATCACAGGCGCGATTTTAAACTCTGCAAACATTTCCCATCCGAGCACAAAAAACGCGAACGCAGCTAGCGGTAGCGCGGAAATTACCTTGCGGCGCATATCCGCGAGTTCGGCCAGTTTTTCTTTTTTCGATTGATTAAGACCAAGATGCGCCGCGTGATCGTCTTCAGACATACCCATCTGCGCCGCTGTCATAGACATGTTCATATCCTGCACTGCCGCCGGCGCAACCAGTGAATATCCGAGCGGCTCAATGTTCTGCGAAAGCGCCTCCCGATTTGTCTTCTGATCATCAAAAGAAATCTTCACTGACTCGGTGCCATAATTTGCTTGCGCCTGCTTTACGCCATCAACTTTACCGAGAGTCTTTTCAATGATCGCCGAGCAACTCGCGCAATGCATCCCTTTGATTTTGTAGGTCGTTATTGTATCCATAGATTTATTTTCGTTTTAAACGATATACTTTGAGTATTTCACTTACCGCTTCGGTTACTTTACCCTTTTGCATTTGATTGGCAGCACAGGTGCTCAAGTGACTTTCCATGAGCGCGTCTTCAACGCCGGAGAGCGCCTGCTTTACTGCCGAGGTCTGAGTGATGACGTCAATGCAGTACGCGCCGCCTTCAAGCATCTCTTGGAGCCCTCGTACCTGCCCTTCAATAATTTTGAGCCGTCGAACCAGTTTCTGTTTTGTAGATTTCATATACAAAACACTATATACCTCCTGGGGGTATATAGTCAAGAAGCCTAGTGCAGTGAGCGGGTAAGGGGAATCGAACCCCTGGCTTCAGCTTGGAAAGCTGAGGTATTGCCATTATACGATACCCGCGTACTGATTATTTAATACTAAAATCGGCTTAAACGCAACTTGCCTAAAAAGTTGCATGGGTTTGAGTTTCCCTATAGTATAGTGATACCCATTTTATGGCTGTTACGCCTAAGAAAATCGTTATTATATCGGCGGTGAGCGCTGTTGCCATCATTGGCATTGGGTTTTTGGTCACGGCGGTGAGCAAGGTATTTATTCCTGAAGAGTTCTTTACCCAGCGGATTGTCGGAGCCGGCGAGGTCAAAAACGTTGCCCGCATGGTCAGCGACTCGCTTGATAATCTTCAGCAAATTGAGGCAGCTGACCAGACTGGAGATACCAGTCGGGCTCTGGATCTTGTTGCCTACGAACAATCAAACCGTCAGGACAAGCAGAATGCTGCCGTCCGACTTTCGGGAAGTTTGGAACGAATGGCTCGATCGACGGTTGATATTACCCCCGAAAACGCCCGCGGGCTGAGCGTGGAAATTGTGAGTGCGGGAGTTGCCATGGTCAGTCGGATTATTAACTACAATACTTTGCTTGATTCATTATTTGAGGCTTTGAAGGCAAAGTTTCTGCATACGGTATATTCCGGGCCAACCGTTAAAGCTCTGGTTGAGCGTATTAATACTGAGGCGAGCGCCATTAATCAGCTTAATCAGACCTTCAATAGCTCGCTCGCGGATTTTGATCGGCAGTTCGTAAAGTAGTGTTATAGTTATAGGGTAAACGGAGCGTCGTATAACGGCAGTATTCGTGCTTTGGGAGCACGAGGCCCGGGTTCAATTCCCGGCGCTCCGACTAGGGCTGGATCTAATTATCAGTGATGTGGATAAGTTGCCTGCATTATTGAGCCTAATCCGCTATACTTAATGATAAGAAAGGTCGGAGGAATTATCATTACGATTATTTGATTTATTATGTTTTTTACTCCAAATGGCTTTCTGAAGATTGGCGGCGCAGTCTTAGTACTCGTTGCTATCTTGGGTTTTGTCGGCGTTATTGGTCCGACCGACGCACAGAGCATTTTCGGCTCTGGCTGGTGGTTTGATATGGGCGAGAACTGGGCTCACCTTATCTTGGGTGTAGTCGGTTTAATCGCTGCATTCACCTTTAACGCAGAGATGCAAAAGTGGCTTGTGGTTATCCTTGGTGTTGTCGGCGTGTTGGTTGCTGTCTATAACCTATTCAGCACTACTTTGCTTGGCGCTAACCTTGAGAGCCCGGCTGACCTTATTCTGCACTTGGTAGTTGGTATCTGGGCTCTGACTGCTGGCCTTAAAAAGCCGGCGATGATGGGCGGCGGCATGCCTGCATAAAAGATTCTGCTTCTATCTAAAAACCGCCTGTGAGGGGCGGTTTTTAGTTGAGAAAATGCCCGGTTGTGGGTATAGTAGTTCTACGCCTCTGTAGTTCAATGGATAGAACAAAACTCTTCTAAGGTTTTGATGTAGGTTCGATTCCTACCGGAGGCACATGAACGTGAAAAAAAATGATAGTCCGCTACTGAGGAAGATATTTAAGAAGTTAGCGCCGAAGATTGGGGCGAGGGTGGTTCTTGAGCCGAAGTGGCATATTGCAGG
>JAHFLG010000027.1 GCA_023244975.1 Candidatus Harrisonbacteria bacterium
CACAAAATTTTTATAGACCAGCGCCACCTCAGCGGTTGTTTCGGGCACTCGTCGAAGCTGAGCTGCGCGAAACAGCTCGCCAATACCCCAGTCAATCTGGTTATCATCAAGTAGCAAAAGGCCGTAAAAAAAGTGCGGATCCCCGACTTCAGGATCAAGATCAATAGCCTTTTTCATGTCGGCAATAGCGCCCGCGTAGTCTTTGAGAAGATACTTCCGCTTTGAACTGGCATAGAGTGTAAGTTGGCGGTGCGGAGAGAGAGCCTCGGCCTGAGCAAGTTCCGTGTCTCCACCCTCAAGAAATGCCGGGTCGGTATAGAAAAAGGCGTTGCGCGCGTCGGCAACGGCATAGGGCCAAAAATGATTATTCGGATCTTCAGCTATTACCGTTTTCATCTCCTTAAGTGCAAGAGCGATATTTTCTTTTACATCCGGCACCGGAATCTGAAAAACCATCTGCTTCAGGGTCTGAAGAAAGCTTTGGCGAATATCTATGTTATACGGATTTTTCACCGCAAAGCCCGCCTTATATGAAAGGATCGCCTTGACCGGTAACACATTCACAAAATAGTTAATGCCCTGATATTGATAGCTCGCCGCCTGCAAAATTTGAACGTTCGTGCCAATAAGGTACGCGGCTGCTACAGCAGTAACGGCGGCAACTGAATACCAAACTACGCCCGGCATCGATACAACCGGGCGAGATGACACTAACTGATGATCCTGCGCATAGAGATAATCCACATAGGCCAGGAAAATCATGAGCATGAAATATGTTCCAAAACTGTCAAAGATAAAAAATCCCTGAACAATGTATGCCGCGAGCATAGCCGTGCCAAAGATCGCAAATCGTCGGGCATGGAGTCGTCGCAGCGCCACGAAGGCGCATACCAAGAGCGCGCCGTAGGCGATAAAACCGATGCTGCCGCCGGTTGCGAGTAGCTCGAGGGGTATGCTATGCGGCTTGTCCCAATAGGTCTCCGATTGCCCGGCTCGCATCAACACCGGATCATAGTGGCGATCAAACGCGTACCGAAAATTTTCCGGTCCCCAACCCGTGAGCGGACGATCAACAAATGCCTTGAGCGCGATATTCCATACAATTAAACGGTTGCTCACCGCGCTATCAACTGAGAGCTGAGCAAGACGACTGAGTCCCGGGACACGCGTCCAGACCTGAGCCGTTCGGGTGACAAAAAATACTCCTCCAAATAGTATAGATACGATAATGAAAAGCGCGGGAATATTTTTAAGAATAGAATAGCTGAAAGAGAAGGGGCGCATTTTTTTCGCGGCGAAATAAATAAGCAACACTGCGGCCCCGACAACAAGGCCGATAATAGCGCCACGAGTCTCACCTAAAAATATGACAACCGCCTCAAACGCGACTCCGCAAAGCAATAAAAGCCGGACTGATCGCTTGGGATGACAGTACGCAAGCCAAGCCCCGATAGATAAAGCAATAATCAAATAACCGGCTAAAAAGGCCGGGTTACCGAGTACGCCTCCCGGTCGCGAACTATCGCTCGCAAGGAGCGCGGAAGGATTTATTTTTTGAATAACTGCGGCCAGCGCCACCGCGAGGCTTATATAAAACTGATATGAGAGATATCGCTGCCAGTTAAGTTGGTCACGAATAGACTGAAGAATAAGATAGAAAAGGAAAAAATGCATGAGAGCGATAAGACCCAGTCCGCGATCAATAACCGACCAGAAGCTACGCTCAGGGTTGATGCCAAACACAGCGCTTATACAAAGAGCTCCTATAAGCCCTAGAAGTGCGATCGTTAGGATAGTCAGTCGTGGCCGATACGCGGGATATTTAATGATCAGCGTCAGCCAGACCAGTGCCAGAAGCTCAATAAAAATCTGAAATATAGCTATGCGCGGAACCACAAAGGGAGAGATAATCTGTTTCCAGAATACAAATAGCACCAGTGGCGACAGATACACGCCGATCTTCAATATCCGAACCAAACTTTTTTCACTTAACATATTAAAATACTATCACAGAGCTTGATATTAAGAAAAAGAAAGACCCGTCAGTTGACGGGTCTTTCGGTGATTGCGCTATCTAGCTACCTAGGTTAGTAGGAAGTGTTGATAACCACAACCGGTACCTGCGTGGCCTCAAGAGAGATGCCGGTGCTCGTACCATCGCTCCACAGGACGGATCCTGCGGCGTTGACGGTTACTGAGAGGGCTTCATTCGTTGAAGCGGCGTCATAGAAGCTCGAAGAGTTAATTCGAACAATGACGACTTTGGCGTTGGAGCTGCCGGCTGAGATCGTGTAAGCAGGGCTAAACGATACAGAGCAGGAGTTTCCAGCACCAGGAGTGCAGGTCTGCTGGGAGGCACCCGTGAGGGCAACACCCGTTGCCGTGTCAATCAGGTCAACCGTAAAGGCGGTTGAGCCGTTAGACACAGCCAAGCCGCTGAACTTCAGAGAGACGGTGCTGAGTACCGCCTGGTACGAAGCATCGGCAGTGAAGGTCAGCTTACCAACCTCATCAACTGAGCTGCGGGTGTGGATTCCACAGGAACCGACCGGCATACAGCTGGCTGAAGTGGTGAGCTTGGTTTTGTAGACAGTAATGCTGTTACCGCTGACCCCAGGAGCACTTACCGTAACAGTCGCAGTCGGGCTGCCGACTGAGCGAGCGGTTACGTCAGTAGTCGCCAAGATCTTGAAGACGTGTGACGATCCGGAGACAGAACCGCCTGAGGTAAAGTTCGGGACATCACCCTTAACTGTTACTTCGACGCTGCCGTTCTTCGGGATCACGAGTCCTGAGCCACTCAGTGCAAAAGCCACAGAGCTTGAGTTTGTAGACGCAACAGTCATTGGAAGACCATTGGTGTCACAACCAGCAAGACAGGTTGAGCCTTGATAGAGTGCCATCTTCTGGAACGAAGCCGTCGAGCTGCCGGAGCTCATCGTGTCGCTAACCGTAAGGTCAGTGATACGGATGTCGTCAACGGAATCAGCTGAAAGGCGGAACGTTGCCAATTCATTGTTGGTCGAACCCATGACCACCTGCTTAGCTGGAGCGGTGTTTGAACCGGCTGCCAAGGTAAGGGTCGGGCCCGAGCTCAAGGTGATGTTCTGACCACAGGTTACCTCAGTTTCAGATCCACACGGAGTTGCATCCGGGAAGCTGATCGAGCTGCCTGAGACAGATCCAAGAGCGCTCCATCCAATCGCGTCAATGACTGAAGTGTTCTGACCGGCAGCTGAGGTCGTCAGGATGTCGGCGTATACATCAACAGTAATGGACTGACCGGCTGGAACAACAATCGGGTTAGCACCAGAGAATGCAAGACTGGTTTCAGCATCGCCAATGGTTGACTTGGTCGTACCAAACTGAGCGGTACCGACTTTAACAACCATGTTCTGCAAGTCAATCGTCGCGTTGCTGTCCTTGTCAAAGGTCAAGCTCGTAATTTGAGCGCCCTGAGCAGAGGAGGCAGTAAGAACGAATGACGCAATCTTAGCCTGCTGAATACCGGCAATGTAGGTCTGAGTCGTGAAGCCTGAGGCGGCTGCAATGGTGAGCGGGCTCGTATTAATCGTCCTGCTCGCGCCATTGGCAGCTCCTGAGTCTAACGTGCTCACAAAGGTGGTCTGACCCTCCATGTTGTCAGTACCTGCGGCCAAGCCTCCGGCGAGGGTGTTCATGTCAGTCGAGGAACCAATGTCCGTGACTAATGACAGAACTCTCGTGGTGTTGGCTGGGACGAGGTAGTTGACAGGGCTGGAGCTGGTACCAAAGTGGCAGGTAAGGAGAACCGTTGAGGTAATCGTACACTGGCCAGAGCTGGTTCCAGAGGCGATCGTTGAGATCGAAGTACCGAGTGAGCCACCCACGTCGTCGATAAGGCGAACGTTGGAGAGGTCGTCGGTAACCGTCGCAATCGTGGTGGTCCAGTCCTCAGTCGGGGCTGTTCGCTGAGTGAAGGTCGCATCAATGAACTTGATCTTGACCGGCTCACCGGCAGCGTAGACCGTGAACTTCGCGATCGTGACTGACGAGGCGCCAGACGGGATCTGGTTGGTCGGTGAGTCAGACGCAGTCTGGATCACGATCGAACCGGTGTTGATGGTGACCGTGGTCTGGTTGGTCGTGGTGATCGAAGCCGTGATACCAGCGTTGTACTGGGTGTCAACCGCGTTGATCTTAAACGGCTGCAGGAGGCTGAACGTAAAGGTACGGTTCGGGCTTCCCATGACATCCGCAAAGATCTGGATCGTCGACTGACCAGTCTTGAGCTGGATAGACGAAATCGAGAAGGTCGTTTCCGTTGAAGCAGTCGGCAGAGTGCCAACCTGAGTGCCGTTGACTAAGAGTCTCAGGTTACGGATGTCACCCGGGTTAGCCGAGCCGACAAAGGTAAACTGAAGGTTCTTGAGGTCAACTGCGCTGTTACTGACGTTGGCAGTCCAGGAAGAGACCAAGACTGACTGAGTTCCGGCATCGATCGTTGATCCGACCGCGTTGGCAGTCAGGGTCAGGGCGGCAATGCTCGGGTTGCTCACCGTGGTGACATTCAGGGAGTTTCCGGCAATCGGAAGTCCTGCGACAGTCATCGTACCGGCGGCAGTGACGCCTGTCAGATCAAACTGAATGGCGTTACCGGCGGTCGCTGAACTGGAGATGTCGGCACGGAGTTCACCGGTCCAGGTCTGGCCGGCGTTCACCATCAGGTTGAGACCCGCAAAGGTCACAACACCGGCGGTGCTGAGAGACTGATACTGTGCCACGACGGCGCCGGTGTTGGCGTCAGCGAGGTACATATTGCTGATGTTTGAATTGCTCAAGACACCAACCTTCTGGAAGTTTATACCAGTGATGGTAGCTCCAGCGGTAGCCGGGGCGGTGAAGGCGAAGCGGCCGACGTTGATCTGGCCGGCTCCGGCAATCGCAGCGCCAGTCGGGTTACCTGCAGCCTTAGACACCCAGAGTGAGGTTCCGGTGTTTACGACTGGGGTGACAGGAGTGGTTCCGGGGGTTACCGGGGTGGTCACGGTCATGGCTGCAAAGGCAGCACGTGACTTAGCACCGAAGTAGCCGGTGGCGGAAACGCCAGCGGCAGCCTGCCACTTCATCACAGCGGCCTTGGTCATGCCTCCGTAGTATCCGGTGTTAAGACCAGCAGCCAAATAGCCCTTTGAAACAAGGACGTTCTGGAGGCAAGTAACAGCGGCACCACGAGAACCCATTTGAAGGTCGTTCGTGAAGGTGCATGCAGCGGTAGCTGTAGCTCCACCATTCATTTGCGCCTGAAGGGTCGCAATCTGAGCGAGAAGAGCGGCGATCTGGGCCTGTAAGTCAGCAGATTGCGCAGAGGCAATTGAGCCGACGCCCGAGAGCGACAGTACCGTGGTTGCGGTCAGTACTACTGCCGCAACTTTGGTTGTAAATTTACTCATAAATACTTTCTTTTGTAATTGACTGTTATTTTTATTACTGCGGTTTCGGAAAGCCAGAGCATCTTGTTTTCCTTGCAGATTGAAGGATCGACCTTCACAAGACAACCTGACTATAGTATCTAATGAAAAAGCCCCTTTGTGAGGGGCAAGCAGGAGACAACGATAACGACAGACGCGCGCAAATAGAAATAGCCTATTGCGCGCCGCGAGCATTACCGCTGTACCTCAAGCCTCACACTTGAGCTACAGAACTAACTGACTTTCTATGTCAAACTAACTATACCAGATACCTTCACTCAAACAAGTTGCACCTAGTGTGGATAACTTATCCACAGCCTGAAATTATTCAGGCTCGCTAGTTACAACGAACCCCCCTATAGGTTTATTACACTGGGGAGTTCATTCTGTTTAAGTACATAGAAATTTGATGGTCCACCGCTCCCCTGTCGTTCAATCTTGTTCTCCTCGGAAAGCCTTTTGAGGTCATAGCGGATAGTACGCTCGCTAATACCTGGGAATTCGGCAACAAGATCCCGTAGCTGAATCTTTCCAGAAGCTGATTGCCGGATTATTTCTATAATTCGAGCTTGCCGCATTTCTCCGACGTGATCTTGATCAGTAGGGATTGCCGCATTTCTCTCAATTTTAACTTCCTTTGAAAATAGAGTCTCCAAATCCGGCAATTCTGATAATCCAGTAAACCTGTTCATTTCCCTTATAATAAAATCTGTCTCTCTTAGGAGTACCTTTGCATTAACAGGTTCTATCACAAGAGTATTTTTTCCTAATATAATGAGTGCCTTGATAGTGTTTGCCGTATTCAATGCTCTTGCCGCATTATTTGCCGCAATATGCTCCACAAGGTCATAGCTTAAGCGGGTAATGCGTATTCCTAGTTCAGAGCTCCTAAGATATCCGGCAAGGCGGATAAGCACATGACTCAACTCCTGACTTTTTTGCTCAATGTGAGAAGTCATCTAATTGCCGTATATCTTAGCAGAAAGCGGCAATTAGGTCAAATATTATGACTATGGCTCAATCACTCCTCGAATACGACGCACACCGGCTGAAACTGCCTCTTCTTTAGCTATCTTAAACTTTCCTACCATTGCCGTATGGTCGACGTGTGGACCACCGCAAAACTCCTTACTAAAGCAATTTTCAATAGAATGACCCATGTAATACACCTTAACTCGGTCGCCGTATTTGGCTTTGAAAAAATAAAGCGCTCCGGTCTTAGTTGCCTCATCTTTAGGCATCTCTTTAAACGCAACTGCAAGGTCATTGCCGATCTCCCGATTAACCACAGCTTCTGCCTTTTTGATCTCTTCCGGAGTCAACTTTCTGGAAAAGGTAAAGTCAAAACGTGTTCGCTCGGCAGTAATATCACTACCAGCCTGCTTGACTTCAGGACCGAGAACCTCTCGAAGTGCAGCTTGCAATAAATGTGTTGCCGTATGCAAACGGGTCACCTTTTTAAGCTCTACTTCGTCTTTAGCCTTAAGCTCTCCAGTATCAAGCAAGAGACCGTGGCCACCAAACTTCTTTTCAACTCCGGCGCGGGAAAGAATGCGATGCTCATCCAGACGTTTTTCAAAGTCTTCCCGAGTCAACGTTGCTGCTTTCTCAGCCCCAAACTCTTTAATAACTTCATACGGCAAACCAAAACTCTCATAGAGTTTGAAGGCTACTGCGCCATCAATAGTTGAGTAGCGCTTAAGCTCGTGCATGCCATTTTTAAAGGTTGATTTAAACTTTTTGCTCTCATCTCTGAATACGGCAGTAATATTCGGCAGATCCAACTTATAGATTGTCTGATAAGTTTTGCAAACTATTGCAAATAACTCCTCAATATCAGCTTCAAAGGTTTGACTGAGCGTCTCAAGCGCACTGAAATCGGCAACGCTGAGAACATTAATGTGAACGATCGCGCGCCTGATCAGCTTACGCAACATGTAGCCGCGATCCTTGTTTGATGGTAGTACGCCATCCTGAATAAGGAATGCGGCAGAACGGACATGATCGGCAACGATTCTCTTAGAACGTATATTGCCGGATTGAGGTAATACGGCAATGAGAGCGCCAATGGTATCAATCGCGAACATTTCCGCATTATTATTTGCCGCTGCCGTAATACGTTCAAGTCCTCCTCCAAAATCAACGTTTCGCTGAGGCAACTTCTCAAATGAGCCATCTTCTTTCTTTCGATATTCCATAAATACCGAATTGCCAATCTCCATAAACCTGCCGCAATCGCAGTTTGGATGGCATTCATTGCCGAATTCTGGATTATGCTGAATGTGCGTGAATTCATAAAAAATCTCGGAATCGGGACCTCCGGGTTCGCGGGCCGGCATTTTTTCAGGCGCTCCTGCCCTACTCCACCAATTTTTCTTTGAGTTATAGTAAAAAATCCTGCCTCCTTGCATTCCCATCTGAGATCCATTATCAGGATTTCCTATAAAAATATCCTTGGCTTCAATTGCTTTCTGCTTAAAAAGCGACTGCCAGATAGCTACGGATTCATCATCCTTAGATATGCCGTATTTCTCTTCACCTGAAAACACCGTTACATAAAGACGGTTTGGATCAATACCGACAACGTCGGTCAGGAACTCGAATACCCACGGTAGCTGCTCGGCCTTAAAGTAATCACCAAGCGACCAGTTACCCAGCATTTCAAAAAACGTCGTATGTCGGTTATCCCCAACCTCATCAATATCCTCAGCTCGAAAGCTCTTCTGGGAGTTTACAAGCCGTTTGCCGCTCGAATGAACTTCGCCAAGGAGATACTTAATAAGCGGCTGCATGCCGGAGCCGGTAAAAAGCGTAGTCGCATCGCCATCCGGCAGAAGCGATGATGATGGAATCTGGACGTGTTCGCGCGCAACAAAAAATTCAATATACTTTCGGCGTATCTCTTCAGATGTCATGACTACAGTTTAGCGCAGCAGAAGCGCCGTTGACAATGAGGGCTGGAGCTCAATAAGATGTTTGATTGATAGAGCTCGTTGAGTCGCCGATCCGGATAGCTGGAGTACTTCAGTGAGTAGGGAGTCATTCTCATCTGTCACTGCTTCCCACAAACGAGTTGCGACTGCAGAATACAACTCCTGAGCAGCTGAACTATACTGATAGCTTGCTTCACTAAGTGAATATAATCGAGCCTTTTCGGCAAATCGAGTAAGCAGTTCGGCGTCCCTAAGGTCTGAGAAACCCTCGACGATCTCTTGATCGCTCGAAATGATACTGTCGATAAAAACCTGCACCTGATCTATGCGACTGAGAAAGCGAACTACATTTCCGGTAACAGTATCCTCAAGGCCAAGAAGAATCGCCTGATTTTTATTTGATGCATTATTCATCTTGAGATCATCAATAAATTTCAGATTAACTACCGCACGACCGCCAAACGCCTTCCACTGCTGGCCGGTAAAGTCCGAGCTACTCAGTAAATTGAGTGAAGATCCGGCAAGAAGAGCCGAGCGCTGATAGTCATTAAGAGCATCGGCAAAAATCTGACTAGTATTGGCGGTCACTTCGGATATCGTTAAGAGGTCAGCGGCCTTCTGATTCATGCGATCAAACTGCAGATCAGCACGCTTGATCCGATTGGACAGAAGAATTTCCTGGGCATCGGAAAGCAGATATTTACTGCCATAAAATGGGTTACCTCTGACAATACCCGACTTTCCGCCAAATACGCTAGCATCAATGCGTCCATGCGAGACGGGCTGAGCTAAGGCAATCGGCGCAACAAAAAATAGAGAGGATATAATCAATGATAAACCTACTCTTAATGAGTTATGGTATTTCATAATGTTAGTAACCTTCAAGCATATTAGCCTTGAGATGGCTGCGTATACGCAAGAGCGCTTTGGCTTCAATTTGCCGGATACGCTCACGAGTTACGCCAAACTCCTTTCCAACCTCTTCAAGGGTGTGGGTAACGCCGTCTTCCAAGCCAAATCTGAGCTGCAAGATCTTTTGCTCGCGGTCCGAGAGGTCAACGAGAATCTCCTTTATTTTCTCTCTCAGGAGGGTCTGGCTGGCTACCTGGGCCGGTGTAAGGCTTTTATCATCCTTTATGAATTCTGACAAGGTTGAGTCATCGTCGCTGTCGCCAACCGGAGATTCCAGAGAAACCACGTCCTGACTGATTTTTTGAATATAATGTATCTTTTCGATAGGCATTTCCATCTCCACGGCGATCTCTTCAACAAGCGGGTCGCGTCCTAATTCCTGAGTCAGGCGGCGCTTGACTTGAGTGTACTTAGAAATAGTTTCCACCATGTGTACCGGAATACGAATAGTGCGGCTCTGATCGGCTAAGGCACGAGTAATCGCCTGACGAATCCACCAGGTGGCGTAGGTAGAAAATTTAAAACCGCGCTTGTAGTCAAATTTATCAACAGCGCGGCTTAAACCGATATTTCCCTCCTGAATAAGATCCAAAATACCAAGATTTGCGCTGCGATTGACGTAGCGCTTAGCAATAGAGACCACCAGACGCAAGTTGGCCTGGATAAACTTAAGTCGGGCGCTCTCGTCGCCATTAATAATGCGTTTTGCCAGTTCTCGCTCATCAGCAGCCTTAAGCAGCGGTGCCTTACCGATTTCTTTTAAGTACATCTGCACTGAGTCCGAAAGATTATCGTCAAAAGCAATGTTGGTTGCCTCACGAAGCTCTTTCTCGCTGATCTCTTCTTTTGGAACCTCAATAAGCTGACTTGTTTCAATGACTTTAATATTGGCCTTCTCGAGCTCAGCGTAAATCTTGTCCAAAAACGTCACATCGTCCTCGATTTTTGGGAAGTAGTGAAGAACCTCAGTATCAGTCACATAGCCACGGCCACGGCCACGGTCGGTCAGTTCAGTAAGTTGCTGCTGATTAAGCTCAGTTTTCTTGCCCGCTTTAAGCTTAGCCTGCTTACTTTTTGCTGGGGCTTTTTTAGCCTTCTTTGTCTGCTTTTTGACCGCTTTTCGCTTCTGAATTTTGACTTTTTTGAACGGCTTTTTAGCCCGCTTCTTTGTAGACATATAAGCGAATACTATACACTATTTATCCCCAGAAATCAAGTTGCGGTACTCCCCCAGCAATTTCTGCAGTTCCGGCTCATTTCTAGTCTTTTCAGCCTCAGTAATCTTGATTTTAAGCTGGTTTTTCCTGAAATTATGATATTCGCCCCGTAAGCGAATCATAAGCTCGGCCCACTCGGTTTTTGCCTTAGTCGGATCTCCTAAACTGCTTTCCAGGTAGAGCAGATTGATAACCGGAGCTAAATCGGCCGGCGGACTGGCCTTGGGATCCTTCATTACAAAAGTAAGAATTGGCAGATACTGAGCCGGAATAAGCTGCTTTTCGGCTTCGATTTCTTTTACTAAGCTCTCATCAATCAACATGAGGCTGATAAGACGACGGACAATCAGATCAAGCCTGCCAAGCTGAGCCTGCGGTTGATCAAGCACAGTTTGCTCGGCGTCATGCAGACCGGTAACCGGATTCACTTTAATGGCCGCCATTTCAGCGGTCAAAGCAACTTCAGGAACCCCACTGAGGGTAGTCAGCTTGTTCAGCCAGTGCTGC
Source organism: Candidatus Harrisonbacteria bacterium (assembly GCA_023244975.1). GTDB lineage: Bacteria > Patescibacteriota > Minisyncoccia > UBA6257 > 1-14-0-10-44-23 > JAHFLF01. The sequence continues at coordinate 11,020 of JAHFLG010000027.1, forward strand.
TGCTCAATCGGACTAGAGATAACCTTTATTTTGGCTAGCGCCGACCTAATACTTTTCTTTTTGGCGGCAATGTCTTGGTTTCGGGAAATTCCGTAGAAATCAAAATAATACTCCATGGCCGGGACTGCCGCGCTAATCAGCTGCTCAAAGTGGCCGGGCTTTGCCCGGACGATGTCAGCCGGATCCTTTAGCTCCTTGTCCTTGAACAAAATAACTTTGACGTTGTAGTCATGTGCCTCAGCGAGGTCAATCGTCCGCTCGGCAGCGGCACGGCCGGCAGAATCGTTATCAAATGACAGAACAATGTTCTCACTCAGCCGCCGAAGCGTTTTTAAGTGGTCAGCGGTCAGAGCCGTGCCACTGGTAGCTACTAAATTCTTAATACCATCCTGCCAGGCCATCAAAAAATCCATTTGACCCTCCACTAGCACTGTCGTGTTTGTCTCTCGGATATTATTTTTTGTCTTAAAAAAGCCAAAGAGCAACTTAGACTTGTTAAATACGGGTGTTTCCGGCGAGTTTACATACTTTCCGACGTCGGCGCTCTCATTGCCGGGCATCACACGGCCGGTAAAGCCGACGACTTTACCAAAGTTGTTGTAGAGCGGAAACATGATCCGGTTCCTAAACCTGTCCCAATACGTTCCACGGTCGGTTTTAAGCGAAATGCCAGCTCTTTCAATATCAGTGACCGTAAAACCCATCTTGGTCAGGTGTCGAGTCAGACTGTCGGAGCTCGGCAAGGCCAAGCCAATTTCAAATTCTTCAACGGTTTCTTTTTTAAGTCCCCTCTCGATGAGATATTTTAACGCCGGCCTGCCCAAGTCCTCATGCAGACTGGCCTTAAAGAAATCTTTGGCTACGCGATTGATGTCGTAGAGGACGTCATATTTTTTCTGATCGCCGGTGCCCACGCGCTTAAGTTCAATGCCGGCGCGGTCTGCTAATTGCTTTAACGCCTCGATAAACTCAATATTTTCATACTTCATCAAGAAGCTGATTACGTCGCCGCCGGAATTGCAGCCAAAACAGTGCCACATCTGCCGGTCAGGCGAAACAATAAATGACGGACTCTTTTCCTTATGGAATGGACATAAACCCTTCAGGTTCTTGCCTGCGGGACTTAAAACAACGTACTGCTTGATAAAGTCAGCAACGTCAACTTTTTCCTTGATTAACTCGGTTGTTTCAGCCATTTCTTGCATTATAGCACTGCTTTGGGTATAGTCGATTTTAGAAGGAGGTGCCGGATGCGCAATCATGAGCAATGGCGAATCCGGCCCATTATCGTGCCGGAACACCGAAAGCCGACGACGGCGCAAACTGTCGTGGGCATCCTCTGTCTTGTGGGGATCGTGGGAATGGTGATCTACGCGATCTACGAGGCGGTGATCTCGTGAACTGCCACCGTAACCGTCCACACCAGAGCCGATGTAACGCTGGCCTCTGGATAACCATCATGGCCTTTTTGATGTTTGGGGCGTTCTTCGCCCTGGCACACCTCGGCCACTAGCCCGCCCACCGCCGCGTGCATCCCAGGATCGCCGCTCGGTGGGCTCTGCACATCTGGACTTGCGCGTTTTCAATAAATCTAGTATCCTATTTCAATTAAGAAACCAGCCCAGCTTACTAAATTTTCATGAGACACTGCGAACTCTGCGGAAAAACTTCACGAATGGTAGGAACTCGCAAATTATTGCGTGGTCACTACAACCCGACCAACTGGACCCGAAAGTACCCAAACCTCCAGTTGACCACGACTCCGGCCGGAGCCCATGTTCTCGCCTGCACCAAGTGTATCAAGACCTTTAGCAAAAAGACTCGGATGGCTAAGAACAAAACAATCCGCGAGAAACTGGCCGCCGACAAAGCAGCCAAAAGGGCAGCTGAAGCCGCTAAGCCAAAACCAGCTGTAAAAGAAAAGAAGGAGAAGAAACCAAAAGCAGAGAAACAAAAAACCGCATAAGGCGGTTTTTTGTTTCATGTCGGGCTAGCCGGTACTGCCCCGACGCCACATGCACCCCATGCATGTATACTGCTTTTATACGATAGCCCGAATTTAGTAATCCTAAACTATTTGGTTGCTTTCCGCTAGGTGCTTAACCGAACCAATATACTAAAAAGTGAGCGCTCCGGGCCGCTAGGCCAAGTCCTACGCACTTTTTAGTATATTGGTTCGGCACGCATGCTATGAAAGTAATTTCAGCAACTTTTTGTCAGAGACGCGACCTTTCAGTGCCTTGCGAAGGGCTACCGCTCGTGCCTGGCGGCGCGAACCCTCAAAGGGCGACTGCTTAGCATAATGAGCGCTGCGGATATTTGGGTTGCCATGCTTTTTTTTGAGCATTACGCCGTAATCGAGTAGGGCATAAAACCACTCACGAGGATGTTTCGTATCCATAGTTC
>JAHFLG010000028.1 GCA_023244975.1 Candidatus Harrisonbacteria bacterium
ATCATCGCGATGATGACTGTCTCCAGTAACGATGCGGCTACTGCGCTGGCAGAGACGTATGATCAATCGGTAGAGACACCAGAGCAGTTTACCTCGGCGCTTTCAAAAACCGCGTATTTTGTGGATGCGATGAATCAAAAAGCCGTTGAACTCGGTATGAACGAAACCGTATTCGGTGATTCAACCGGACTTTCGATGGTGAGCCAGTCCAGCGCCGTCGATCTTCAGAAATTGATTCGGTATGTTGTCGCGACACATCCTGAAGTTTTGGAAATCACCCGTCATCTTCAAAATACAGTGCGCGACGCAGCAGGGAAATCATATGATCTCCGTAATATCAACGCTCTGGCCGGCCGGCCGGATTTTCTCGGCGGCAAAACCGGACATACCGATCAAAGTCTCGACAATCTTGTCTCTTTGTTTGAGTTTGAGAGGAAAACCTACGTTATAGTTGTTTTCGGCGCGCAGGATCGGTTTAAGGAAACCGAAACATTATTAACGTGGCTCGAGCAGAGATAATACGCCATGATAAATTCAATTGTTCTACAGGCGGTACGAGTACTTGGACTGACAATGCTTTCATTTGTCGTGGCTATGGCTATCACTCCGCTGATTCTTCGGGTCATTGATCGGTACGGTATAAAAAAGCAGATTAAAAGCGCCGATGACGCGCCCGTGTTTAACAAGCTCCACGCCGCCAAGGCCGGCACTCCGAACATGGGAGGGATTATTATCTGGGGGACGGTGTTCCTGATTGCTGTGGTTCTTCTTATTTTTTCAATCGTGTTTGACGGTTTTTTCAGTTATCTTAATTTTGTTGATCGAGGCCAGACATATTTACCACTCATTGCCATGGCGATTGCTGCGGCTGTCGGCCTTCTTGATGACATTTTAAACGCTCGACGAATAGGCCCGAAAGGCGGCGGGCTGCTCATGAGCCACCGCCTCATCGGCTACACACTTGTTGCGATTCTAGGAGCTCTTTGGTTTTATTTTAAACTCGACTGGAACGTCCTTTATATTCCGTTTATCGGTACCGTAACCATCGGTTGGTGGTATATTCCACTGTTTGTTTTTGTTATCGTGGCGAGCGCGTTTTCCGCGAATGAGACCGACGGTCTCGACGGCCTGGCCGGAGGAGTGATGTTGTTTGCCTATGTTGCACTAACGATTGTTGCCTTTATGTTAGGTCGCTTTGATCTGGCAACTCTTTCAGGTGTTATTATCGGCGCCTTGTTGGCATTTTTGTGGTTCAATATTTATCCGGCGCGGTTTTTTATGGGTGACTCCGGCAGTATGTCGCTTGGTATTACTATCGGCGTTATTGCAATGCTTACCAACACAACGCTGCTCCTTCCTTTGTTCGTGCCGATTTTTGTCATTGAGTCGGCATCAGTGATTATTCAACTAATAAGTAAAAAATTTAGAGGCAAAAAAGTCTTTCTTTCTACCCCCATTCATCATCATTTTGAGGCGCTGGGCTGGCACGAGAGTAAGGTGACGATGCGTTTCTGGATTGTCTCGATCATGTTCGTCACTCTCGGTCTTGTCATCTTCTTTCTCAACAGATTCTTTGTGTAGGTCGCGGGCTATTCGCATCTGATATACTAACAGTATGAACCGTCGAACGAAGCAGATCACATATGGAGGTTTTTATCTGGTTTTGTGGTGCCTGATCGGCTACGGTATATATATTGCAACGCTCAAGCCGCCTGCTTCCTGCATTGACACCATTAAAAACGGTGATGAAACCGAAGTTGATTGCGGCGGGCCAAACTGCATCAGCTGCGAGGTAAAACATTTAGATCCCATTCGCATGCTCGAAGCGAAAGTGCTTCAGGCCAGTGATAGTGCCTCGACGGTTGTGTTGGAGTTCCGCAATCCTAACGCGAAATATGGGGCAGCTAAATTTGACTATCGGTATGTGTTTTATGGTAGTTCGACTGAGCCCCTCTACACTGCCGAGGACGAGGTGGTTATCTACCCGAACGGCAGGACATATCAAGTGCTCGTGAACGTACCCTTTAAAGTTCAGGATGTTTCTTTAACAGCCGGAACCAGTACGCTCACGATCTGGAAGCCTATCGTCGAACTAACGCAGCCTCAAATTCCGGTGAGCAATCTTAAGTATCAATTTTCTGAGGGTCGCGGGGTGATCACGGGTCTGATTCGTAATGAAAATCCCTATGCGATCGGATCAGCAATTATTAATGGATTAGTACGTGACAAAAAGGGTAATCTTGTAACCGCCTCCAAGACGTTTATACGCGATCTGGAGTCGACACAAGAACGTGAATTTAAGATCGCTGTTCTTCTGCCGCCTGGAATAGCAACAGATACCCTTGCAGCGCCAGAAGTTGTTGTTGACGCCCGGCGTTGATTCGCCTTCCGAGGGGTACTATGATGCATGTATGCTGACCCTCTTTAAGAAGCAGGACTGGTGGCTTAATGGCATTGCGGTGGCGCTCATCGCCGCGAGCCTTCTCATGCTTTCGAGTATTTCGAAAGAACTGTTTCTCCAGCAATGTGGCTGGGCCGTGCTTTCAATCATTCTTGTATTTTTGTTCGCGCAGATCGATTGGCGTCCGCTCGTCGCTCATCGGTGGATCATCAGTACGATTTATTTGGCTTCACTTGCCCTGCTCGTGATCGCATTCTTTTTTGCTCCCGTTATCCGCAATACACGCGAATGGATCGTGATTGGTCCGTTGCAATTTCAAGTGTCAGAATTTACCAAGCTCGCTCTGATCATTTTTTTGGCTTATTATTTTTCAAGTCGGCACACTGGCATTGCTCGATTTGCGAATATTGCCCGATCCTTCATGTATTTTTTAATCCCGGGAATATTTGTATTTCTCCAGCCGGATATGGGTACGCTGATTATTTTATTCGGCATCTGGGCAGGGTTTTTACTTGTCAGCGGATTACCGATCAAACAGGTGGTAGTCGGATTTTTGATCATTACTATAGTCTGTACTTTTGCCTGGTTCGCTGTGCTGAAAGACTATCAGAAGCAGCGTATCGTTGGCCTGTTCCAACCAAACTACGATCCGCTCGGTGTTAATTACTCTACGATTCAGTCAAAAATTGCGCTTGGATCCGGCGGCTTTCTTGGCAAGGGATTTAACCAAGGTACACAGGTTCAGCTTGGTTTTTTGCCGGCCGCGCCGACCGATTATATTTTTTCATCGTTTACGGAGGAGTGGGGACTGCTTGGCGGTATCATTATTATTGCGCTGTTTCTTGGAATGATTTTTTGTATCATGCGAATCGGACTGTATGCGGACAGCAATTTTTACCGGTTCATCTGTCTCGGCGGAGCCATTATGTTCGTCGTTCAGTTTGCCATCAACGTTGGTTCGGCTGTTGGGCTGCTTCCGGTTATCGGAATTACGTTTCCATTTTTCAGCTACGGTGGCTCTAGTCTACTTATCAGTGCTATTATACTTGGTATGATTCAAAGTGCGGTCGTGCATCGATCAATGAGTTAACGAGTTATAGTACTATATGCACTCAAAGACTGGTAACATAGTTTTGACAGTCGCGATTCTGGGTATCGTGGTTCTCTTGTGGGTCGCTTATTTTTATTTCACGCTCAGTCCCCTCGCTGCTCGAACTGATGCTCAGACGCAGCCGACGCTGATTCAAAAAGGGGAGGGACTGAGTGAGATCGCTACGCAGCTTGAGCATGATGGCTATATTCGCTCAGCATCTGCGTTTAAGCTCTATGCAATCCTCAGTGGATCGGCGCATCAACTCAAGCCCGGGATGTATAACGTGAGTTCTTCCTCAAGTACGAGCGAGATTGTTCGACTGCTCGTTCATGGTCCGTCAAAAGAAATTCAGGTTCTTATCACCGAGGGCGAGAGGCTTGTTGAGATCGATTCGAAACTTGCGAAATTTGGGATTATTCGACCTGGCGATCTGATTCACTTTGATCTTGATTCTATGCGTGACACATACCCATTTTTATTGGGTGCCCGGTCGCTTGAGGGATATCTATTTCCAGATACCTATCGATTTTTCTCTGGATCTACTCCAAAACAAGCAGTGATTCCGTTTTTGGAAAATTTTGCCGATAAAATTGGCCCCCTGATTGCCGATGAAGGTCGGGTTGACTATGACAATATTCCGATAATCCGGCGCGGGATTTATTCGATCAATAAGATTGCAACGATTGCTTCGCTTCTTGAGAAAGAAGTTCCGGGTAGCGATGACCGTCGCATGGTTGCCGATATCATCTATCGTCGTCTCAAGATCGGCATGGCGCTGCAAGTTGATGCCACCGTTGAATATGCCAAGTCTCACGGCGACGAATTTGATACCTATAAGAATCCCGGTCTGCCACCGACCCCAATCGCCAGCCCGAGTCTTGATGCTATTACTGCCGCTCTTAACCCAAAATCAAATCAGTTTGTCTATTACTTATCCGACCCCAAGACAGACCACACCATTTTTGCCAAAACGTTTGAGGAGCATAAAGTCAATAAGGCGAAGTATCTCAAATAGGGGTGTTGACATAGAAAAGAGGTTCTGATACACTACTCTGATTGCGAGCATTATGCTCACGATAAGGGTGCAGGTTAAATGATTTTAATAATTAGTCAGTAAATCCCTTATAGTGCCAGTGTGCCAGGGTTTTCGTATACCCGAGGCTTTTCTTTTTCTGTTTCTGCTTTCGCTTCAACAATTCCTCACAAAAAATGTTGCGCTTACCAGTAAAAAGATTCTCGTCTGTTCTTCCGTCGACCGTTGGCCAGCCCAACCTCGCGGAAATTCAAACGAACTCCTATGAGTGGATTCTTAAAGACGGCCTCAAAGAGCTGTTTGATGAGGTGTCTCCGATTAAGGACTACGCCGGAAAAGATTTGGAGCTTCACTTTGTCGACTACTATTTTGATGAACCAAAGTACGACGAAGAATATTCGAAGTTTAAGGACCTGACCTTCGAAGCCAGCCTTCGCGTTAAAGTAAAGCTGGTTAATAACAAGACCAAGGCTGAAAAAGAGCAAGAGGTTTATTTTGGCGATTTCCCGCTGATGACCGACCGCGGTACCTTTATTATCAACGGCGTGGAGCGTGTCGTAGTTTCCCAGCTTATCCGAAGCCCGGGCGTGTACTTTACTGCCAATGTGCTGCGGGGCCGCAAGTTTTTTGGCGCGAAAGTCATCCCGAACCGTGGAGCGTGGCTGGAGTTTGAAACCGAGCTTGATGGCTCTATTACGGTAAAGATCGATCGCCGCCGTAAAGCCCCGGTCACCGACCTGCTCCGTATTTTTGGTGTCAGTGAAGAGGAAGAAATTTTAAATACCTTTAAAGGCGTTGATACCGGAGCTGTTAAGCATATTACCCAGACTCTGAAAAAGGACAGCGCCAAGAACACTGACCAGTCGTATATTGAAATTTACCGCCGCATCCGTCCGGGCGACTTGGCCACGGTTGATAACGCACTTTCTTTGATCGACGCGATGTTTCAGCGTGCTGACCGCTATGACCTTTCGTCCGTTGGTCGCTTTAAGATCAACCAGCGCCTGAAGATGCCGGAGAAGAAGGAGACTCATCTGCTTGATACCGAAGACTTGGTTTCAATTTTGAAAGAAATTATTCGCCTTAACAACGAACAAACCGCCGAGCCGGACGACATCGACCACCTTGGCAACCGCCGTGTTCGTACGGCCGGTGAACTTTTGCAGAACAAGCTCCGTATCGGTCTCGCTCGCATGAAGCGTATTGTGCAGGACCGCATGTCTACCTTTGATATCGCACTCCTGACTCCGGTGCAACTCGTCAATGCTCGTCCGCTTGTCTCGGTTGTTAAAGACTTTTTCTCTTCTTCTCAGCTTTCGCAGTTCATGGACCAGGTCAACCCACTCGCTGAGATCGAACACAAGCGTCGCGTTTCCGCCATGGGTCCGGGAGGACTTACGCGCGAGCGCGCCGGCTTTGAAGTTCGTGACGTGCACCGCAGCCACTACGGTCGCCTTTGTCCAATTCAGACGCCGGAAGGTGCCAACATTGGCTTGGTGTCTCACTTGGCAAACTACGCCCGGCTCAACAACCTCGGCTTCTTAGAGACGCCGTACCTCGTGGTCAAACACGGCAAAATCACTAAAGAAGTTGTCTGGCTCGATGCGATTGAAGAAGAGACTCACAAAATCGCTCACTTCGGAACCAAGCTGAAAGAGGACGGCGTGACCATTGCCGAGGACTTTGTCAGTGCCCGTATTAAAGGAGACCCGGCTATCTGTGCCCGCGAAGAGGTAGATCTTATCGACGTTGTTGCCCGTCAGGCTATTTCGGTTGCCACCTCCTTGATTCCGTTCCTTGAGCATGACGACGCTAACCGCGCGCTCATGGGCAGCAACATGCAGCGACAGGCCGTGGTTGCGGTTCGCAGCGAGGCTCCGTATGTCGGCACCGGTATGGAAGAAAAGGCCGCTCGCGATTCGGGTCAGGTGATTAACGCCGAAGACGACGGAACTATTATGGAGGTTGATGCCAAGAAGATTGTCTTTTCCGCCAAAGGCGGCAAGGGCAAGGCGGCACTTAAGACGTATACGCTCAATAAGTTTAAGCGTAGCAACCAGTTTACCTGTATCAGCCAGAAGCCGTTAGTAACCAAAGGACAGTCGGTAAAGAAGGGAGACCTTCTTGCGGATGGTCCTTCGATTGATAACGGCGTGCTCGCCCTCGGACAGAACCTGAATGTCGCTTTTCTTTCGTGGGAGGGTGCCAACTTTGAAGACGCTATTATTTTGAACGAACGTGTAGTGCGCGAGGATTTGTTTACATCCATTCACATTGACGATTACGAGTGCGACGTCCGCGACACCAAGCTGGGTGCGGAAATCACCACTCCCGATATCCCGAACGTTTCTGAAGACAAGCTGAAAAATCTTGACGAAGAGGGTATTGTGCGCATCGGTGCCGAGGTAAACCCGGGCGACATCTTGGTTGGAAAAATTTCTCCGAAAGGTGAGAGCGAGCTGACTTCGGAAGAGCGCCTGCTCCGTGCCATTTTCGGTGAAAAAGTTCGCGACGTCAAAGATACTTCGCTTACTATGCCGCACGGCAAACGTGGCCGTATCGTTGGTATTAAGATTTTCAGCCGCGAGCGTGGAGACAAGCTTGACCCGGGAATCATTAAAAAGATTCAGGTTGAGGTTGCTCAGCTTCGTAAAGTGCGCGTCGGCGACAAGCTGGCTGGACGTCACGGAAACAAGGGTGTTATTTCCCAGATTCGTCACGAAGAAGACATGCCGTACTTTGAAGACGGTACTCCGGTGGATATTATTTTGAACCCACTGGGTGTCGCTTCGCGTATGAACATCGGCCAGATTTTGGAAACCAGTCTTGGCTGGGCAGCTAAGAAGCTTGGTTATCGCGCTCAGACTCCGGCTCTCTCGGGTGCAACCTGGGAAGAGATTCAGGGCGAATTGGTGAGGGCTGGCCTGCCAAAAGATGGCAAGGCAACTCTGTTTGACGGACGCACCGGCAAGGCCTTTGGCCAGAAGGTGACTGTTGGAACTATCTACATGCTCAAGCTCCACCACTTGGTTGAAGACAAACTGCACATGCGATCAATTGGTCCGTACTCCTTGATTACTCAGCAGCCGCTTGGAGGCAAGGCGCAGTCTGGTGGTCAGCGCTTCGGTGAAATGGAAGTCTGGGCCCTCGAAGGCTACAGCGTGCCGCATGTACTTCAGGAAATGCTGACGATTAAGTCGGACGACGTGATGGGACGCTCCGCAGCCTACGAATCCATTATCCGCCAGGAAAAGATTCAGAGTCCGTCGACTCCGGCCGCATTCAATGTGCTCGTCAACGAACTTAAAGCCTTGGGCATCAACGTCGAGCTCTTGGACCGCAGCGGCCAGGTTATTCAAACCGTAAAGAAGCAGGAGGAAAAATCATAATACTATGGACTTTACAGCACTCAGACTTAAAATTGCTTCTCCGGACGACATTCTCAACTGGTCCTACGGCGAGGTTACCAAGAGCGAAACCATCAACTACCGCACTCAGCGGCCTGAAAAAGACGGCCTCTTTTCTGAGCGTATTTTCGGTCCGACTAAGGACTGGGAGTGTTACTGTGGAAAGTACCGCCGGATTCGCTATAAAGGCGTTGTCTGCGATAAGTGTGGCGTTGAAGTCACTCGTTCAATCGTTCGTCGCGAGCGCATGGGTCACATTGCTCTGGCCGCGCCGGTAGCCCACATCTGGTACTTTAGAAATGCTCCGAGCAAGCTGAGTCTGCTTCTTGATGTGCCGGTTCCGAAATTGGAAAAGGTTATTTATTACGCCGCCTACATTGTTACCTCGGTGAACGAAGACAATAAAAAGAAGGCACTTGAGCAGATCGAAAGCGAATACAAGAGCCGTAAAAAAACTACGACCGAAGACGGAGTGGATCCGGATTCCCTTAAGTCCGCCATGAGCGATATAAAAAAAGATATCGATAACTTGCACGTCGGTCAGGTGCTTGCCGAGAGCGAGTATCACAGTTTGTCCGCCCGCTTTGGCGACGTGTTTGAGGCTGCGATGGGAGCGGCCGCAATCGCGAAAATTTTGAAAAATCTCGACCTAAAGAAGTTTATTGCCGAGATCAAAAAGGAGGTGAGACGCGATCTGGAAACCCTCAAAGAAGCTCGTCAAATGCGTCGGCTAAAAATCGCGACCATGCTCAATAAACAGGGCATGAAGGCTGATTGGCTGGTGCTGACCGTGCTGCCCGTGCTTCCTCCGGATCTGCGTCCGATGGTGGCTCTCGACGGTGGCCGTTACGCAACCTCAGATCTTAACGATCTCTATCGCCGCGTTATCAACCGCAACAACCGTTTGAAAAAGCTCATGGAGCTTAAAGCTCCGGATGTCATTGTCGTCAACGAAAAGCGGATGCTCCAGGAGGCTGTTGATTCACTCATCGACAATTCTGCGCGTCAGGGTAGCCAGCAGCTCTCCAGTCAACGCCGTCCGCTGCGGTCACTTGCCGATATGCTTAAAGGAAAGCAGGGTCGTTTCCGTCAGAATCTTCTTGGTAAACGCGTGGATTACTCCGGCCGTTCCGTTATCGTCGTTGGTCCGGAACTCAAACTCCATCAGTGTGGTTTGCCAAAACGTATGGCGCTTGAACTCTTCCGCCCGTTTGTTATTGGAAAGATAATCGATCGTGGCTTGGCTCACAACGTCAAGAACAGCAACCGTTTGATCGAACAGGCCGGTCCGGAGATCTGGGCAATTCTTGAAGAGGTGATTAAGAACCGCAAAGTGCTCTTAAACCGTGCTCCAACTCTGCACCGTCTTGGTATTCAGGCATTTGAGCCGCTGCTCACCGAAGACTTGGCCATTCACCTGCACCCGATGGTGTGTGCCGCTTTTAACGCTGATTTCGACGGTGACCAGATGGCCGTCCACCTGCCGCTCTCTGAAGAGGCGCAGCGCGAGGCTTCGGAGATCATGCTCTCGAGTAAGAACCTCCTTAAGCCGGCTACCGGCGATCCGATTGTCTATCCAACGCAGGACATGGTGCTCGGTACCTATTATCTGACCAAGATAAACCCGAAGGCCTTGGGCGCAGGAAAGGTGTTTGGTTCCGCTCGTGAAGCCCGCTTTGCCTTTGATAACGACTTCTTGGCAATTAACGCGCCGATAACTATTTATGAAAACCGTACCAAGCTCGAAACCACTCTTGGCCGTTTGATCTTTAACGAGGCGTTGCCCCCGGATTTTGGCTTTGTTAACCAGATGCTCAACAAGAAGGAGCTTATTAAGCTCGTTAGCAAAATCATCAAGCAGTACGGTACTGATACCGCTCCGCAGTATCTCGATGCCATCAAGCAGGTTGGTTTTACCTACGTCACTCACTCCGGTATCACCTGGAGTATTGATGACTTGCTGGTACCGAAAGCTAAAGATGAGATTATTGTTGAAGCTGAAAAGGCTGTAGCGAGCATCCGTACTCAGTATCAGGAAGGACTTCTAACTGAGAATGAGCGCCGCGCCCGTGTTATTTCGGTCTGGACCGAGGTCAAAAACAAGATTGCCAAGCTCGTGCCGACCAGCCTTGACCCACAGGGATCCATTTACAACATCGTTGATTCCGGAGCTCGTGGAAGTTGGGCGCAGATAACTCAGGTTATGGGTATGAAGGGACTCGTGCAGAATTCACGATCTGAAACCATTGAGCTGCCGATTAAATCATCGTTCCGCGAAGGATTCGACGTGCTGGAATTCTTTATTGCTACTCACGGAGCTCGTAAGGGTACGACTGACACTGCTCTTAAAACCGCTGCCGCCGGTTATCTGACCCGTAGACTTGTCGACGTATCTCAGGACCTCGTCATCCGTGAAGAGGACTGTCGCACCAAAGAGGGTATTGAGATGCGTCGCAAAGACGGTCTTGAATACGGACACAGTTTTGCCGACCGACTCTTTAGTCGCACCGCGCTCGAAGATATTTCCGCCAAAGGCGGATCCGCCTCCGGCGGAAAAGTGCTAGTGAGAGCCGGCGAGGTAATTGACCAAGTGACGAGCGCCGCTATTAACGCCGCTGAGTCTATTGAAGTCGTGAAAATCCGTTCGCCCATTACGTGCAAGACGCTCTACGGAATTTGTTCGCGATGTTATGGATATGACCTTGGTCGCAACGCTCAGATAGAAAAGGGTGAGGCAGTTGGAGTCGTAGCCGCTCAGTCCATCGGTGAGCCGGGAACCCAGCTGACTATGCGTACGTTCCACATCGGAGGTGTGGCCGGAGCCGACATCACGAACGGTCTGCCGCGCGTAGTCGAAATTTTTGAAGTTCGTCCGCCCAAAGGTAAGGCCTTTATCGCCCTAGAAGAGGGTGTGGTCACTGAAATTGAAAACCGCGACCTGCTTAAAGTCATCAAAGTCAGCAGCGAGGGAACCGGCAAAAAGGCAAAAGTCACCGAATATCCGATTCCGTCCAGCTCCGATATTTTTGTTAAAGTCGGCGACGAGGTGAAGAAGGGAGACAAGCTCTGTGAAGGAAACGTTGATCTACGCGAACTCTTTGAACTCAAAGGACGAAGCGAGGTGGAGCGCGAAATCGTCCGTGGTGTGCAGCAGATCTATATGTCTGAAGGTGCTGCCATTAACAATAAACACATTGAAATTATCGTCAAAGCAATGTTTTCTCGCGTGAAAATCAGGGACGCAGGGGACAGCGAATTCATCGAGGGCGATGTTATTGAGAAGAGTCGCTTTATGGACGTAAACCGACGGCTCAAGAAAGACGGTAAGACTCCGGCCAAAGGGCGCCAGTTGCTCCTTGGTATTACCAAGGTCGCACTGTCTACCGAGAGCTTCCTCTCGGCCGCTTCCTTCCAGGAGACCGCTCGCGTGCTTATTAATGCGGCGGTTGAGGGTAAAGTAGACGTGCTGCGCGGACTTAAGGAAAACGTTATTATCGGACGCTCAATTCCGGTCGGCAAGAGCTACGGCCAAGGACTGACTGAAGGGGAAGAAGCCAGCGACGAAGCTGTAGAAGCCTAGTTGCGCATAACAATAGTATCTGTTACTATACTCAGACATTTATGGAGGCATCAAACGAAAAACAGATTATCTACGAACTCGGGTTTTTGCTGCGCGTCGGTGAAAGCGAGTCAATTATTGATTCCGCGCTAGCGGCTGTGTCAGCGACTGTTGTGAATAAAGGAGCAGTAACTCAGGTTCAGCTGGCCTATCCAATAGCCAAGCAGGGAAATGCGATGTTTGGCTTTGTTCAGTTCACGGTTTCGGCTTCTGACGCTATTAAAACCATCTCCGAGAGTCTCCGCCACAAAGAGCAGGTGATCCGCTTCCTCTTTACTAAAGTACCGAAAAAGAAGCCGACTTCGGCTCCGAAAGCGAAAATCGCTGAAGGTACTGAGCCAGAGAAAAAGACGGTGGTTATGACGACCGTCGGAAACATCGACTCACTCAGCAACGAGAAGCTTGAGGAAACGCTTGAAGAGATCTTAAAGTAAGATGAATTTAAACAAAGTATTGTTAATCGGACGGTTGACCGCTGATCCCCAGCTCCGCAGCACCAAGGGCGGACAGTCGGTCGCTACCTTTTCACTTGCCACTAATCGGCAGTGGACCGATAAGAACAATCAAAAGCAGGAAGCTGTTGAGTTCCACAATATCGTTGTGTGGGGCAAGCAGGCTGAAATCGCCGCTAAATATCTGCTCAAGGGTCAAGTGTGTTATATCGAGGGTCGGATGCAGACTCGCAGCTATGAAGACAAGCAAGGGGTAAAGAAATATACGACCGAGGTTGTGGCTGAACGCGTCCAGTTTGGCCCGAAGGCAGGCGCTCCAGGTGCTCCGAGAGCATCCTCAGGCGGCAGCGATTTCCAAAAGGAGGGCGGCATGCCAGCCATTGAAGAAATTCCGACGATTAATATTGATGAGGAGATAAAGGCTGAAGACTTGCCATTTTAATAAAAATACTTATACTAATCAGATTATATGGCTATCTACACCCAAAAGCAGTGCTACTTCTGTTCACAGAATATCGAAAACCCGGACTACAAAGACGCCGTCTTACTTAAGCGCTTTGTTTCGGGTGCTGGTAAGATTATTGATCCGAAATACTCAGGCAACTGCAGCCGCCACCAACGCCGCGTCGCCACTGCCATCAAGCGCAGCCGCTATCTTGCCCTGCTTCCATTCGTCCGCCGCTAAAGCGTGGTAGAATCATTCCATGAATGATTACCAGATTGTTGCCGGCCTTGCGGGGAAAAGTCACCTTCTTGATCTGATTGGAATTTTTTTGGCGGGCTACCTGGCCTATATTTTGATAGCAATATTTCTCGTTATTTTATTTGTTCAAAAGGATTGGCGCCGTAGGTTGCAACTTACCTTATTCTCGGTTTTTTCGTTACTCGTTTCAATGGGTATTATTAAAACTGCCTTGAACTACTTTTTTTTCCGCGAGCGGCCTTTCGTGGTCTATAACTTTACTCCGCTCCTCAGCCACGCCGCTAGCGACCCTTCATTTCCATCCGGCCACGCGATTGCCTTTTTTACGCTGGCGACGCTGATGTTTTTCTGGATAGATCGGAAGTGGGGAGTCTGGTTCTATATTGCCGCGGTCCTGATTGCCGTGGCGCGCGTCTTTGTGGGCGTGCATTTCCCCTTAGACGTCATCGCCGGCGCCTTGATTGGATTTGTGACCCCATTTTTGGTACGATTGGTCTTACCTAAAACCTTTGTACAGT
>JAHFLG010000069.1 GCA_023244975.1 Candidatus Harrisonbacteria bacterium
CACTGCCAGAATAAAAAATGCAAGATGACGGGGCATGGCTTCAGTTTGACCAGCTGCGAAATTTAAGTCGGATGGCTTGAATCTGCTCCTCAGTCAAACTGTTGTATACCGTAAGCCAGTTGCTGGCGATCTGGCGCTGAGCGGCGCCGAGGTCTGCTCGGCCGGCGCAGACTTCCTGCTGCAAAAAGATTTCAACTACATCCTTTTCCCGAAAGCCCGGAGCCGGAGCGGCTGCTTCTGGAAATAAATTCGCGCTGTCGTTATTGCCGCCAATGGCAAGTGGAATAAAATGATCAACTTCATACGATCCCGTCGGTTGCGGATATGAGATGCCATACTCGGCAAATATCTGCTTGCGCAGTTTATTTGAAACATTCCGAACTTTTTTGGTATAACCAGGCACGCAGACCTGCTTTGGTGTCGCCTCGCTAAATACCGAACCTGGTGTGCACTCGGGATCAGGAAACGGACCGCTAATAACGCAGCCGGTTGATTTTATACGTGTACCAAGGGCTGGGGCCTCGGACGTAGCAGAAAGTATCGAGGCAAGTTCCTGCTGCTGCGCCTGCTCCGCACGATCGCGAATTATGGAGGTAAACGCAAACACACAAAAGAACATCAGCAGAAACAGCATCGTAATATGCCGAGGCAACCGCGAGAAATCTCTCTCCATTGTTGTCAGTATACAACAACGATAATCAAACTGCTACTTCACGGATACAATAATCCCTCCGCCAAGCATGCAGCCACGTTTATCATAGAAAACAGCTGACTGACCAATGGCTACAAACTTTTGGGGCTTACTAAAAACAATCGTCTTTCCTTTCAGTGTTGCCGGAAATAGCGGCTGGCGATAGCGGACGCGAGCTAATACGGGAATTTCTAATTTCGAATTTCTAATTTTTAAACTTGGGGTTATGAAGTTCATGCCAGTCAAGGTTATTTGTTTTGAATAGAGCGAGTCGTCCCCCTCTGGTGCGAGAGTGACAATATTTTTCTTAATATCCTTGGCTGCGACATACAACGGTGTTGCTGATCCGCCGACACCAAGACCACGGCGCTGGCCAATAGTGAAGTAGTGCGAGCCCTTGTGGTTGCCGATCTGCTTTCCCGTTGTGTTCACAATAATTCCAGCACGGCTCGGAATAAACTGATCAAGAAACTCCGGCAAGCTGACCTGACCTAAAAAGCAGATTCCCTGCGAATCTTTTTTCTCGGCATTCGGCAACTTATATTTTTTAGCCAAACGGCGAACATCAGTCTTCTTAATTAAATCGCCGAGAGGAAATAGGCAGTGTGCGAGTTGTTGCTGCGTCAGCGTCCACAAAAAGTAGCTCTGGTCTTTGTCGCCATCCTTTGCGGCATACAGGGCATGCGAACCCTGAGCCGTAACCCAGTTCGCCATAGCGAGTTTTAGAATTGGTCTTAACTCGCGAGGCGAAACTGGGTGAACGCGAAGGGTTCGAAGTCGAACATAGTGTCCCGTCGCCACATAGTCGGCGCCAAGCTCCATGGCGCGCTTATAAAACATGCCAAATTTTATCTCCTGGTTGCACATCACATCGGGGTTGGGCGTAATGCCGCTTTTGTAACCCTTCACCATGTAATCTACAACCTTCTGACGATACTCTTTTTCAAAATCAAATACATAAAACGGAATGCCAAGCGTTTCGGCGGCCCGACGCGCGTCTTCGGCGTCCTGCTGCGCGCAACCATCAACATTCCAGCAGCGCAGATGCACGCCTACGACGTTATATCCTTTATCTTTTAAAATTCCGGCGGTGACGGAGCTGTCCACTCCGCCGCTCATACCGACAAAAACAGTTTTTTTCATTTTGAGAAATATTCACGGGTGGCGGCGAGAGTTTCGGGCGTGCCGCAGCCAAACCAGTAGTTACCCATGTGCTTCATCATCACGAGCTCTCCCCGCTCGGCCAGCTTTGGGAAAATGTCGCGCTCCATCGAGAAAACCTCGGGCGTATCCTTAAAAATCTCCGGCTTCAAATAGTAGTGACCGATATTAACAATCCCCTTGGCTGCGCTCGGATCTTTTTCTTTGAACGCGCAGATTTTTTTGCGCTCGTCACATTCAATCAGGCCATATGCGCGAGCATCGACAATCTCCATGCCAGTAACGACATTGTAGGTTCCGCCACTCGAGTGACGCACTAAGCCTTCATAGTTAACATCCGCAATATCATCTCCGTTGATCGCGATGAACGGATCCTTGAGTCCCTGAGCTGCTAGCTTAATCGCTCCGCCAGTACCCAGCGGCTTAGTTTCAACAATATATTCAAACTGACTATACATATGATCTTGTTTGAGCCAATCAATAACCGACTGCGCCTGATAGCCTAGTGCTAACCGGATATTGGTAAAACCCTGCTGCATCGCCAGATCAAGCTGATGTTGTAACAACGGTTTACCGCCAATATCCACCATAACCTTGGGTTTGTCCTGCTCGTGCGCCGGCATACGCGTTCCCCGGCCGCCGGCCAAAATAATTAAGGGTATGTGCCGCCGATCTGTCGCTGACAAGTGTTGTCGATTGCGCAGTAGTTCTTCTGCTTTATCGATATCGTGCGGATAGCCAATAGGGTGCCAGAAGTCGGTGCGCTCAACCACGAACTTGTGATCCTTAATCAGCTGATCTATCTGGTCGGTCATAAAATACTCCCCGTTGACCATCTTGCGAACTTTGTAATCAAAAATTCTGGTATCCAAAATATATACGCCGACGGCTACGAGATTTGATTTCGGATACTCCGGCTTTTCTTCCATAGAAATAACTCTGTCGTTCGCGTCGACTTCAAAGACACCAAACCGACGCGGATCCGGATGCTCCTTCACTAACGTGCCGAGTTCATAGCTAAGTAACTTCTTTATCGCCTTGGGACTGTGCAAGTCATCGCAAAACATAAACAGGAAGCGCTCGCCTGACTTCAGCAGCGGCTTGCACAGCGCCAGAGCGTCGGCATTGCCTATCTGCTTCTCTTGGCGGATATAGGTTATCTTTCGGCCTTCTCCGCCAGAGGCGGACCCGCCTTCGGCGGGAAACCAATCGCCAAAATACTGCCTGATCTGATCGCCTTTGTAGCCAATAACAATAACTATCTCTGTTATTTCGTCAGGCAGAGTACGGATGATGTGATAAAGCAAAGGCTTGCCCAAAACATCAATCATAGGCTTAGGAGCCTCAAGAGTGAGCGGTAACATTCGTTTGCCCTCTCCACCAGCCAAAAGTATTGCCTTCATATAGATTTTAGTATAGACTAGTCCGCATTATGTTGTCATATAATGATTTAAAAGAAGGCCAGATGTTTGTCTACGAAGGAAGCCCGTACGAGGTCATTTCCTTTGCATTTTTGCGTATGCAGCAGCGTAAGCCAGTGGCTCAGACTCAGATCAAAAACCTGATTACCGGCAAGATCCTTGAGCGCAACTTCCACATGAACGAGACTTTTGAAGAGGTGGAAATCGAGAAGCAGAACGTTAAATATTTGTATAATTCTAAAGACCAGTACTGGTTCTGTGATGCCAAAGACCCAAGCAAGCGCTTCTCAATGACTGAAGAAGCCCTGGGAACTCCAGTACACTTTACCAAAGCCAACACTGAAGCTCAGGCGCTCAAATGGCGTGGCGATATCATCAATGTTATTTTCCCGATCAAAGCTGAATTAAAAATTGTTGAAACTCCGCCGGGCGAAAAAGGCAACTCTGCCAGCAACACCACCAAGACTGCCAAATTAGAAACCGGCTCCGAGATCCAGGTCCCGATGTTTGTGAACCAAGGCGACATCGTCCGCGTCAACACCTCAAGCGGCGCCTACGTAGAACGCGTCGAAAAAGCCGCCGGAGGTTTATAGCTAGTCTTGTCTGCGGATAATTTTTTGCTACTGCTTAATTTCACCGGATCGATTGCACCCATTGCATTCTTTTT
>JAHFLG010000070.1 GCA_023244975.1 Candidatus Harrisonbacteria bacterium
TCGTGCTCTTTAACAATATCAAGCAGTGCCTTTTTTTTATCTTCAGAGGCTACAAACTCGATCGTGCCAGTGAACTCTTTGTCGACAACTTCATACCGAGTCGCCAAAAAATAATCAAAGTTCCACTTCTCGGCAAACGCCTTCACTACCATCTCTGGCGAACCCGAGATAGCAATGAGCGTATGCGTTTTTGAAAGTTTTTTAATCAGATCGCGGGTATAGCGATAGACAATGCCGCTCTGTACTTCAACCACTCGCTTGGCGGCGCTCTCAACCTCCCGCACGGTTTTCTTTTTAATGGACGTTGAAAAATTGACGATCACCTCGTTTAAATAATCTTCATAGGTACCCTCACGCTTGACCCACGCCCAATACAGCGTGTCGAGCTTAACGAGCGCACTCTTGGGAATGAGTCCGCGCCGCACCATCTTCCAGTGCAGCTCGATTAAAAGAGAATTGCGGAAGATAGTTCCGTCTATGTCGAATACCGCTATTTTGCTTTTCATAGTTATGGATCCAGTCGCGCTGCGCCTTGTCGTAAGACTACCACTTTCCCATGCTCAATTGAAACCAGGGTAGATGGAGCGCTGATGCGCGGTCCGGCGTCTTCATAGCAGTCCACCTGATCACCAAAATAGGCTTTTGCTTCGCTGATAGTCGTAGCTGGTGCTAACCCTTCAGGATTTGCACTCGGTGCAAGGAGTGGACCGGTCTGGCGCAACAGCCGGCGTAACTTGTTGTCGTTCGGCAGGCGAAACGCAAGCGTATTGGTGTTGCGATGGAGATAACTAAACCGCTCCAAATTGCATGGGAAAATTACACTCACCGGTCCGGGCCATAATTTTTTAAGCGCGCGACGCACTGAGCTCCACCACCAGACCCAGATCCCAAACTCCCGCAAGTCACTGATATCAGCTATCAAAATGATGCAGGGCTTTTCCGGTGACCGTTTACGCACCTCATAGACACGACTCACTGCATGCCGGTTAAGCGCCGACGCAACAATACCATACAAAGTATCCGTTGGCATGACGGCCACGCCTCCGCCTTTTACAATATCTACCAAGTGCTCATTCATGTGCCGCCATCTCCCGATACACATGTAGCAGCTGAAGAAGGAAGCTTACGATGAGCGGCCCCGTAAGAAATCCAATTGGGCCAAAAAAGACAATTCCACCAAGTACGGCAAGCAGAATAACAGGTGGGTGCAAATCTATACTCTTCTGCATGAGCTTAGGCCTGACTATGTTCTCAATGACACTCACGATAATCAATGCCCAAAAGAGAAATAATCCAAGAGCCGGTACGGTCTGATTGATAAGTAACAAATAGCCCACTGCTGGCATAACGGTGAGCGCGGTTCCAAAAGTGGGTACCAATGAGGCAATAATAGTAACGAGCCCCCAGATAGCCGGATTAGGAACATTGAAAATCGCAAACGCCACTCCAGTCAAAACTCCTTGTATAACGGCAATGATCAAAGAACCAATAACCACAGACTTGATAGACTTTGTCAGACCCGTAAAAATCTCTTCGTCATATTTGACTGCCAACGGGCTAAAGTGAACGAGAAGGCTATGAATCCGATGTCCATCGCGCAGGAAATAATAAAAGGCAAGGATCCATAAAAATCCTTCGATCAATACATCAGAAATACTGGTGAAAAAATTACTCGCATTGGTAAGTATGATATCGAAAATACTGCGCACGTTCTGAGAAAATTTCGTCACCGCCACCTCAAACTTCTCCTGTAGCTTTGCGATAACCGGGTTGTTTGAGGGAGGAATATCCCCCAGTGGACCAATTTCGTGACGAGTATTGTCGTTAAGTTGAGTGTAAATATGCGAAACTTCACCGTACACTTGAGTGCCTAGAAACAATAATGGTGTGGAAATAATAATAGCTGCGAGTGTTACGGTAATAGCAGCTGCAAGGCCCGGCAGCTTCGGCATCTGACTTAGAAAACCTTTATATAATGGATAAAATACAACAGCGCAGGTGGCTGCAAGGATTAGTACATTCAAATACGGCTTAAAAATAAAAAATGACAGGGTGAGCGTAATAACAAAGGCGAGGGCGAGAAAGGAAAACTGGATTGATCGTCGGCTCATCATATGAATTCAGTATTACAACGTCTTAAGTACCTTGAGAAGTGCATCGGCTACACAGGCTTCAACATCAATATGCTTGACGCGGTTACCACTTGATCCTTCATAGCGTGTTTCACCGTCGCCGCGCGGACGCGTGTTGCCGAGCCAGACCGTATCAAACGGCGCAGTCTGGCCATGCGGGAACAGCTTCATCTTCCAGCCACGACTGCAGACCGGATGCGTTGCCACAAAATGGAATCCTGCTACCTCATTACCAAACGTCCGGCGGGTTGTGACCGCCGTACCGCCCGAGTCCAGCTCATCTTCGCGCATAATCAGGTGCATGCCTTTGGCTGCCGCCCGGTCACAGATAACGGGCGCGTCAGCGCCAAAGTACTCGCGAACGGTATGTAAAAATTCCTCGCTTTCAATAGTTTTCACCTCGCCGTTACTGCGTTTTTTTGGAGTCACCAGCACCTTCAGGCCAAGAGCGGTAGCGAGCGGGATAGACCGTTCAATGGAGCCAAAATCAGGAGAATAAATCATCACCTTCTCCGGTCCTCCATGAGCCTGCACGAATTCTTTAAACACTGACACGTAGATCGGAGTTGGATCGGCAATTACAAGATTAATGCCGAACTCCTTCGCATACTTGACGGTATTTTCGACGGAGTGTGGCTCGCAGACAACCAAGTTGTCAACACCGAGCATTTTCAGATCACGCATAAACCAGCGCAAACGGGTTATTTCAAAATCGTGTTCCGGACGATCCTGGCGGCGATAGCGCAGGAAGCTAAGAACCACAGTCACGCTCTTGGCTCCATACTGCTGCTTGCAAGCGACGACCATGTCGTTGAGCTCAGAAGCTATTTTAAAATTCGTTGGGCAGGAAAAAATAACCGCGTGCCTGCCTTTGATTAAAGCGGGATCTTCTAAGCGGAAGCCTGGCTCGCCATCAGTCCAGATAGAGTGCCAAACGTGACTAAATTGAAATGACTTGCCTGTTGAGGCGTTTACGAGCTCAAGTACGCGCGCATCAAAATCATGGTTTCGCGTGCCTCCGTAAATAACAATCTGGTCTTCCGTTACCATGCACCTATTGTAAACCAAAAAACAAAAAGAATCTATTTGCCCTTCAGGTCAGCTTTACGGATGCGAATAGACTTTGGCGTGACCTCAACGTACTCATCGTCAGCAATGTACTCGAGCGAATCTTCGAGCGTCATCTCGGTCGGAACTTCGAGGAAGGCTCCAATACCCTCGTTCTTGGCACGGAAGTTAGTCAACTGCTTTTCACGTACGATGTTAACGCGCAAATCCATATCCTTGGCATTTTGCCCGACAACCATTCCTTCATATACTTTGACGCCCGCTCCGATAAACAAAACGCCCCGGCTCTGAGCAGCGAGCAGTCCATAGTTCGTTGAAGTGCCGGTTTCATGCGCGATCAGCGAACCATGCGGCAACTTAGTGATGTCACCCTTAAACGGCTTGTATGCGTCAAAAATCGTATTCATAATTCCGAGACCCTTGGTACGAGTCATAAAATCAGAACGGTAACCGATAAGTCCGCGGGTTGGGATTGAAAATTCTAACTTCGTAATCGGTCCATCCTGGGTCAGGTGACGCATCTCGCCGAGGCGGCTGCCCATGTCCTGAATGACCGTACCGGTTGACTCGTTGG
>JAHFLG010000071.1 GCA_023244975.1 Candidatus Harrisonbacteria bacterium
CTTTTCCCGTAAGCGTTTCGCGCCGATGAACGACTAAACTAATTATAGACGGCCGAATGACTTCTGCCAATCTATTGAACATGACTGACCTCCATTTCTGGTTTTGGGTTTTCAAAATGAAATACAGCTACAGCCATATTCCACGCTGACAAGATGCTATCATAAATATAATAATTAGTCAAATTCTAGTGCGTCCTGCTGGGATCGAACCAGCGGCCCTTGCAATGTGAATGCAATGCTCTACCACTGAGCTAATCGCGCGTTGAATAATCTTATGCTCTACGGAGAGCTTTTTCAAGCGTAGCCAGCAATCTTTCAAAATCTGAGTCGGTGTGGGCCGGGAAGTTGCCAATGCGAATCTGGCTGTCTTTGTGGCTGCCATAGCCCGAGCTGACCATGATTCCCTGAGCTTTAAGGGCATCAATGACCCGCGCTGATCCCCCGGCAACCTCGGCAACAATAGTTGTCAGGGATTGCGCGGTCTTTTCTTTCACAAAGGGAGAAATAAGCTGATACAGTCTTTCTGCTCGTTGCGTAGTCTGTGCACGTAATTTTGCAATCCCGACAGCATTAAAATCAGCGACGACCTTGCTCAGCAGATAGATGCCAAGCACGTTCGGGGTGTCCGGCGTCTGGCTCTTGTCAGCGTATTTTTTCAATTCAGCAAAACTGTGATACGTACCAACGGAAATCTTTTTTGAAAGCTTAGCGCTCGTTGCCATGGCACGCGGGCTTACAACCATCACTCCATGACCGGCGGGCAGACCAAATCCTTTTTGCACAGAAAAAATAACACAATCTGTTGAAGTGAAATCAAGTTCAACGGTCGGCGCGGAAGAAACAATGTCTACCGCAATCAGCGCCTCCGGATATTGTGTATGCAGCGCGGAGATTGCAGCTGGCTGGATCATCGCGCCGGTGCTGGTTTCGTTGTGGGTTACGCAGATAAGTTCCACGGACTTTAAAAAACTGGCTTTGCTGATGTCAGGCACGCTGCCGTCAGGAACCGTCAGGTCTTCGGTTTTTTTGCCGAGCTGCTGGCTAGTCGTCAGCCAGCGTTTGGAAAACGCTCCGTTAATGAGATGGCCGCTGGTAGCATTGACACAATTTTGAATCACCCGCTCCATGCCCTCGGTGCCGCTGCTGATAAAAAATACTTCGTAGTCAGCCGGAATACTCATCAGTGTCCGCAATCCTGCTACGGCGCTGCCGTAGCACTCCATCACCTTACTACCGCGATGTGAAAGTGAAAAAAACTGGCTGTCGAAGCCAGCCTTCATATGCCCTACAACGGTCGGATATAACTGGGTCGGCCCGCATGTAAAAAATATCGGTTCCATTAGTATAATGTTCGCAGCCTAATAGTTTCCGGCATACGTTTAAGTGCCTCAATAACCTTGGGCTGGTATTTTTTATTGACGTCAGTGATCACATACCCGATCGCGTCAGTCGTTCCTAGGTATTGTCCGATGATGTTTATTTTGTGCTTGCCCATGATTGTGTTTATTTTTGCAAGCACGCCGGGCATGTTGCGATGAATGTGAATAAGCCGGTGCGCATCCTTAAGCATCGGCAGTTGCAGGGGCGGAAAATTCACCGAAAGAATCGTGTTGCCGGTATCAATATAGTTGGTTAATTTATTAGAAAGGTAGAGCGCGATATTTTCCTGAGCCTCAATAGTGCTGCCGCCGATGTGCGGCATCAGGATAACATTGGAGAGTTTTTGCAGTGGCGTTTTAAATCGTGACGGACTCTCTTTCGGCTCGCTTGGAAATACATCGATAGCAACTCCGCCGAGACTCCCTTGCTTAACCGCTTTGGCCATCGCCGCTACATCCACCACGAAACCTCGACTTAAGTTGAGAAAAAATGCTCCGGTCTTCATCTGCTCAATTTCATCCTGACCGAAAAATTCACGGTTAGACGAGCGGCCGTCTACGTGCAACGTCACCACGTCGGACTTATTGAGCAACTCCTTGAGTGAATCGCAGCGGACTGCGTTGCTCATCGCCGGCCGCTCAATCAGGTCATAGAATAACACTTTCATGCCGAGGCTTTCAGCGACCACCGAGAGTTGGCTACCAATATTGCCGTAGCCGACGATGCCGAGGGTCTTGCCTCGGATCTCGCGCGCTCCGGCCGGCGATTTGTTCCAGGTACCGGCGTGCATCTCAGCCTGCTTAATCGGAATACGCCGGTACAGCATCACAATCAAACCGATGGCAAGCTCGACGACGCTGCGGCCGTTGGCATAGGGCGCATTAAATACCGCTACTCCCCGCTTGGCCGCGGCTCTCAAATCTATCTGGTTCGTACCAATGCAAAACGCGCCAATGGCGAGCAGCTTGTCGGCGTTCTTTAAAACCTTCTCGCTTACCTGCGTTGTCGAACGTATACCAAGAATAGAAACTCCTTTTATTTTTTCGGCTAACTCCTTTTCCGGCAGCGCCTTTGGTAGCGACTCAACCTGATACCCTTGATCTGCAAACGCAGAAGCTGCGAGCCCGTGAACGTTCTCCAAAAGTAATATCTTCATTTTAGTTTTCGGATAGGAAACACTGGCCGGCAGTTTATGCGCATGTAGAAAAACATCTAAATTCGGTGCCACTAAATCTGCTTTGGCAACAACCGGATCGCGGCTTACATTTTCAGTAAAGGCAACAAAGCTGTGGGCGGCTCCGTGCTCTTTAATATGATAATCAGTCATGCCGTCCCCTATCACAATCACTTCTCCTCGAAGCTTCAGTGCTGCAACAGCCTTCGGCTTACCCTTGTCTTGGCTCAGTGGATTATTCTGATCCACGCCGATGACACTGCCTGCGGCATCAAATTCAAAGGTATTGGCGAGAACATTTTTGGCCGGAATACCGAACTCAGCCACGACCGGGACGATCAGATCTTTGAATCCCCCGGAAATAATATATATATCCTTGCCAAACGTCTTGAAAAACTCGCGATTGCGCTCAAAGGAAGCAGTGATCGCTCCCCTCAGAAAATCAATCATGCTTTCTATCTCGGCCTTGTTTGGCGAAAATAACGCCAATCGTTGCTTCAACGATTCCGGGAAGGAGATCTTTCCTTCCATTCCCAAATTCGTTATTTCTTTGATCTGCTTTAAAATTTCTTCTTTCTTTGAATTCCCTTCCAGTACAATCTTCGCGAGCTCATCCAGCGTCTCAACCTTAACAAAGGTGCTGTCAAAATCAATGATAAAATGCTTCTTGTTGGCTTTTTTGGGTTTCGCCATGCTTTAGTGTAAACAAAAAATCCCCTGATGTCTAATCAGGGGATTTTTCAGAGTTCTATTTCAATTCCGCAGTAGCACCTGCAGACTCAAGCTTTTTCTTGAGCTCTTCGGCTTCGGCTTTCGCCAAACCAGTCTTGACGGCTTTCGGAGCGGCGTCAACGATGTCCTTGGCTTCTTTCAAACCAAGACCTGTGACTTCGCGCAGAACTTTGATGACCTGGATCTTCTGGTCGCCACCTGTTTTCAGGATAACGTCCCAAGCGGTCTTCTCTTCAGCGCTCTCAGCGGCTCCGCCAGAGGCGGATCCTCCTCCGGAGGACATCTGTGCAGAAATACCAAACTTCGTCTCCATCGCCTTCACGAGCTCAGCGAGCTCAGCAACGGTCATCTTCTCTACCTCGGCAATCATGTTGTTTATATCGGCCATATGTTGTACTAAAATTTTTAATTTATAATTTCAAATTTCTAAACTTTT
>JAHFLG010000005.1 GCA_023244975.1 Candidatus Harrisonbacteria bacterium
CACGCTGCGCCAGCTTGAGGACAAAATCTGCGAGGAACTCAAACCCCTGTGGACCGAACCAACCCGCGTACGTCAACTCATCGGTGACGGCTGGATGCTCGCTGAAGCAAACGCTTCCTACGTTCCGTTTAGTGCCATTTAGATCGGTAATTGGTATTACACCCGATAGCCAAGCCGTGAACGATCTCGGAAAGCCGGATGCGGGAAAACCGCCTGTCCGGTTTGATGAGGGGCGGGAGCGGCCCGACTCACCCCGGTCCGCTCCTGCCTACTCTACGGGCAGATAGCGAGTAGTTCGTTGGCAACGTCGTTCAATGATCCAGCGGCATATGCCACGCCGTCAGAGTAGTCATGCCATCTGCGTCCTTTCTCCCTCCTCAACGTCGGGCTGGCTGGTGGTTACCGGTCGGGCTGGGCGATGCGGGCGGCGAACACGCCGCGCTCGGTTAACTGTTGCCGATTCATTAAAGAAGACGTGAATTCTAGTAAATGCCTTGCAAGAGCTTAAGTAACCGTGTTGACAACTAATGCTTGGTTTAACCGCAACACAATAGGAGTTATATTAATGATAATCCGTTCTGAAAATCGCGTTGCTCTTGTCACCTTTACCACCGCTTTTGTTACCCTTGCGGCCCAAATTCTCTTTCATCGAATCATATCGGCCAAGCTACTCAACAACTTTGCCTTTTTTGTTATCTCCCTGACGATGTTGGGGTTTGCTTGCTCTGGAGTCATTCTCAGCCGCAGACTAAAGCGCTGGGAAGATAATTTGGAAGAGACAATAGTGTGGTGGGCGTCGGCGTTTATTGCATCTACATTTGGAGCTACGCTTTTGTTTTACAGAGCGGACTTTAGTATGCCGTACTTCACTAACCGCTCTCAGTTCTGGACTATCATTGTCGAGGCGGTTCCATATGCTTTGCTTTTTGCCGTACCGTTTATTTTTTCTGGGCTTATTCTCGGTTTATTGCTTTCCAACCCTCGATACCCAGCTCGAAAAATCTATTGCTGGGACTTGGTGGGTTCGGCGTGCGGGGCGCTTGCGGTGGCCCCGGCAATCAATAGCATAGGCGTCGAAACCTCGCTGCTACTGGCCTGTGGCTTACTTATTATTAGTACGTTTGTATTGATTCCACGGTGTCGGCCTTTTACGTCTTCAGTAAGATTGGCCGCCATGGCAGCCATTATATTAAGCATTATATTTCAGCAGTCCCTTTTCTCTTTACGGTATCCACAAGGAACACAGCTCGCTGCAGCCTCAAACCCGAATTCAGGCGTTGCTATAGAATATGTACGATGGGATGCGACTGCACGTATAGAAGTATCTCGCATTCCTCCGCCGGATCCAACGCAGATGGCTTATCCTGCACTGATCGGCAGCAATAAAACGTTTCTCTCCCATTTTAAACGCTGTCTAACTCAGAACAATTATGCGTTTACCTATGCGGTGGAGTATGACGGAAAACCGGAATCACTCGAAGGAATTCAGGAAACGATATATTCAGCGGCCTACGTCGCGCAGGCCACGAACAAACCCAAGGTCGCAATCATAGGCGTAGGGGGCGGTTTTGATATTTTGACAGCACTTCATTTCAACGCTGCCAATATCGTTGGCGTTGAAGTCAATCATGCCGTTTTGAAAGTATTGAAAGAAGATTATGCTGATTATTTCGGGGCATGGACGAAGGACCCTCGGGTAAAACTGGTATATGATGATGGACGTCACTTCTTAAAGAGCACGGCTGAGAGTTTCGATATTGTTCAGCTTTCAGGGGTGGATTCCTTTAGTGGCACTCCCGGAGCCGCGCATGTGTTTTCCGAAAGCTACTTGTATACAGAGGAGGCCTTTGAGCTATACTTGTCGCGACTAAACCCAAACGGTATTCTTAACGTCATGCGCATGGAGGAATATCCTGCACGCGAGATGCTTCGTATAGTTGCCACGGCGGTTGCTGCACTAAAGAAGTCAGGTGTTTCAGATCCGGCCAAGCATCTCGCTTTAATCTCAGAAAAGGGGATCAATTTTATGGCTCTCCTTGTAAAGAAAACCCCCTTTACCAGAGACGAACTCGACAAACTCACTGCGTGGGTTGCCCCCAATCCCTATCTAGAATTCAGCTTCGCGCCCGACAGGGCATCCAAGATCAAGACACCACATCGGATGTTCATTGAATTGCCGGATGGCGCTGAGAATGAATTCTACAAGATGTGGTCGTATAATATTCAACCCGCAACTGATGATAGTCCGTTCTTTTTTAATTTCTCAAGATGGAGTCATTTGCCAATCTTAATTAAGTTTTCGCCGTGGGGTAATTGGCCAAGTATGCAAACGGCGGTGCCGGCGATGCAAATAACTTTGGTGGTAATGTTTTTGGCTGTGGGAGTGATTACTCTATTATGTGTATGGCTTCCGCTTCGTTCTATACCTTACGAAGGTGTGCCAGCGACTCGGCGGCGATTGGGTGCCGTATTTGCCGGCACAGCGTTAGGCTATCTAGGCATTGAAATTGCCTTGATGCAGAGATTGGGATTATATCTAGGGCATCCCAACTATGCTCTTTCAGTCGTATTAGCGGGGCTATTATTTTCGACTGGCATCGGTGCGTTATATTCTTCTGACCTATGCAGATGGTTGCGAGGGCCAAGATTCGTCAGCTATGCGTTGGTTTTTTTTGTCATTATCGAAACACAATTCGCTTTTCCAGCCCTGCAGAGTTTGGGGCTCCAGTCATTTATTGCACGTGCTGTCGTAGTATTAGTCCAGATCTTCCCACTTGGCTTGCTGATGGGAGTGTTTATACCCACTGCTATCAACCAGATGAAAGATGTTGCGCCAAATCTCGTACCTTGGGCTTGGGGGGTTAATGGTGCGTTTTCCGTGATCGCTCCAATTCTCAGTATTGCTCTGTCCATGAGTTTCGGAATCGATTTGCTGCTCCTGAGCGCGACCTCAATCTATTTAGTCGTTGGCTGGGTTTTTCCAAAGAACCAATCTGAATCTTTGGCAAAACAGGCTGTGTAAAACCGGTCCTCTCTCTATGGGCAATCTTCTGACAAGCGGAGCCCTTCCGCCTCAGTCAAGGTAGCAGCGTTCATCGATAACCGCATAAGAAACGCGACTTGTTCCGGCTCTGTAATATTCACTCTCAGTCGAGGATGGACGAATGGATGTATTGATCATCTATTTTTCGTATGTTGAGAAAAGTGCTGAAGCTGTGGTGGTGCCTGACATTGACGCCGGTTTGGGCAACCGTGATTTTTGCTAATGCGGCTGAACGGCTGATCGCGCAGCCGATGCCGTTGTCTCCCGCTGCGGTGATTACCTCTGCTGATGGTGCGGCACTTTACGTGGCCTGTGCGACGGCAAGCCGGATTTTACGTTTCGATACCGCAAGCCTAAAGGTTACCGGTTCCATCGCTGTTCCGGAATCATCTCAGGGATTGGCCTTATCGAGGGATGGAAAACAATTGTTCGTCACGTGCGCTGCACCGGAGAGCCGTATATGTATCATCGACCTGACGAGATTGTGCGTCGTCGAAACTATCCCCGCTGGTCATACTGCGATGGCGCTGGTTGTCAGCGCGGACGGCAAGATGCTGTATGTCTGCAATCGATTTAATGATGACGTGAGCGTGATTGATTTATTGAAAAAGAAAGAGGTGTGCCGGGTCGCTGTTCGACGTGAACCTGTCGCGGCAGC
>JAHFLG010000029.1 GCA_023244975.1 Candidatus Harrisonbacteria bacterium
GGCAACTTAGTGATGTCACCCTTAAACGGCTTGTATGCGTCAAAAATCGTATTCATAATTCCGAGACCCTTGGTACGAGTCATAAAATCAGAACGGTAACCGATAAGTCCGCGGGTTGGAATTGAAAATTCTAACTTCGTAATCGGTCCATCCTGGGTCAGGTGACGCATCTCGCCGAGGCGGCTGCCCATGTCCTGAATGACCGTACCGGTTGACTCGTTGGGCACTTCGATGCTGACAAGTTCGAATGGCTCGAGTTTCTCGCCATGATCTTCTTTGAAAATGACCTGCGGCTTACCAACCATCAGCTCAAATCCTTCACGACGCATCTTTTCAATTAAAATCGCGAGGTGAAGTTCACCGCGTCCGCTCATGATCCAACGGTCGCTCTCGTCCATTTTTTCCATGCGGAGAGCCACGTCAGTCTCAGTCTCACGCACCAATCGCTCTTCAATGTTGCGGCTGGTTACATACTGACCCTCTTGACCGACGAATGGACCCTTGTTGACCATGAAAATTGCCTTAATGGTCGGCTCGTCGATTTTAATCGGTGTCAGTGGTCGCGGATCAGTAATGTCGGCAATTGTTTCGCCGATGGAAATATCCGGAATGCCGGCGATGGCGCAAATGTCTCCGGCCTCCACCACAGTCGCCTCTTTGCGGTTCATGCCTTCAAAGATCAAGACATTGGTCAACTGGGCTTTTTTCATAACACCGGCGCGGTTGATGTGCATCACCTGCTGATTCGGCTTTAAGGTACCGGAGTGAAGTCGTCCGATAGCCATCTTTCCTTTATAGGTATCGTAGGCGAGGTTGATAGTGAGCATCTGGAGCGGCGCGGCATTAACTTCGGCTCCGCCAGCTGGCGGAGGAATATATTCTAAAATTTTATCAAACAGCGGCGTAATATCTTTCATGGTTGTGATATCCGGCTTGTCACCTGCTTTACCGGCGATACCCGAAGCATAGATAACCGGAAAGTGCGCCTGCTCTTCGCTGGCGCCCAAATCAATAAACAAACTAAACGTCTCGTCCAGCGTCCAGGCCGAGCGCGCTGCTGGCTTGTCGATTTTGTTTACAATCACGATCGCCTTGTGTCCAGCTTCGATAGCTTTCTTTAAAACGAACTTGGTCTGCGGCATCGGACCTTCTTGTGCGTCCACGAGAAGCAACACACCGTCTACCATGCTCATGATGCGCTCCACCTCGCCACCGAAATCGGCATGACCAGGAGTGTCAACGATATTAATCTTTGTTCCTTTATAGATGATTGCCGCGTTCTTGGCCAAAATCGTAATACCGCGCTCGCGTTCAAGCTCGTTGTTGTCCATGATGAGTTCGCCGGATTCGCCGGACTTCATTTTATATCCATCGGACTGCTTTAAGAGCGCGTCAACCAGCGTCGTCTTTCCGTGGTCGACGTGAGCAATGATCGCGATGTTTCGAATATTGGGTGAAGCCATAAATAGAAAAGTGCCGATTGGCACCGTTTAACGTATTAAAATATACCTAATTTCTAAAAATTAAGCAACCGTTCTATTTATTTTCAAACACAACTGCTGATCTTCGAACATAATAACTAAAGGAGGTTAATTTGCCGCCAAGCGTATCGCTATATTCAAATTTATTTTTACTTCTAGGAATGTATATGCTCACCTCGCGATGTTTTGCAGAAAAACCAGCAGCGCGAGCTTCTTGGACAAAGATCCCCATCAATGTCTCATTTTCAAGAAGAGCCGTACTACCCCGAGATCCCGATAAAAGTACTTCTCCTTTTCCTCCGCCAAATGTAATTGCTGAGCCAATTTGCCTTGCCTTCTCTAACAAAATACGAGCGTACGCTCTAAATACATTCGAATCAAATAAGAGAGTATACGGCGGCTCAACCAAGATCGTTCTTTGTTGGGCATCCTCTCCTTCGCGAATTTTTTGATGCGTGAGCTTGATAACGCTGCGAGCAATAATTCTTCCCTCGCTGTCGGCGACGTTAATGAGTTTCTTATTGCTATCCGCAACGTAGGCCAAAAGGCACTCATTGTAACCGCCCTTTCGCCAGGATTGACATGTTTCACTAGGCTCAACACCCACGCGAAGCAAAGTTAGGGGGTCATCACTTTCATACGCTACGACTCCTTTAATCTCTTTAACAGTAAATGTCTTAGAAACCTGCTCAAGGTCCAATACTGCCATTGGGATACCAAGCATTTCAGCCTTGTTTTTAGCTTCATTGGCTCTGGCTATTATTTCTTGGGGGTCAAAATGGGCTGGATCAACGGTATCTATAAATCGCATACCGCGGACAAGGATGACCTGGTTCTGTAAATCTGCCTTTTCCTTGCCAAACGATTTTCGTGCGGCATCGTCTTTTGCGCTCATAATCTGCTGAGTAAGCATCTCAATCTTTTGTTCCAAAGTCGCCACTTTAGTATCGGAAAAATCAAAATCCGGTTTGACTTCCAAAATATGGGCTTTAGCGTTCGCAAAATGTTCTTTGACGGCGGCAAGCTGAGCGTTCCGTTGTTCCATTTCACTTGTAGTGACTGAAACCTCAAGCTTCACTGGAGGCAAATTTTCTTGCCACCGCGCTGATTCTTCTACGGACAATCCAGCTAACAATTCCTGGCTTCGTTCATGGGTATATCTCCATCGTTTAAAATCTCCGTCAATAATATGTTTGGTTATTTCTGATAACAACTCCTTAACATCAGGAAGATTTTTATGTTCATAGGTAGCGGCTAGCGTCGGAATTATTTCAAAAATTCCATTAGCCATCAATTCTTCAAGATTTTCTTTAATTCGATCCTGATATTCGAGCGGCAAATTTAGTTTAAGACAGCCTTCTTGTGCCAGCCGATTGATCAGTGCGTCTTCAATACCTTTTAAACCTTTGATATTTTGTAATTCCAACTCCACCGCCCGGATAGAAGAGACAACCTTTTTTCTTTCGTCTTTGGCCAGCGATCCGGCAAGCTGCGCTTGTAAATCTGCCAATTTTGTTTCAATTGCGGCAATTTCTTCCGCTGATGGCACGGCTAAACCATACGAGGCAAAATTCTCAAGCGATCCAAGCATCTGGAATATTCTACGAACGCGCTGCGGATCATCTTTGCTACCACGATAGGCTGCCAGAATTGTTTTGAGATCAGCTGCTCCTTGTTCTTGATGAGCATTTAACAATAACAAGCCGTCAGTAAATCGAGTCCTCTCAAAACCACTCTTGACGAATCCCTTGCTCGCCATAATCTGCTCTATGAGGGTAAGAATTTTAGGGTCGTCAATGCCTAAACCTTCTGCGACAATGCGCTTAGGAAATGCCTCGCTCGATCCGTAACGCGGATTTACCAAATTCGCCAGTAATTTATCCGCGGTCTGACCCCACGTGGTCAATCGGCTCTCTATGATTAGATGCTCTGTCTCCGAACGTCGCGCCATGAGCTCTTCCATAACCCACTCCTGATTCTCGGCATGCTCGTCACCTAAATAGTAATCATGCAGGGTGCTTTCGTCATATTTATGGGTTGCATCGAGCATTTTTAAAATTTCCTCACGCGTAATCGTGCGCGCGCCGCGCGCAAATAATCCACACACCAGGTAAGCATCGCCGCCCATGCCAAAACCAAAACGATTAATACCTGATCTTTTATCTTGCATCGCCAGTACCAGTCGTTGATCTGTAGGCGACATCTGTTTAAGAACTGCTGCTCGTTCCTGCGGATCTGTGTTTTCCAATAACCGCTCTACTACATGCACCACGTGGGCAGTGGTATGACCAACACCGGCAACTTCCATATGCTTAACAAGCAAAGGGATTGCCTCAGGACTATTGATCTGCCTCATAATGCTCGCTGCGTACGTGCCGGGCCATGATTCGTACCCACCCGGCACTAACGCATTATTATAGAGGTTTTTAATCAATTTTTGCTCTACTCCGGGCATATACTTTTTAAGTGTGGCTGCAACTTCCGAGTCCTGATTTATAGCTTCCCAGCGCACGAATGCCTCACTATTATCCGTAATCTCGTTGATAGGAACAGTCTCTAAATTGTATCTTCCATTCCCAGTCCTCCAGCTATACCGGACACTATAGGAAGCGGAGGTCTGATGGTCTAAAATGCCTGCAGATACCGAATCAATAATATGAGCAACTTCTGGATTTCGAACTAAGTGCTTAAAATGCTCCGTAGCTTCACCAACCTTTTTGGCTATTACATCCTCAAAAATTAATCTGATTGCGGTATCGTAATGCCTGTCCGGCACGCCCTCGCGGCGGATACTGAAAAAATCCGCCACTTCATCCAAATCAAACGCCTCCGGATACTTTTTGCATATATCATGAAATTGCTTTCCGTTTTCATGAGCTTTTTGACGCGCCTCCTCGTTCGCGTTCCATCCTAAATTGAAACCAGTGCTCAAACCATCTCGTACGGCCGCGATCATATTTTTACGGTCTTCCGATGCAATCGTAATATGGCGCTCCTTTTCAACAGCAGCTATGTCAGGGATGAGTCTATGCTGAATAAGATATTCGTTATACTCAGTCTTCCTCTCAGGAGTTAAAAATTGATTCTTTGATCGTTCATAACACTCAGTAATATTTCTAAAAACCGATTCAATAAGACTGCGATCAAGTGATTCAAGAGAACTCTGAACACTGTCACGCAATATAGTAGCATCTAAAACATCACGACTCAGAACTCCCTCCGTCGCTCGAGCTGCCTTGGATCGCGCTTCGGCTGCCGCGTCAACCTCACGTAAGCGTTGCTCTGCGCGACGTTTCCAAAAATTCTTCAAAATCCCGCCGGTCATTCGTTCAAAACGCTTTTTTGAAACCTCACCCTGCAAACGCGCAGATTTATCTTGCTCCCGGTTTAAGGAAGCTTGTTCTTGATGCGCTGAATCTAACCAAACATCGATAGCTGTCAAAGCGCCGCGCAGCGCTGCTATCTTCTCAATAACATCCTTGGCGCTCAGACTCTCGCCCTCCTCTCGTTCTATAGCAGTGCGACGTCGTTTTATAGCAGCATGATCTTGAGCGTCTTGAACCTGACGAAATAATTCATCCCGAGTGATCCGTTTCAATATCTCTCGCGACTTTCTTTCACCTGGTTTAAAATCAAGCGCCTCAAAACCTTGCAATGTATCCTTTACTGATTGCAAAATTCGCTCAACTTCTTTGTCGGCATCATCTAAGCTATACGTCAATAAATTTCTTTGGGAGGAAAATTTCTCCGTCTCCCCAGCAATCACCTCAGCTTTCGGAGACTGCTCAATACTAGAAGATTCAGCGCGTTCTTCACTCATAATTTTAGTATACGCGTTCCGAATCTGTTAGCAAGGTTACGCTTAACCCAAGGTAAGACGAAGGCCGCCTACCTGCCGATTGCCTGCACGGCGCGAATCCATGTCGTCTATCCCAACTGGCCGACCCATCTCAATATAGTGATCACCAGCGGCAGAAAGGGTTATATTCGCCACGCCATTGTCTTCCTGAGCGCGCACCGGCAACTCATGCTCTTCTAATAATTTTCGCCTCAGAACATCTGCTGAGATTCCAGCGGTTAGAAGCGCTGCTTCGCTAACCATAACGGAAAGTTTCGCTTCAGGAAACTTTCGCTTAAGCTGCGAATACTTTTTGAATACTGCCACGACATGGCCTACCAACAAATCTGGAGTACGGACTCCATACAATGTATCGAATAAAAATGTCATTTCCGGGTTCCCTTCCGATGGAACAAAAGGCACGAGCATCACTATCTGATCAGAAACGCTCTTCGGCTCTCCCGGAGTCTGGCTCATAACGAAAAACTTATTACCATCTCCAAATGTAAGATTTGTATCATTGTTAATCTCCCGTGTCATACAGCCAAGACACTGGCGAATATTCTCAATAATATCGTCGAGATTGCTTGTCACACGGGTCAAAAGCGCCTGCTCGGTTTGTTTTGTAAATAAAGCCCGTTCGATACCATTAAGACGTTCCTTCATTTGGTCGGTCGCCGTATCATGAACAGAACGCTTGATAGCGACAAAGGACTCTTTTACTTTGTCTAATGCACCTTCAAGATTTTGTACCCGTTTCCGAATCTCGCCCATATACCCAGTAACAATTCCACGCTCCTCTGCATTCAACTTATCTCCACTTTTCACAACTAAATTATCAAGGTAGTCGACGTCCTGAGACAGTGCCAAAGCTCCTGAAGCTGAAGTAAATTCCTCGCCAAGCTTATCTCTAAAAATCTCAACGATTCTCGGGCTTGGCACAAGCAGTGCATTGAGATCGTCAATTTGCTCATTAATGCCAGATGCGCGGAGAGATCCTAAGGCAGAGGTGATTGCGCTTATCGGACGCATCTTTTTTTGCAAAGCCTGTACCTTCTCCTGAGTGTTAATCGCTCCGTCGCCCGCACGCTCTGCTAGAAGCGTTCGAACTGAATGCTCCTCGGGTGTAAGCGGAACAGCCTGCCCAGCCAAACCACGATATATCTTTGCAAGAGCCGATCCGACAGCTTTACCATATTTAGTAAGTGCTTCCAATAGTGCCTTTTCCTCTGCATCAGGATATACGTCCGGATCAGCAAGGGCTTCAAGATTCGACATCGCATTATGAATCCTCACATCCACTGTTTCAACGCTTCCAATGATTGTACTTAAAACTTCTTCTTCAAGCGCCGCCTTGAATGCGGGCAGAGATTCAGCAGTAATCCCAAGACGATCTGAATTCACCGTATCAAGTTCTGCTCGCTGAGCAATAAAATTGCCTAATCGGCCTACAACATCACCGTTAACTAACATGGCTGGATCGATAGTTCCACCTGACCTAAACGTTGCCCACTGACCGTTTAGTCGCAAACCTAAATAAAGAGACATGATTGCTTCTCTCTCAGGAGTGCGATTATTCATGTTAGAGAGATAGCGAATCGAATCTTGGATCGTTCGGAGGTGTTCTGGAGAAATCTGCTCAGGAACAGCCGTAACACCAAATCTGGCAGCAAACCGTTCGCGCAAAATGCCTACAAGACGTCCTTTGTTTTCGGCAACCACCTGCTGATGACTTTCTTCACCGGATGCGCCAAGTCGCACAACAAAATCGGCAAGACTGCGCCTAATCAGAACGAGATCTTTCGGATCATATACAACAACTTCTTCTCCTTCTTTCTGACTGGGCTTCTGAAGCAGGGTCAGCCACGTATGGTACATTGGGAATTGCTCGGAAGCGAACGCACGAGCCTGTTGCGGATTCATCTGTCGAAACACATTCAAAAAATCTCCATATAAACTTGGCGCAGCTTCAATGATGCTTGTCGAAAGATCGTAAAATGCAGCTTTTTCATCTTCGCTCCAGCGCTCTTTTTTCTTTCCATCCCTGAATCTGGTCTCAAACTCTACTAAACCCGTTTTTATCAATTCCTTCGTACCCTGAGCTATCCGAGGATTTCGAAAACCTGTGGCTACAGCATGAATAAGTCCCGCTAATGATTCGATATATTTTAAGTGCCCAGCTCCTCCAGCTCTTGAAATTTCCTGACTGACAAGCGCGACTCGCAAAGGAAGTGGCGCTTCGGGGCTGACAAGAAATTTCTGCCAACCCTCTCGCAAGTATCCAAGACATTGTTCCGAAGTTTCCGGATTATCGCGCACTGAAAACAATAATTTTAAAGATTCAGCTACTTCAGGTATGTTAAGTTGGTTGCTCTCAAGCTGAACATACGCAGCCAATAAAAGAGCCCAGTTCTGTTCAGTTACTTTTTGGGCAACATTGTCGACAATAACCTCGCGAGTAAATTGCGGATGTAGTATCGGGTAATGCTCGCCGATAATTCTCGTTACTTCATTCGATGGTTCTCCGGCCAAAGCAAAGCGCGCGAAAAATCCTCCTAAGCTGCGATACGAATCGGCAGCGGCCATTGCTTTGATTGTTGCAACCCGACGCTGATCATCAAGTTGCTGCCAGATAGACTCAGTAAGCTGAGCGTAGCTTTGAAGAACTTGTCCGTCAAATTTCCCGATTTCAGTAAGCGCATCTCCCAAGGAGAGCACCTTTTCAGCATAACCCTGAAATCCTGAGTCTACTTTTCGCTTGAGCTGAAGACCAAAATACAAAACAACCTTATCACTGCTCGCAACGAGCTTGTCCGCGACCTTCATGATCTCGGCAGAAAAATTGTTACCTTTCTCCCCAGAAGTCTGGTACTCAGCGCTGGCTAAAGCCGCTGCCATAAAGCGATTCTCTGATCCGTTACCACTTGCACCTACAATGCAAGCATCCCATAATTTTTTTCGCTCTTCGAGGGTAAGGCC
The DNA here is from genome assembly GCA_023244975.1 of Candidatus Harrisonbacteria bacterium. Taxonomy (GTDB): domain Bacteria; phylum Patescibacteriota; class Minisyncoccia; order UBA6257; family 1-14-0-10-44-23; genus JAHFLF01. The sequence continues at coordinate 8,299 of JAHFLG010000029.1, forward strand.
ACCATACGCCGGATCAAGAGAAAATCCAGGATCTTCATCAAACACGCCTTTAATCAATGACTGAAGAGCATACTTGGCATTAAAGAGCTTTTCTTGCGGCTGAGAAGTAGCAACTTCTCGCATATACGCGAGATCTTTTTCACCTCCAAGACGGGCATATCGTAGAGCAAAGGTATGAATAAGGTCATCACCCATTTTTGGCGCCGCACCCGCCACCGCCTCAGTAAACCATTCACTCTGTAAAAGCGCAGTTGCGTCAAATTCCTCAGGAGTGGCACGTAAAATTTCTACCGAATCCAATCCTTCAAGCATTCCCCGAAGCCACCCTGCTTTCTCGCATTTCTCAACAAAACGAACTGCTCCATCAACGTACTCCTTCCGTACATCCGCCTGCGTTTCAGGTGAATTGATTTTCAATAGACGATATTGTACAAAGCTCTGAATACTCTTCTTAAAATTTTCGGCGAACCTGCTGCTATTAGGGTCATTAGCGAAATACCGAAAATCGGCAGAGTCATGCATTGTAAAACCAGAAGGATATCCTTCTGAAATCTGTCGCTGTGCGATTTCCAAAACCTCAGGCACAAGATGCTGCCGCTCCGCAGACTCCTGTATGAGGATGGCTCGTAATTTTGAAGGAACCTCAACGTCGGAATACATCTCGTTCACCGTATCAATCGTAAATGATCCCATTTTTTCAGGATCGCGCTCATACATACGAATGCATAAGTTCAAAACTGCCTCCTGAATTTTTATGTTAACAGGATTGTCTCGTGATTTCAGAACATCAGGGTGCTCAGGGTCTGACTCAAAAATATGTCGATTTGACCAATGTTCAGGATTACCCTTAATTAGATCGGCAATCTCTAAGGCTTCGGGAATATCTTGTTCTGCTACCAATGCGCGAGCATCGGCTCCAAAAGCCGCAACCTTCTGGAACAAATCATTTTCATCTGACTTTTCATGATGCGAAATAAACGGCCGATTCCCCCCGGAACCAATCTCTCGATAGGCAGTAAGAATCAGACGCGGTAAATCTTCCGGACCGGCAAGTTCAAAAAATCGCAGCGCCGCAGTTACTCGTTGATTTGCATCCATCCGGACTTCACTCATACGAGAAAATGCTTCTTCGCGTAACGCAGCCTGAGCCTTCTCAATATACTCAGATCCAAATGCTTGTGTTAAAGCCGGAGTAGCAAGCACCGCCTTAAGTGCGTTAACCCCTACCCACATATCATCACTATCCTTTTCTCCTTCACTAACCCTCCGCCAATGCTCACCATCATCACTCATGCGTGCCTTCTGAAGATAGTACAACGAATGACTCAATCCGGGATTAAGCCGACTATCAATACCTTTAACAACTCTCTGTCGGGATTCTCTTAAACTCGAAAAGCGAGCACGTTCCGGAGCCGTTGCAAGCGACTGTACTATGGATTTCAATTTATTCTCGAGCGGAGCGCTTGCCCCCATGACACGTTGTACTTCCGAGCGCAACGCATCCGGCAATTCATTAGTCTCCTGATGCCATGCCTGCTTCGCTGCTTCACCCTCCTTGTCGTCCCAATTGTGATTATTTTGAAGCTTGAGACCACGCCGGGCAATGGCAAGTGCTCGCTCCATGACTCCTTCAGCTGTAGCTGCTTGATATTTTTGACGATACTCATAACTACGTTCACCCAAGGATTTATAACTTTCTATCTGTTTATCCAGGATCGGCCTAACAACCGACTGAATGTACTGTTCACTGACCGCATCCAGAAGTTTCTCGTCTACAACTTCGCTGCGTCGTTTTGTAATCTCAGAGGCAAGATCGTTCAGAGCAGCGTCTGTAACAGTCTTTATTCGTCGAGTTGCTTCTCCGACTGCTCGTTCTGCGATGCCTCTGAATGTCGACATCGGCACATACGGAGATAATCCGATTGAATCGTTAAATTCCGAAAGCTCAACAAGCACAGATTGCATTCTTTGAACCTCTTTTTCTTTCTCCTTAATAGCTGCTCGATGAGCTAACAGTGGCATTCTAAAAATATTTGACCGCATCTTCCTGACAACACGCGCAGTTTCTATTTCCCGATCATAAAGTGCGTCACTGCTCTCTGCCTTCTCTCGTTCCAAAACTTTTTCCCGAGCAGATTCAGAGCTTCTTTTGTAATTTTTCTCTAGCTGAGCAAATCTGCGTTGAGCCGCTCGCGCGCGTTTTAGCGATTCAGTAACTTTCCGTATAATCTCGACTGTTTCTTTCAGTTGCGTCCTACGGTCATTAACTGCTTCAAGAGCAGGCTCCAAAACATCTTTAACATCTAAAACGGCTTGACGCGCTGCATCAGCAGCTACAGCTGCCTCTTGCTTTGCTCCCTGCCGAATTCTTCTAAGTTCTTGAATTCCCGACCCTTCATAATTCACTTCGTTCAAAATACTATCATTGTCTTCAAAACCCTCTATGTCTCTGATTAAGGCACAAATCGTATCAATACTGGAAAAAATAGCTCGCTCTTTAAAAACCTCCGGTACGCGAGGAGGAGTCTCCTCTGTTGCAGGAGCAGAGGTAGGCTCTTCGTGTGTCTCGATTGTTTCAGTTTCTACAGGATCCTTTTCGTCAGAACTCATTGGACTTATTTTACCACAATAAGACTATTGATAATATAAAAAGAACCCTGACTTTTCAGGGTCCTTCTTATTATTTTCGCTGTTTAAATTTAGTGGGTGCGGACTTTGAGGAGCTCAACTTGGAAGATGAGGGTGGAGTTGGCAGGGATCACAACCTTACCGGCCTGATCTTTAACATCGCGTGAGCCGTACGCAAGCTCCGGAGAGACCGTTAGTGTTCGGGTGCCGCCGATTTTCATACCGACAACGCCGATGTCCCAGCCTTTGATAACATTGCCCTGACCAAGCGGGAAGGTGAAGCCCTCGGTTCCATGGTCAATTGAGGCATCGAACTTTTTGCCGTCGATAAAGGTTCCAATATAGTTGACTGTTACGAGATCGCCGCTCTTGGCCTCATCGCCGGTGCCTACTTTGATATCTTCTATTTTCAAACCTGGGTTCTGTGCCATGATAGTGTCAGGGGTACTTGTTGAATTAATTGTATTGTTTGTCGGGGCGACTGTGCCAGCCAGTTTAGTGCTGGGCCGGTAGTAGAACGCGCCGACAATGACGAGCACTGCCACGATCACAAATATAATATATTTCATAAAACGTATTCTACCCTATGCCGCTAACTGATTCAAGAGCTTTTTCAGAGCCTCCAGTTGGTCAGCATCATGGATCGAGACTTGCAGCATCGGCCGCTTCAATTTCTTGAGTGCCGTCATCTGCTTTTTAAGCGCCGCTGCTTCCGTAAGATCGCTCTTTGTTAACAAAATATACTCGTCTTTTTTAGCCAGCTCAGCATCATACTTCTCAAGTTCGCCGCGCACGGCTTTATAATCCGCGACAACATCCTTGGAATCAGAAGCAATACAGTGGATTAAAATCTTAGTTCGCTGAATGTGCCGTAAAAATTTAATGCCGAGCCCCTTGCCTCCGGATGCTCCTTCAATGAGCCCTGGAATATCGGCCAGGATGATAGGCTTCTTTTCGTAACGATAAAAGACTCCTAGGTTTGGCTCGAGCGTGGTGAATGGATAGTTCGCAACTTTCACATTCGCCTTAGTGAGTTCGTTCAGCAGTGATGACTTGCCGGCATTTGGTAATCCAATAAGCCCAATGTCGGCGATCAGCTGCAGCTCGAGAAGCACCTGATACTCTTCGCCCGGCAGACCTGGCTGGGCATAGGTCGGCGAGGTCTTGCGCGAGGAACGAAACTCAAAATTGCCTTTGCCGCCGCGGCCACCCTTACATACCAAAATCCGCTGGCCAACTTCGGTCACTTCAACATCGCCGGTCAGAGTTTCGCGCTTGGTGGTCACGTCTGCATCCTCACCGCGGTCGGTTAAATCTTTGAC
>JAHFLG010000030.1:0-3630 GCA_023244975.1 Candidatus Harrisonbacteria bacterium
CGACGCTTCGGCGGCCGTGGGGGCTTCCGGTGAAGGTGTACGGCGAGAGTCAGGACGTGCAGTTCACGTTCTGGCGCTTCGATGAGAACACCCGCAAGTGGCTGTTGCTCACGACCGAGGTGGACGTTCTCACCAACGGCGTGATCACCATGCCGGTCTTCACGGATCCGGCGACCCCGACCCCTGTTACGCCGCCGGTGACGAACCCGTTCCCGGCCGGATCCGTGACGATCGTCAACGACACGAGCCGGATCCTCGGCGTCGCGACGCTCTCGTCGCTCCCGGACGCTGCCAATCCCGGCGGCGGTCCTGAGCTCGGAGGTGGGTTCACTCCCGCCATCCAGCCGGGCGGGCACAACTGGGGGGCGTTCTTCCCCCCGGGAACGGATGACTGGCAGCTTCAGTTCCGCTTCAGCGACGGCAAGGCCATCGCCCTGCCGTTCTTCTGGAACGGAAGTCAGACCGTCGTACTGACGGTCACCGACGCCGACATCCACTAGGCGTCGTCTCCGGCTCAACTTCAGCGCGTGCCGGCGCGCAGTCCGATGGGGGAGTAGGTGCTCACGCGCCCGCTCCCTCGTCCCAACCTTTAAAACTAAGATTCAGGTTGCAGCCTCTGTGCCACTTGACAGAAAGTTTTAATTAATATAATATAATCCCGATGAAAAACACCCATAGAATTACTAAGTTAACGGCAGTTGCGGCTCTTTGTTTGAGCCTGCTTATGCCGGTTTCCAGTTTTGCATATACGGTAACAACGTATCCGGTCGGTTCCACGGGTACTTTTGGATCTACGGGCTCGACAGGAACATTTACAAGCACCGGTTCAACCGGGAGCTTTGGATCTACGGGTTCATTTAGCGGCACCGGTTCTACGGGAACATTCGGTTCTACCGGTTCAACCGGTACCTTTGGTTCTGTAGGAACTTTTGGCTCTGCCTATCCTTCATATGGCTCCAATGGAGCGTTTCAGGCTACCGGTTCAACCGGTACCTTTGGTTCAACCGGGTCTGTCGGTACCTTTGGTACGACCTATCCTGGTAATGGCTCAAACGGTTCATTTCAGGTTACGGGAACCGGCTCAGTCGGCACGTTTGGCACAACGTATCCTGGCAACGGTTCAACCGGATCATTCACCGGCGGCAGCTTCTATCTTCCGACCGGCTCTACCGGGACTTTTACCGGGTCAACTTCAACGTCTGTCGCGCAGTGTTCTGACCATCTTGATAACGACGGCGACGGTAAAACTGACATGGCTGACCCGGGTTGCTTGAGTACGAACGACGACACTGAGTACAATACTGCGGCTCCGCTGCCGATCGTCTGTCCAAGCGGCTACACGCTGTCCGGAAATTCATGCGTTCCTCCGACCAACAACACCTGCCCGTCCGGATATTATTTCAGCGGGGGAGCGTGTTATCCGAATAATAATTACGCGCCTATTAACTGCCCGTCAGGCTACTACTTGAGCGGCAGTGCCTGCTACCCCTACCAGACCGGCGGTCCGAACTATTATTATCCGCCGACCTATTACTCAAATCAGTATTCGTATCCAAACCAGTATTCGTACTACACGCCTTCGTACTCTCAGCCCTCATACAATTACAGTTACTACACGCCGCCAACTACGAATTACACGTATGTTCAGCCGCAGCCGGTTCAGCAGCCAACACAGCCGACCGTGACTTCGCGCGTGAACACTCAGTCCCAGGTTAACTATGTCCAGGCGCAGCCGACCGTGACCTATGTTAGTCAGCCGACTCAGCCGATTCAGCAGACGGTCAGCGCGGTTGTCTCAACAAAGGCCCTTCAGACGTTTAATATCCAGGTTGCCAGCGACAGCGGCAATAACGTTCTTGTCAGCTGGGACAACAATGTACCGACCACCGGTCAGGTTGTGTTCGGATTTACTTCACAGTCCGGCGACAATTTACCGAGCTACAACTATGATCTCACCACCGGTCAGCTTCCGGGGGTTTCCACCAATCACAGCGCCAATCTCGGACAGCTTGAGCTTGGTCGCGTGTACTTTATCCGTATCGTCTCGCGCACTGCCGACAGCAACGCTTCTGACGTGACCCGCGAAATGACCTTTATCCCGCTTGCCGGGGCACACGCGAGTTTGCTCGGACAGCAGCAGCTAGTGGGTACGGCCAGTGCTTTTGGTACTCTCGGCGCGCTGTTTACCAGCGGCTGGTTCCTGCTCATCATCCTTCTGATCATCATTGCGGTTTTGGTAGGCATGATCCTTAAACGTCGAAACGCGTAAGGTACCAATAATAAAAACACTATGAAAAAGATTTTTCTTGTCTCGGCCATCAGCACGCTCCTGCTCTCAATCATTATCGGTGTCGGCCCAATGGCCGTCAGCGGTCAGATGTACTATGCTTCAAACAGCTATAACGCCGCTCCGTATTGGCAGCGCGTCTCTAATCAGACCGTTGTGCAGGGTCAGACCATTACGCTTTCAGTCTACGCTATGGATGACAACGGCGATGCTTTGACCTATGGTGTGGTCAATGTTCCGGCTAACGCGACTTACGACACCATTAATCAGCTGGTTAAGTTTAGTCCGAATTACACTCAGCTCGGTAGCTTCCCGTTCACGCTTTCCGTTACCGACAACAAGTCAGCCCCGGTGTACGCGACCTTTTATGTCAATGTAACTAGTGACACGAATCACTACTTTTACGCCGGCGGGTATGCGTCGTCAAATCAGCCGCCGTATTTTAGCGCGACAACTTCGTATTATGAGGTTAACTCAGGATCTAATTTGTACTTTGTGATTCGTGCTTTTGATCCCGACAACGGTTCTGTGCGCTACAGTGTCAGCAATCTTCCGTCCGGCGCGTTGTTCGACGGCCAGTCCGGTGCGTTTAACTGGACTCCCGGCTACAACCAGCGGGGTACCTACAACCTGATCTTCACGGCTACTGATGCCTGGGGAGCCGCGACCGGTCCATTCACCGTTACGGTCGTTGTTGATCGCGGCGCCTTAGTCACCGTTACAAACCAGTATCAGTATACTAGCGGCAACCAACCGTACTTTACGACCAGCGCTTCAACCGTCGCTACTGCCGGGGCAACGTATATCTACAACGCCAGGGCGTTTGATCCAAACGGTCAGACCGTGAGCTACTCACTGACGGCTGCTCCGGAAGGTACCTTTATCAACCCGACCACCGGTGTGCTTGCCTGGACGGTTCCGTCTAATGCGGCCAACGGCCAGAAGGTTGAGTTTGTTATCTCCGCGACCGACAATCAGACTACTCCGGTAACTCAGAGTTTTACAGTAACCACCCAAGGTGGTACCCCGGCTGTGCGCACGGTGACAATTCCGTCCAACCAGACCGTTGTTCGTTACATCCAACCGACTGTCGCCGCCACAACGTATTACCCGGCCGGTTCAATGGTAATCAACACCGGACGCACAATTGTTCCCGGCGAGACATACGCTACTGCCAGCAGCATCAAAACGTTTAATATCGCGGTGCGTGTTAATGCCGACAACGAAACCGTGGTCAGTTGGGATACCAGCAAGCCTACCCGCGGAGAAGTTGTCTTTGGCTACAACACCCAGTCACGCGGCGGCGACCTCAACCGTGTGGTTCTCAATTATGACTTTACCAC
>JAHFLG010000030.1:3640-12090 GCA_023244975.1 Candidatus Harrisonbacteria bacterium
AGCTTTCCGACATCGCGACCCGCCACGAAGCAAATCTTGGCGCACTTGAACTTGGCCGCACCTATTACATTCGTACGATTTCGCGCACCGGCAGCGAAACTGATATCGGTCAAGAGATGATCGTGATCCCGCTGGCGAGCGCGCAGGGGGGAGCTCAGGTTACTCCGGGTGCCGCTTCGGCTTTTGGTACGCTTGGTACATTTGTGACCAGCAGCGGGTTCATGGTTTTGCTCGTCCTCGTGATCATTGGCCTTGTCATCTACCTCCTTGCCACCAGCAAGCGAGCCGAGCTTAACTCCTAGGGTGAGCGCGAGGCGAGGTATTGACAAGATTGAGGCTATGTGCTATAGTGGCAACACTATGAAACATATATCTAGTGCCAAAAAAGCCCTTGTCTTCAGTCTTATTGCCCTTATTTCCAGCGCCTCTATGGCTCAGGTTGCCTTTGCGGCTAATCCGTACGCTCCTCAGGCTACCGGCGAACAGCCGTCGATTCCTACGGCCGTGACCACTCAGAGCACTGAAGGCAGTTTCTCATTTTTTGGCGGTAGCAAGAAAACGACCAAACTCGCGATCAGTGATATCGTTGTCTCAAGCGGTCCGCGCAATATTTACAACTCGGTTTCAAGTGCCAATTGCAGCGCCGTGATTTCCTGGAACACGAGCGTTCCGGCTGCGGGCGGTGTTGTTTACGGCGAGACCAGTCAGCAGAATGCTACTGAGTTTAATTACACTCAGGCGGCCATTGAAACGGCTTCATTCTCAACGGTTCATCAGGTAACTCTGCCGACCTGTCTTGAAGAAAAAACCTATTATTTCCGTGTGATCGCAATGAACGCAGCTGCACGTGTCGTATCAGACGAGATGCCGATTTTGGCAATTCCGGTTGAGACCACCAATTTTCAGACTGTTGGATCAGCGGGTTCTCTAGCCACCGCCTCAATCTTCGACACTATGGGTAAGTTTTTTCTCAGTCCGATCGTACTGTTCGTGATTCTTGGAATTATCGTATTTTTTGTAGTCCGCAAGTTTCGCAGCCGTGATGAGGAGGTGGTTCACGAACCTGCTCATGAACCGACTCTCGTTATCCCTCATCATTAAAATGAGAATCAATAAGTACCTGGCTCTTAATAAATATTCGACTCGGCGCGGAGCCGATGATCTTATTAGTGCGGGCAAGGTGACCATCAACGGCCGCAAGGCCGTTCTTGGAGATCAAGTTTCTGAGACCGATCGGGTTGAGGTTGATCAAAAAGCCATGGTTGCGAGAGCTCAGTCATATGTCTATTATGCTTACAATAAACCGATTGGCTTTATGACCAACCCGGCGGCGCGCTCGCTTGCCGCACGTAAAAAAAGCATTGCCGATATTACAGCGCTACCTAATGGCGTGTTTCCGGTTGGCCGTCTAGATGAAGCGAGCCATGGACTGTTAATTTTGACCAATGATGGCCGAGTCACCGATCGACTGCTTAGTCCCGTCTACGAACACGAGCGTGAATATATCGTAAAAGTGAACAAGCCGATCAGTGAGAATTTTATCACTCGGATTACTAAAGGTGTAAAAATAGAGGACGGTATCACGAAGCCGGCCAAGCTGTCGGCCGAACCATTTTCAAAAACGTTTCGCATTATTCTGACTGAAGGTAAAAAACATCAGATTCGCCGCATGGTGACAGCCTTGGGCTATGAAGTAACCGATCTGCAGCGCATTCGGATTACGAATATAAAAATTGCCGGTCTTAAAACCGGCGAACATCGCCAGCTCGTTGGATCGGAGCTCAAATTATTCCTGAAAGCTCTTACGCTTTAGGGGATTTTTTCTGCGCTTTTTCCTCCGGTGGATTAACAGTCCAGCCCGTATCTTCAAATTCGCCGATGACGTTTACTTTGCCGAAATCTTCATGGCGGTGGAGCAGGACGCGCGTGGCATGGTCGGCGCGCTTAAGGCTTTCCATGGCAATTTCTCGCGCGGTTTTTGATTCCCAGGTGGCGACATTGAGCAGTTTGTTTTGCTGACCAACCTTTTGATAGAGTTTGATTCCGTAGCTGCCGGCGGATTTCTGAATAATGGCGCTGCCTACTTTCCAGGCTCGGACATAGTCTTCAACCATCACGCCGCGACCCATTGTGACCTCAAAAATATAGAGCATCATTGGACTCGTATTGTATCATTGCTCCTCGCGCTTTAGCAACAGTTTCGTAATATTCGGGATTTCGCGCCAAGCGCTAATCACAGCCACGTGACGGGGTCGAAACTGAGCGAGTTGCTTTATGCTTTTCAGATTTACTCCACCAATGATGACATAGGGGATCCGTATATTTTTTTTTACTACGCGCAGATATTGAAAGCCGATAGCTTTACCTTCCGGTTTAGTTGGAGTTGACCAAATCGGTCCGATGCCAAGATAGTCCGCCCCTGCGGCCTGGGCAGCGAGTCCTTGTTTCAAATTGTGCGAACTGCGGCCGATAAGTTTGTGCGGGCCGAGGAGTTTTCTGATCGTGACAAGATCAAGGTCATCCTGTCCGGTGTGTAGTCCGTCGGCATCGCTGGCAAGAGCGATATCAAGATGGTCATTAACGATAAACGGGACGCCGGCACGTTTGGCTTTTGGCGCAAGACTCAGAGCTTTTTTGAGTATGATTTGTTTTGGGCTCGTTTTGTCGCGCAGCTGAATAGCTGAGACTTTCCATTTCAGTCCCTGTTCCAGGATTTTTAGATCGTGTGAGATCAGGTAGACGCCGGGGTCGAGAGTCGGCCTCATGGCGCGCAGAATTACTTCCTTTTCCAGATTATATACCTGATAGCGGATGGCGTTGTAGAGAGGATTGCCCGCGTACTCTTCAAGGACTCTCAAGCCCTCCTGAACACGCTTAAAATTTGCCTTGAGTAGACTGACAATGTCCGGGCGCTTGGCAGGGACTTCGCCGGCGCGCAGATCGTGGCCGGTGTTGCGGGGCAGGAGATTGCGCACGTGCTCAGTTTCAGAGTGACTGATTTGTTTGCGCAGTCTTGCTAGTGTATCAGTAGCTGATTTTTGCTGTGAGCTAAAACGAGTGTAATCTTCAATCACCCGGAGGCCTTCGCAGACCCGGTTGATATTAGCATCAATGATTTGGCGATATATGTAATTCATTGAGCTTAACATGAGTATAATGTAACATACGCAACCATGGAAGATAAAAACAATCCTTTTGTTTAGGCCTGCGTTAGCTCCTACGGCTTGCTTTAACGTGTTTTAAGTAGGCGACGATAATAAAGCTGATAATGACCATCAAAAACCACGAAGTTATTTTGTAGAAAGAAACGATGGTCCACGCGTGAATCTGGGACGGATATTGCCAGGCTCCGTAAAACGTGCCGATATTTTCCGCAATCCAGACAAAGCAGGCGATGAGTATAAACCCAAGACTCAGTGGCATCCGATATGTTTTCTGGCGGGGCGTGAACTCTACCCAGGTCTTTCGGTACAGAATGAAGATGAGTGCAATCAAAAAGACCCGGAAGTCATAGACAAAGTGGTTGGTGAAAAAGTTCAGGTACACAAGCGCGCAGAGGATAACGCTGTGCAGGTACGCGGGAGGATTAGTGATTTTAATTTGTAAAAGTTTCCAGGCCGCGGCTATGTAGCTGCCTATGGAGGCGTACATAAAGCCGCTGTACAGCGGCACGCTAAAGATTTTTAAATATCCGGGTTCAGGATATGCCCATGAGCCAATGGTTGGGCTCGTTTTGTATATTTCCAAGATCAGGCCGATGATATGGAAAAGAAGAATAGTTTTTGCTTCGTCAATGGTTTCCAGCTTCAATAAAAGCATCACGATCTGGATAAGGATCGCGGCAATAAACAAAAAGTCATAGCGGGTCATTCCGGGGATTTGGATATGACTGGAGGCGAAAATCAGGAATAAAAATAAACCCGCAAACGCCGCCGCCCGCGCCTGCTTAACCCCAAACGCCAAAAAATCTTTTACATATTCGGCTTGAAGCATGTGCTGGGAGGCCTGGAATCGAACCAAGATTCACGCCTTCAAAGGGCGCTGTCCTACCATTAGACGACCTCCCAATATAGAGGATTCTAGCGCAGGTTTTCGATAATTGCTACTTCTAAAGGAATCGTGGCAAACGGGGAGTAGCGCATTTCGGAGTAGCTTCGGATGAGGGATTTGATTAGCGCAATCAGCTTAGTCGAGTCTGCGATTTTGACATGGAACTTTATTTGCTCGAGTTCTTTGGAGGTCAGTTCTTTTTTGAATTCAGTTTCGAGGTCGGGGTTGAATTTCAAAGTAAGCACGCGGCGGAAGTAGTGGACGAGCTCTTTGGTTAGGTCGACGACGTTGTAGCCACCCTCGTTTATCTTTAAGATATAGTTCAGCGCGGCTTTGAGATCAGTTTTTAGAATATAATCGGCCAGCTCGCTCGTGCGGTTGAAGCCGACTTTGCCAATGGTCTTTTCAACCAACGGCAGATCAACATCACTTGAGAGCGCCGTGACCTGATCGAGCAGGCTTTCGGCGTCGCGGAAGCTGCCTTCGGCAAGGGCGGCAATAAACTCAAGCGCATCAGCGCTGACTTTTAACTTTTCACTTTTAACAATGGATTCTAACTTACCGACCATCAGGTCTAGGGCGAGTTTTTTGAAATGGAAGCGCTGCGTGCGCGAGGTAATAGTTGCCGGAACCTTGTCGAACTCGGTAGTGGCTAAAATAATGATTGCGTGAGCCGGCGGCTCTTCCAGGGTTTTAAGTAGGGCATTAAAGGCGCTCTTACTCAGCATGTGGGCCTCGTCAAGAATAAACACTTTATACGGATAGCTGCTTGGCGAGAGTCGAATGCCTTCTTTCAGGTTTCTGATTTCATCAACGCCGGTATTGCTGGCCGCGTCAATTTCAATCACATCAATGCCGCGTCCGGCGTCGATTTCGTTGCAAGCCTGGCAGTCATTGCACGGCTCGCCTTTGGCGCGGAACTTTTCATTGTCGCGGCGGGTAAAGCAGCAGGCGATTTTGGCCAAGATGCGGGCAGCCGTGGTTTTGCCGGTGCCGCGTGGGCCGTAGAAGAGGTAGGCGTGACTGAGTTTGTTGCTGCTGGCGGCGTTTTTGAGCACACCAACAACCTGCTCCTGACCCAGGAGATCATCTAGCTTTTTCGGGCGGTATTTTCGATAGAGTGCTTGGGACATAGTGTGCTAGGCTCCGCCCCACAATCCCTGCGGGTACCAGAATGGTTCGTCGGCTGACGAACCTTCTTCCCGCTCGGCCCGACCGGCCTGTGCGATGTACCCTCGGGATATGGGGCGGAGCCCTGCTACTTGAGCGATGCTAATAACTGAAGTATAGCTTTTTTTGTGATAGAATATCAATGTGACGCGGCGTGAACGAAAGCTTTCGATTGGACTTGCTCTCACTGCTGTAGCAGCAGTGATTTTTTTATTTGTTATTACTGACAATGTTATTGAGGCGCCGGGAGGGAGTCTATTGCATCAAGCGGTTACTAATTTGAAGAATGTTATTGCTCCGGCTCCAAATATCGACATCGGTCCCCAGCAGGCTCTTGCTAATCCGCCGGCAGTCATCAAAGCTATCTACTCAACCAACTGGTCAGCAGCGAGCGAAAAGAAGATTCAGTATTTTTTAAATCTGTTAAATACCACCGAACTCAACGCCATAGTCATTGATATCAAAGATTATACGGGCGTCATTACGTGGCCGACGATAATTCCGCGGATCAACGTCTTGATCAAACGGTTTCACGACGCGAATGTGTACGTGATCGGCAGAATTGCGGTGTTTCAGGATGGAGTTTTAGTTAAGGTGCGGCCGGATTTGGCGTTGCACTCTAGCTCGACTGGCGCGGTATGGGGCGACCGGAAAAATGTTCACTGGCTCGATACCGCGAGCCAGGACGTCTGGGATTACAACGTTCAGATCGCCAAGGATGCGCTCAGTCGTGGCTTTGATGAAATAAATTTTGATTACATCCGGTTTCCGTCGGACGGCAATATTTCAGATATCAGGTATCCGTTTTATGATCGCGTCACTCCTAAACCGACCGTGCTGCATAAGTTTTTTGGGTATATGCGATCACAGCTTCCCAGTGCCCGACTGTCGGCTGATCTGTTTGGCGAGGCGACGTATACCGATGAAAGCGGGATCGGCCAGCGCATGAAAGACGCTCTTGGTGAATTTGATGCGATCGCGCCGATGGTGTATCCGTCGCACTATGCCAACGGATTCCGTGACCACCCGAATCCGGCGCTTGCGCCCTACGACGTCGTCCATTATTCCTTAGACCAGGCGCTATGGAAGGCGTTGCAATATGAAAAAACTGCACCCACGAGCACACCGAGAACCGCAACCTACCGGCCGTGGCTCCAGGATTTTAGTCTGGGCGCCACGTATACTGCCGACATGGTTCGCGCGCAGATCCAAGCCCTTGATGATTTAAATGCGAGTTCGTCCGCCTCTGGCGGATTCAGTGAACCGCTCATCTCCGGTTGGATGCTCTGGAACGCCGAGAACGTCTACACTAAAGCCGCACTCCTGCCGGAGTAGTGCGGGGCGAGTGCTAGGCATGATATAATCGCAGCATGTTTGAAGTACGACAGGAGGCATTTAACGGCCCGCTCTACAAGCTCCTTGAACTTATTGAGGAGCAGAAACTCGAGATAACTACCGTTAACCTTGCAAAAGTCACCGAGGATTTTATTCATTACATACAAGGCCTTGGTGAGACCATAGATTCGGCCGTACTTTCGGATTTTATTGTTGTGGCCGCGCGGCTGCTCGTTATTAAGTCAAAAGTGCTCCTGCCTTCACTCGAACTGAGCCAAGAGGAAGAGGGCGATATTCTCGATCTCGAACAGCGGCTGAAAATTTACCGAGAATTTTCCGCCAAAGGCGGATCCGCCTCCGGCGGAAAATCCGCAGCACAACATATTGTGGAATTGTGGAATCGTAATCAGATCGGATACGGCCGACCGTTGCTAGCCAGTCTTGGAGAGCAGTCATTTTTCTATCCTTCGAAACAGATTACCACGGCGCGACTTGAGAACGCCATGGTTTCACTCTTTGCGGTGCTCCAAGGTCTTATTCCAGAAATCAAGCACGTGAAGATGACGGTAATCACGTTGCAGGAAAAAATTGCCGAGCTGACTCAGAGGCTTACGCAGGCGAGCACCATTACTATGAAGGGTCGTGCCAGTAAAGAAGAAAAGCAGGAAATCATCGTATTATTTTTGGCGGTACTCCACATGCTCGCGGCGCGAACGTTGCAGGTTGAACAAACCGACATGTTTTCTGATATAGTAGTAACCAAGACTCAACCCGAAAACCTATGAACAACCTGACAGCTCAACTAGAGGCACTTCTATATATATATGGAGATCCGATTGAAAGTGTTAAGGCGGCTCAGACGTTGGGTATCAAACCTGAGGAACTAGAAGCCGCAGCCAAGGCTCTTCAGGAATCACTTGCCAGCGAAGGACGGGGACTAGTGCTGATGATTCACGATGGAAAATTGCAAATGACAACGAAGCCGGAGTTTTCTGGACTGCTTGAAAAAGTCATGAAGGCGGAGTTGCATGAGTCGCTCACTCCCGCGAGCCTAGAGACCCTTGCCATTATCGCCTATGCCTCACCGATCGGTAGAGCAGAAGTTGATTATATCCGTGGCGTAAACTCGAGCTATACGCTGCGTGCGCTTTCTATTCGCGGACTGATTGACCGCCACCCCGACCCGAAGCGCGGCAATGCCTATCAGTATGGTCCGAGTTTTGACCTGCTCAAACACATGGGAATGTATAAACTTGAGAATTTGCCGGAGTATGAAAAATTTCGTTCCTTGGCGCACTCGATTCGTTCTGCTGTTCCCGAAAAATCAGTTGAGCCAACGCAGTCATGACCACTATGCACGAGCACGCCCGAACATTTTATATTACTATCCTCATCATCTTGATCGTAGTTTTTATCGTGGGTGGATTTCGGTTTGTGACGGATAGAGCACATGCAGATCCGGCCGTAGTCAGCAGTGTTCATGTCGCAGTGAGGAGTGCTGAGGATGCGGTTGTGCAGCGTCCACCCCTTGTTGATTGGTCAGCCGGTCTTGTGCGAGAACTGCAGAGCGACACTAATATCTACGCAATCAATGACCATATGCGCTGGCCACTGGCTTCTATCACTAAACTCATGACCGCCGTTGTGGCACTCGAAACACTCGGTTCAAATCAGGTTGTAACCGTTTCACAAACGGCTGTTGACGTTGAGGGAGTTGCCGGAGGACTTACGGTTGGCAGGCGATATACAACAGGCAATTTGATCATCGCGATGATGACTGTCTCCAGTAACGATGCGGCTACTGCGCTGGCAGAGACGTATGATCAATCGGTAGAGACACCAGAGCAGTTTACCTCGGCGCTTTCAAAAACCGCGTATTTGTGGATGCGATGAAT
>JAHFLG010000072.1 GCA_023244975.1 Candidatus Harrisonbacteria bacterium
GTAGCCGACTTGCAGACGGCGCTGCAGAAGCGAAGCCGAAGCTTTTTTAGCTTCTTTGACGACTTGAATGGCTTGCTCAAGCATTTCATCTTCATCTTGGTTAGTTCCCATATAATCATCAAACACACCGCCTTCGCCAGCTGGCGAATTAGCCTCCTTCATACCTGGTCCAGCCGGCTTCATGGCGTTGGCAAGCGCCTGGCTTTCCGGAGTGGCTTCAGTTGGGCCAAGGGTTTCGTTATGCTCGTTAACAAATTTCACGACGTTTCGAATTTCATCTTCAGTGATAAATGAACCCTGGATACGTTTTGGTTTTGAGTACTCATTGGAAATAAAGAGGAGGTCGCCGCCGCCAAGCAGTTTTTCCGCGCCGGCTCCGTCAAGAATCGTTCGCGAGTCGATCTGGCTCGCAACCTGCAGGGCGATGCGGCCGGTGATGTTGGCTTTAATAAGTCCGGTGACGACTTCAACTGACGGACGTTGGGTGGCGAGCACCAGGTGAATGCCGGTGGCGCGAGCCATTTGGGCCAGGCGGACGATGTAGCCTTCAATCTCACGACCAAAGGTCGCCATCAGGTCGGCGAGCTCGTCGATGATGATCAGGACATAGGGAAGCTGCTCGTCCTTGTTGGCCTTGTTATAGCCCTTGATGTCGCGCGCTCCGGCGTGCTGAAGAATTTCGTAACGACGATCCATTTCCGAGATCGCCCAGCGGAAGACAGCAATAGATTTCTTGCCTTCGGTGATGACAGGAGAGATAAGGTGGGGGATGCCTTCATAAATAGTCAGCTCTACGCGTTTGGGGTCGATCATGATGAGTTTGAGCATGTCCGGCGAGTTTTTATAGAGCATCGGCACGATGATGGAGTGAATCAAAATGGACTTACCGCTGCCGGTGGCTCCGGCGACCAATAGGTGCGGTAGTTTTTCAATGTTGGCAAAAATAGGTTCACCGGACACGTCGCGGCCTATAGGAAACACGAGTTGTCCGCCGGCGGTAAAGTCGGGATATTGGAGCATACTGCCGAGACGAACAACTGAGGCCTGCTTGTTTGGTACCTCAATGCCCACTAATGATTTGCCGGGGATCGGCGCTTCAATTCTGATCGGGTGAGCGGCCAGAGCAAGAGAAAGGTCATTGCCAAGCGCGGTGATACGCTGGATCTTTACGCCTTCGGCCGGCTTCAATGTGTAGCGGGTAACCTTGGGTCCGATATTTATTTCACCCATTTCTACCGGAATACCGAAACTTTCAAGGGTTCGTTTAATAATGTTGGCGTTGGCGCGGAGGTCGCCCGGAGTCGGCTTTTCAATTGTTGATTCAAGGAGCGAGAGCGGGGGAGCAACATAGTTGGCGTGCTCTTTCATTTTTGACTTGCCGAGTTTGATAACCGGTTCGTCAGCGATCTGAGGTTCGACATCTTCGTTTTTTGCCATTTGCAATTTGCTCTTTGCTGTCGGCGCTTCAGCGACGACTATGTCTTTCTCCTCATCAATTTCAATATCCTCGTCATCTTCTTCATCAATCTCTTCCTCCTCATCCCGCCACGGCAGTTTGAGATTATTGAGTTTGATGGAGGCGTTAAGAGTAATCAGTAGTGAGGTGATGAGAAGAACGATGAGTAAAATGATTGACGCACTGTGGCCAAAGGGGATCTCAAGTGAGCCGATGAGGCGGCCAATCCAGCCCGCCGACTCAGGAAAGATAACGTCAATGAGTCCGAGACCGGACAGTACAAAGCCGAGCATGCCAAAAAATACAATGCCGAAAAACTTACGTTCATGGCTGAGCAGGAAAAGGATGCCGACAAGCAGAAGTATCGCGGGGATCAGGTAGTAGCCAATCCCGAGTAGCTTATCAAGTACGTTATAAATAAAATCTCCGGCCGGACCGGCAGCGTGAAACGCCGCAAGCATCAGAACGATTGAAAGGCCGATCAGCAAGATGCCGATGACGCTCTTTTTGGTTTCGCTTGAGACCTTGGCCAGCGGAGAGGGAATGGAGATACCGTCACGAGAGGCTTTCTTTGATTTCTTCATATTCAATAGTAGTATTTAGTATATCAGACCTGCATGATTAACAAAAAATTCAAACATAAGAAGTTAATAGTTTTTGACCTCGACGGAACATTAGCAGAAACCAAGTCCGCCATAGATGCTCAGATCTCCAGTCTGCTGAAGCAGCTTCTAGATGTTACCAATGTTGCTGTTATTAGCGGGGCAAAGATGAAGTTGTTTAAGCAGCAGTTCCTGCGCGCTCTGCGCGCCCCGGCGCAGTCGCTCAAGCACCTCTTTTTATTTCCTACAACCGGCACCGCCTTCTATAGATACAATCACGGCTGGAAGAAGATCTATCAACTCCAGCTTTCTTTAAAAGATCGCAGACTTATTAAAAAAACGTTTCGTGAGGTGCTGGCTGAGATTGGCTACACACCGCCTGCTCACACCTACGGTACGATTATTGAAGATCGCGGAACTCAGGTAACCTTTTCTGCCCTTGGCCAAGAGGTAGTTGCTATGGTTGGCAAAAAAAAGGGTGTAGCGCTCAAACAGCAGTGGAAGCGCGAGCATACAGATACCAAGATGAAGATTGCGAGGTTGGTTGCTACTCGGCTGCCGCATTTAGAGATTCATGCCGCCGGATATACTTCGATTGACGTGACTCACAAGGGGATTGATAAGGGATACGGGATCCGGCAGATGGAAAAACATTTGAAAATTCCGCGAAAGCAGATGCTTTTTATCGGCGATGCGATCTTTCCGGGTGGCAACGACTATGCTGTTGTAAAAACCGGTGTTGACTATTGCAAGGTAAAAAATCCTACTCAAACAAAGCAGCTTATTAAGAACATTTTAAGCAATATTTGACAATAGCGTAGGAATGCCTTATATTCAGCCTTAGTTCTCGGTCGGTGGCGTTCACCGACCATTGCGTCCCAGGACCCGCTGAGGAGGTGTCCCATGGTCGCCAGGTACCTGCGTCTGTCGGAGAAGGATCTCGAGCGGTGGAGGGCATGGTGCCGTCCGTTCCTGATCATCTTCACGATCGGCGCGCTGCTCGACGTGCTCTTCGTCCAGTGCGTCTATCACCACTGGATCTAGGTGCGGCCTGAGTCCGGCAGGTTCCGGACAGCTGGGAGGGCGTCGAAGCTCGACGACCCTCCCCCCACCCCTTGATTGTCATTCTGAACGCAGTGAAGAATCTAATTAGATCCTTCGTTGAACTCAGGATGACAAACTAATCGTTTTTCATGCCGTGGCGGTCGGCGACTTTCGAAGCGGCGTAGCTGTCCGGTTTGGTTTTGACGGCAAAGTTACTGGCGCGGATAATGCCGGTGAGCTCCTGCATCATGGCTTTGGTGGCGCCGTTCTCGCCGATATCGACGTGAATTTCAAAATCAAATTTTGGCATTTCAAAGGTAGCCGCGGTTTCCAAAAACGCGTGGGCGATTTCGAGTGAAATAAGAACTTCTTGGGTGATGCGGGCGCGCAGCGTGTGGAACTTGCTGCCGTCTTCAATACGCCGCCAAAAATATCTACCTCCATTGCCGACGCGGTGGACCACTATCG
>JAHFLG010000031.1 GCA_023244975.1 Candidatus Harrisonbacteria bacterium
AATATAAATCCCCGGCTCGACAGTAATAACCGAGTTAACCGGCAGCGGTTTGCTGCTGCCGGCGCTGATAATCGGCAGCTCATGCACCTGCATGCCAAGGCCGTGCCCGGTAGAGTGCAGAAAATGAGCGCTGTAGCCCTGGTCATGGATATACTCGCGGCAGATCATATCAAGCTCTCTACCGGTTACTCCGGCTCGCGCGGCGCTACAGCCAAGCTCTTGGCTCTCTCTGACCGTTTCATATATTGCGCGCAGCTTCGGAGTAATGGTGCCGAGGGCAACGGTTCGTGTAATATCTGACATATAGCCGTTATAGCTGGCACCAAAATCAAAGGTGATGAGCTCGCCCTTTTTAATTTTTTTGGCTGTTGGTTTAGCATGTGGCCGGGCGCCATTTTTACCTGAAGCAACAATACTTTCAAACGCCGCCTTGGCCGCTCCACCTTCCTTCATCAGCAGTTCGAGACGGCTCGCCAGCCAGAGCTCGGTCACTCCGGGCTTTACCATCGACAGTAACTTTTTGAACGCGACTATTGAAATGTCGGCTGCTTTTTGCAGATTACGCAGTTCGCCGGCGTCTTTGACAATCCTCAGGCGATGCAGAAGCTCAGGGTCATTTTTGAATACTAGGCGACGGCTGGCGGCTCGGATGGCCTCGACAAATGAGTAGGCCGTGTGAGAACCATCAATCAAAACTAGTCGCACTCGCTCTTTTTCAAATAGCTCCTTGAGCATGGTGGCGAGAGTGAGATTTTGCCGCTTGATCAGCTTGAAGTGCTCGGCCTCCATCTCAGCCTGAGAAAAATATCGGCCGTCAGCAACAATAAAATGCTTTTTCGGCGTTACAACAAGTACCGACTCGGTGCCGGAAAATCCGGAGAGGTAGCGAGTCGCCGGCTGACCGGACTGTTCGTGGTTGATCAGCAAGAACGCATCAGCTTTTTTGACACGTAGCTCTTGGCGCAACACCTGTAATCGTTTTAAAATCATGACTTCAGACTCCTTAGATAATGAATAATGCCCGGCAGCACTGAGACGAAAATAATCACTGCGATAATAGGTAACAGATACTTGTCGATATCCGGCATAGCCTGGCCCAGAAAGTATCCCAGCAGCGTTAGACCTGCACCCCACAACAGCCCCCCAATAACGTTATAGAAGGTAAATACTCCATACTCCATAGTCCCAATGCCGGCCAGGATAGGAGCAAAGGTGCGGACGATTGGCATGAACCGAGCAAGCACAATAGTCTTCTTACCATGTTTTTCGTAAAAGGCCTCAGCCGTTTGAAGATGCTTTTTATGAAACAATAGTGAGTCTTCGCGCTTGAAAATCTTTCGCCCAATTTTCTTGCCAAACACATATCCGACCTGATCGCCAGCAATGGCAGCGACAACGGCTAGGACAACGAGCAGTACGATATTCAGATATCCCTGCGATGCCAAAAAACCGGCGGTAAAGAGCAGGCTGTCGCCCGGCAGGAAAAATCCGATCAATAATCCACTCTCAGCAAAAGCAAATGCGAATATCCCGACATATCCGATCGCCTTAACCAAGGCCGCGATATCGAGATGAAATAATGATTCCATGCTATGTTTCCGTGAATCCGTTTTTATCACTTATAAATAACTCAATTTGCTTGGCGTGACCCGGAAAGATATCTTTAGGCAGCGCATCAAAACTAAACCACTGCCACTGAGTACACCGATCCGGCTCTTTCACCTCAGGCTCGCCCTGAGGATGCTTAGCAACAAAATTAACATGAACATAGTGCGCTGGGGCTCGAGCCGTATCATTAACTACGCTATGAAATTCGAAATCCTCCGCCATCATACCGGTCTCTTCCATCAACTCTCGAGCAGCGCAGCCTTTCATGGTCTCTTGCAATTCTAAATGCCCTCCGGGCAGACCCCAGGTATGATCCATGTACCCGGTTCCAATCCGCGTTCCTAAAAGCAGCTTGCGATCCCGTACCACGAATACGTCAACTCCAACCGGAAATGTGGGTCTATTCATGCGCTTGAAAATCCGCCGGCTTGGATGTTCCAGAGCTTTTGGTAAGTCCCGCTGCGAGCCTTAAGCAGCTCGTCGTGTTCACCTTCTTCAATAATTTTGCCGCCGGAGATGACGACAATGCGATCCATCTGCATGATGGTTGAAAGTCGGTGAGCCACGACAATCGTCGTGCAGCTCTTCATGAGCGTCTTTAAAGCATCCTGGATAAACATCTCGCTCTCGCTGTCGAGTGACGAGGTTGCTTCGTCCAAAATCAAAATCGGTGCAGCTTTCAAAATCGCACGAGCAATGGCAACCCGCTGACGCTCACCTCCGGAAAGTTTAATACCGCGCTCACCAACGAGCGATTTATAGCCGAGCGGCATCCGTTCGATAAACTCGTGCGCGTGCGCCAGCTTGGCCACACTAATAACCTCCTCGTCAGTCGCCTCTGGCTTGGCATAGCGGATATTGTCAGCAATGGTTCGGTGGAACAAAATCGGATCCTGCGGCACTAGCGAGATAGCATTACGCAATGAGTCCTGGGTTACCGAAGCGATGTTCTGGCTGTCGATGCTGATACTCCCGCTGTCGATGTCGTGAAAGCGCAGCAACAGTTTTAAGATCGTTGATTTGCCGCCGCCCGAGGGCCCCACAAGAGCCACGCGCTCGCCCGGCTTGATGGCGAAATTAAAACCGGTAAATATCGGCTGCTTCTTGCGGTGATAGGAAAATGTCACATCTTTAAACTCGATGCCGCCCTTGGACGCACTCAGTAGCGGCGCGGACGGAAGATCCTGAATACCGTGCGGCTTACTGAGCATCTCGGTCATTTCGTTAGCGTCGGCAATGGCCTCATAGATGTTGCGAATGTTTTTGCCCGTGCTCCACAACTTGTCGACAACGCGCAGATAATATAACTGTAATAGAGCTATATCACCGACATTGAGCAGCCCCTTCTGCCAATAGCGCAAGGCGACGTACATAATGAGCAGCTCGAGACAAACCATTGAAACGCCCTGAACTAGTTCGCCAATAGTTCCAAGGTTCCAGGACTTCTGTCGACTGCGAAACTGGCGATCGGTCACCGTATCAAAGCGTTTGTTCTCGAGTCCATAGCTCGAAAATGCCTTGATGTTGACGTTGTTAGTGATACTGTCGGCAAGCTGGCCGGTGGCATACGTGTCACTCTCAGCTCGCTCGATATCATAGGGCAATTTATACTTCGCAAAGTAATAACAAAAAATGAAAAAAGCTATGGACCAGACGAGGATCATGATGCCAAAGACCGGATACTGCCACAGGAGTATGGCGATAATGAACACCGTAACGACAATAGACTGACCCAAATCGAATGTGATCTGGTCAGCGATAACTTCAAACGATCGCTCATACCGCTTTACCTTGGTAACTAGGCTTCCGACAAACTTCGAGGTGAAAAACCCATACGAGTGCTTCTGAAGATACTGATAGCATGTGTTGGTCAGGTCGGCCATGACCTTGGGCTGAAAGTAGTTGTTTACGAAGTTGGTAACGCGCCACAGCAGCTGCCGGAACATGTTAATAGAAAATATCAAGACGATCAGCCAAAAAGCCGGCGCAAGGTCATTAATAACCTTGCCCTCAGTAAGCATGTTAATAAGATCACGGTAAATAGTGGTGGTATAGGTCTGGAGGCCGGTCACTAAAATAAGACTGCCCAAAATAAAGGCCGCACGACCCCGATACTTCATCGCGTGCTTCCAAAAAATGCTAAGGGTCTTTTTAGTTTGAGATGTATGCATAAAAAGACGTCAAAAGCCTAAAAATGAAGTATATCATGTACGACGGCTACTTTTTAGTACGGCAACATCTTTTTTGCAATGACTTCTCCTGTCTCCTTTTTGGTAACTGAAAATCCGGCTTTTTCCATACCTCGTTGGAGTGCTTGAGCCTCCCCGGGGTTTTCTGGAACTAATACTCCTGTAATAGCCGAACACTGGTTGCCGCGAGCAATACCTTCAGCCACTTGCAGTAATGCGCTACCCAAGCCTTCGCCTCGCAACTGAGGAATAACATACCGATCGGCAATATATACAACTGAAACTTCTGAACCATCAGCTAATACGGCTTTGAAAAATTTTAAATTGATCCAGCAACCCTTCTCTTCGTCAGTAATACACAATAGATACGCCTTGCTCTTTGATCGATCGACGGTGCGTGCCTCTATCCCCAGATGTCCTAACTCGGCGTAATTTGCGATAGGTTGTAGCTGCAGTCTTAACGTCTTCTCCGTACTCTTTGACCGCACCGTATATTCGCTTGCGAGCGCCAACGTGTCATCATACTGGGCGCCATACTGTGCTCCCAGGCAACGGATCTTCTGAAGCAACTGTCGGTATGCGGGCTTTAGTGTTGGATCAACCTCGAGGATCATTAGCTCTATTTTTTCAGCCAGCTGAGCCAGTTCTGTTTCCGAAGCTGACTCGAGATCAGCACGACCTTCAAGGGCATCCTGAATAGGGATTTCTTTTGGCTCTCTGGATGACTCATGTCTTTCAGTGCGTCCAAATTCTGACATAAAATTAGAATTTAAATTTTTGCGGGCGCGCAAGGAATTGGACCCTGACTAAATCTTTTGGAGAGATTTGTGCTACCATTACACCACGCGCCCTTTATTTACGGTCTTCCTAAGTAAGCCTTTGCTGTTTCATTAAGTTGCCTCGCCAAATCATTGCTGTGATATCTGATAGCGACACAGCCCGGGTAGTTCTCATGAATCCGCTTACCCGTATTCGGTTTACGGTATGACTTAATGAACTGAGCCTTATTAATATGCGTCACCTCGGACCAAAAATCAAGCTGTTTTGATTCCGAATGATATGAATGCAGATGCATGCAAACTCTAAACTTTCGCTCATCAAGTGGGAATGAAGCCCTTAAAAGCTCAAGAAATTTTTTAACGAGAAATGGATCTGAGTTAACAAACATAACCCCAGAACTGGCGCTTTTTGCGCCTTCGCACCAATACATTGCAGCGCACAACAATTTGTCATAAATTCTTTTGTTCTCAGAGGAAAGGGATTTTATTTCTCTTTGCGCTCCTTCAAAATAACTAAGCTCCTTCGCCCTAGTTTTTGCGCGATTGCTTTTTGCGGAGTTAAATTGACCCTTACTAATATTCTGCAACAGACGATTTTGCGCCTGAGCCGATAACTCAACATCTCTCACCCACAAAGAAGCACTACTCTTGGCAACGTTAAGTTCTCTGGCTATTTCTTTAAGTGAGTAGCCTTTCTTCCGCAATATCTTTGCCTTATGCCGCCCTTGAACATTCATAAATAAAACCCTTATCTATAGTTATATAATACCATAAGATATAATAAAAGTTATGCATAAAAATCCCGCCAATCGGCGGGATTTTTATGGAATTCTACTTCTTACTCTCCTTATGGGCAGTGTGCCCCTCGGGGGTACTCGGGACGGGCCACTCTATTTTTTACCTTCTTTATGGATCGTGTGCTTGCGGCACTTTGAGCAGAATTTCGAGAGCTCAATCTTGCGTTCCACGAGTTTCTTGTTCTTGCGGGTGTGGTAGTTGGTGCTCTTGCAGACGGCGCACTTCAACCGGATCATGTTTTTGCTGAATTTGGAATCTGCCATAGATTTAAAACAATGGGGATAGTATACATAATCCCCCATTTTTTTGCAACTACTGAGCCGATGGCCAGAATTGTTCCCGATTTCTGCGCGAGAACATGAGCGCTTAGAAATCGCAATGCCGCAAAGCGGCCTCCCGTACGAGCCCTTTGCGGCAACTGGGAACCAGTTCATATTCATTTGAGCCGATGGCCAGAATTGAACTGGCGACCTACTCCTTACCATGGAGTTGCTCTACCAGCTGAGCTACATCGGCTTCTGGTACTACTAAAACGAGACAAAGGTAATTCTATCTGAAAACAAATAAAAGTCTAGTCTTCGGAGCCACCTCCCAGATTTGAACTGGGGACCTTCTCTTTACAAAAGAGTTGCTCTACCACTGAGCTAAGGTGGCGTTTCTCTATTTAACCCTAAAAAAAGCAAATTGACAACTATCGGGCTGGTGCTACTCTAAAAGAGGATGGGCTGGATAGCGCGACTTAAAGGAGGTGATAACACCATGTCGCCAGACCAAGCCAGGCTCAAGGCACGAGTCGCTTCGCTTGTCGCGAAGGGTCGACTCACCAGCACGGCCGCCATCATCTTTCTGAGCAATAAGGGGATCGTCCTCTTGCCAGGAGGATTTCGGCATATAAGCGAAAGCGAGTATGCCGACCAGATCGCGGAGGTCGAAGAGGCTCTTCGGGAAGAAGAACTCACGACTTCGTAGGAACAAGCCCGTCATAAGGAGGGATCATGACGCGGCAGCACCGACGGCAAAAGCCGTCATAGTGTCTCACTCGCCGTCGTCGCCGACGACGGATCTCGGGCGAGACACTTCAATTTAAAAAATAACAGACCGTACAGCGCATAATGCGCTTTTTTTAATGTGGTGGGCAGAGAGGGATTCGAACCCCCGTAGCCACAAGGGCGTCTCGTCTACAGCGAGATGCAATTGACCGCTCTGCCATCTGCCCACTTCGTAGACCTAGCTATTCTACTGACTCTTGTCGTTTTTTTCAACCATCGCCTCCATTTTTTCTTTCAACACCGCGCCGTGCTGCTCTTTGCGCGCCGGCGAATGCTTCTTGACCTGGTCAAGATAATTGTTGAGCAGGTTGTCGATTTTAAGAACAATCAGCTTAGACTTTCGCAATAGCTTCTCAAAGAAAGAGCTAATAGCTCCGTCCATCTTTTCCATCGGCAGCTTATCCAGCATCTTGTCGAAGCTACTGGCGTTCGCACTGTTGGCATGCTCGGCATCGCTAATGCGCGGCAGCGCCCGGGCAAGCAGATAGATCATGGCTGCCAAAGCAGCGACCATGACGATAGTTGTAAGAAACGAGTACATCGTTAGATCTGGTAGCGAGTAAATTTTCCGACTTTGATGTTCTCGCCGACTTTGGCAATGACACTCTTCATGTAGTTCTCGATGGTCAGGCTCTCATCGCGGACATAGTTCTGTTTCAGTAGCTCCTCAACATTTTCCGGAGCAGTGGCAGCAATATGCATAGCAAGGTTCTTGGCGAACTCGCGGAACGGCTCGGAGCGAGTTACAAAATCGGTTTCAGCCCCTACTTCCAGCAGCACGCCAACGCGTCCGCCGTGAATGTAGGCTTCAAGGTGACCAGCGCCAATCACTCGGTCTCCTTTTTTGTCGGCCTTGGTAATACCCTGCTGCGCAAGCACTTCTAGCGCCTTTTTGTAGTCGCCGTTTGCAGCGTCGAGTGCTCGCTTGCAATCCATAATGCCTGCTCCGGTTTCTTCGCGGAGCTTTTGTACGTCGTTTGAAGACATAGAAAAAGTAAAACTATTTTTTATTAGGAACCAACCCCGCTGAGCGCTCGTTCGCTCCAGTCTGAATCGCCTCTTCTAATTTCTTGAAGATGAACTGGATCGACAACACACTGTTGTCGTTTGACGGGATAATATAGTCTATCATATCCGGGCTCGCGCTTGTATTGGCAATAGAGATGACCGGCACGCGCATGCGCTTGGCTTCCCGAATAGCGATATCGTGGGCGTCAGTGCCCGCGACGACAATAGCTGCGGGAAGGGCCGAAAGCTTTTCAAGTCCTCCAAAGAGCCGAGTCAGACGAGCAATCTCCTTATCCATGGCTGTTCGCTCCTTTTTAGTGTACTTGTCGAGCTTTCCCGTTGCCTGATCACTCTTCAAGGTCATGTAATAGTTGAGTCGCTTTGAGATAGTTTCAAAGTTGGTCAGCGTACCTCCGAGCCAGCGCTCGGCAACAAACGGATAACCGAACTTCTCCGCAATAGCTTTGACGGTCGCCTGGCTTGCCGGAGTTGTGCCAACAAACAAAATAGGTCGGCCGGTTTTTACCATCTCTTTCAAAAAAGCGCGAGCTTTGTCGATCAGCTCAATGGTTTGGACCAAGTCAAAAATCTCGACGCCGTTGCGGGTCGTGTAGATATACTTCTTCATCCGAGGATTCGTGCGGCTGCGCTTGCGGCCAAACAATAATCCGGCTTTGGCCATTTCTTCAAGCAAGGCTGTATCAGCCGACTTTTCCTCGGGTAGGTTCTCTGCGACTACACCATCAATTTTTAATTCGTCTGCCATAGGTAATAATTTTTAATTTTAAATTTCTAATTTCCAATGAAAAACGCCCACTAACGGGCGCGTAAACAAAAAGATATTCCTGTTTACGCCCGATTAATATTTTTACTGCGTTCCGCGGCTCTCGTGGCGCTCAAGCCTTTGGAATAACCCTATTATACATGAACTCTCTATGTTGTAAAGAGCCTATCAATTGTCTGTTGTATCCCTTTTTGGAAATTTTCTTCGCTGAAGCGTTCGGCGGTTTTGCTGATGATAGAACGATCGAATGTCATAGCTTCGAAGCGGTTAATAGCAGACACGAGGCTATCGACGGTTTGATCAGGGAACAAAATGCCAGTGTCTGGATTCCCGCCTCCGCGGGAATGACAATCTTGAACAATTTCTAAAGCTCCGCCTTTACCGTAGGCAATGACGGGCGTGCCGCACGATTGCGCCTCGGCCATGACCAGACCGAAATCTTCGTCATTAGCCATGATAAAGGCCTTGGCGTTAGAGTAGAGCTCACGCAGTTTTTCTTCGGGTTGGAAAGGAAGGAATTCGATCTTAAATTGACGCGCTTGTGCTCGCAATGACGAGGAAAGGCGACCCGCACCGACAATTTTGAGTGGTAGCTTTAATTCGTTAAACGCTTCGACAATCAGATCAAATCGCTTATATTCCAACAGACGGCCAAGAGCGAGATAATATTCTCCCTTTTCTAAAGGGAGTACCGGCGCAGCTGGGGAGGGATTTCGAAATCCTCCGTCGCGAGCACGCGACACCTCCTTTAAGAAAGGAGGAACTGGTGGATAGAGGATGACCGAATCGCGGTTATAGTACCGCTTTATTTTTGCTGCGATATTGCTTGAGTTAGCAAGCAGGAGGTCGGGCTGCTGCGCGGCGCGATAATCCCACTGCCGCAGATACGCGAATATTGGAGCTCCAAAAAATCTTATCAAGGGAGAAGTCAGAAAATAGGAATCAGTTTCCCAGGCATAGCGCAGCGGCGTATGGATGTAACTGATGTGCTTGGTTTTGGTGCGGTCGTAGCTGATTCCTTTGGAAAACCCATGGCTGTCTGAGATGATGAGGTCGTACTCGCTCCCGAGACTGATCGAACGCGCGGCAGCCGGCATGAGCGGGATAAACAGCCGGTGATGGCTGCGCGCAAATGGAAAATCCAGAAAACTTGTCTTTTGTACTCGCCCCTCGAACAGCCCATGGGTTTTTTCTTTGTCGTAGAGCAGCGTATAGACCGGAGCGTCCGGGAACTGCTTCATTAAACTCAAAAGCACCCGCTCCCCGCCTCCGAATTGGTTCAGATAGTCATGAACAAGGGCAATTTTCATAGAGTAGTGAGCGCTGTGCCACATCCCTGCGGGTACCAGAATGGTTCGTCGGCTGACGAACCTTCTTCCCGCTCGGCCCGACCGGCCTGCGCGATGTACCCTCGAGACATGCCGCAGCGCTCACTAATCATGGTATCATATTTTTGATGCCGAATTTTTTGAGCGAACAACTCTATAGATTTTTCAAGCGAATTATTGATATTATCGGCGCCATAGTTGGGCTCATTTTTTTAATACTTCTATATATATTCATCGGACTCGCTATTAAAATCGACAGCCGCGGCCCGGTGGTTGTGAAACTTAAGCGTATTAGCGAAGGCCGGCCAATCATGATCTATAAATTTCGATCGATGGTTGCAAATGCCCCGCAGCTGATGGAGGAGCTTAAAAAAGCCGGAAAGAACGAGCGGGTCAGCGGCCCGTTTTTCAAAATAAAAAAGGATCCTCGTATCACCCGGGTCGGCCGGCTCCTGCGCAAATATCGGCTGGATGAGTTCCCTCAGTTTATTAATGTGCTCCAAGGCACTATGTCCTTAGTTGGCCCACGTCCGCACCAGCCTGATGAAGTCGCCGGCTATCCGGCTGAGTTTCAGGGGGTTCCACTGGAAAAAGCCGGTATCACTGGACTCTCGCAAATCTCCGGAGCCTCAACATTAAGTTTCCAGCGTGAATTGCAACTCGATACCAAATACATTGAAAACAAAGGCCTGTGGCTTGATTTTAAAATACTAGGAAAAACACTGCTTATTTTGGCAAAAGACCCGACCGCGGTATAATAGCTACATGAAATCTCAGCGAGGATTTACCTTGATAGAGCTTATGATCTATGTCGGGCTGACCGCCCTAGTCATGGGGCTGTTTGCCGCGATTCTGATTACGGTAACCCGTATTACCGGACAGCAGAGCTCGTCGAGCCAGGTGACCTCAGAGCTCAGCTTTTTAATGACCACCATCAAACGCGAGATCCATGAGTCGCTTGGTGCAACCGTCAACAATACCCAAGTTATCCTGATCAAGGACGCGACCACAAATCCGGTCACGACATCAATCATTAATTACGATGCAGATGCAAAAAAAATAACCATAGAAAAAACTGGCCCGGCACCTACGACAGCCTCTCCACTTTCAACCAACCATATCACCGTAGACAATGTACTCTTCGAAAAAATGGTTGATGAGACAAATCCCTCAAGCACAATAATCCGAATGACCATTACGGCTTCGGCAAATACGACAAATCCGCAAAATCAAAGCACGAAAACCCTAACTGCGACCGCAGCACCGTTTATTCTTTCGCAGTAATTATTCGTCGGCGAGGACGCGAACCTCGTTTCCTTCACGCACTTCAAGAAAACCTCCTTTGATAACGAGATGAGCCTCGGCGCCTGCTACTTCATAGCGAAGCTTGCCGGCACTCAAGATGGTCACATACGGTTCGTGGTTATCAAGCACGGTTATTTCGCCAACCGAAGTCGGCAAGGTCAGACGACCTGCATCGCCGCCATAGACCGTCCTCCGCATTGTGTAGATTTTTAAATTCATGATGCTAGATACTAGAAACTAGATAACTGAATAAATCGTTTTATTCTGGTTTCTGTTTTCTATATTCTATTTTACTTCATCAATGCCGCCTTTCATGTAGAATGCCATCTCCGGCTTGTCGTCGTGCTTACCGTCAAGAATTTCCTTAAATCCACGGATGGTTTCAGCGAGCGGCACATACTTTCCGGCTGTGCCGGTAAAGACTTCGGCCACGAAGAACGGCTGCGAGAGGAAGCGCTGGATCTTGCGGGCGCGAGTTACAACTTTTTTGTCTTCTTCAGAAAGCTCCTCCATACCAAGAATAGCAATAATGTCCTGGAGTTCGTCGTAGCGCTGCAAAATCTGCTGCACGCGCTGAGCGGTGTCGTAGTGATCCTTGCCAATAATGTTAACGTTGAGCGCCGTTGAAGTCGAAGACAGCGGGTCCACGGCCGGATAGATACCCAACTCGGTCAAAGCGCGAGAGAGCACTACAGTTCCATCGAGGTGAGTAAAGGTCGTGGCAGG
>JAHFLG010000001.1 GCA_023244975.1 Candidatus Harrisonbacteria bacterium
CTAGACTGATAATCATTATTTTGTGCTAATTGTGCTTCTATAGCGCTATCAGATAAGGCAACAATTCCTCGATTTGTTTGATAGGCTTTATTTGTGGCAAGATTGCTTCTTATAACGATATCCATGGTTTTTATCTCAGACTGAACCTTCATCAAGTTTTGTCCAAGATTTGATGCTTCCAACGCTGTTTGATTTCTTGTGTTTTCTTTATTTGCATAGAAATATTCACCATCCTGTACTAACTGCGCGCGTATCTCCGCCTCAATAACCTTTACGGCCGATTGTAAGAGTTTGATCTCCTGACCCATGGCACCAGCATCAAATGCCATCTGCTCAACAATATTTTTTTGATAGGCCCCGATGAAATTAGGATCGTGAGTCATCTGATCCTTAAGCGCTGTAGCATCATTTAAATCCATTTGCATGCGCATACTTTCGAGTTTTTGACCAAGCGGTGTGGCTTTAAATATTTCGGCTTCCTTCATATTTTTCTCAAATTCTTTACGGAAGGCAGCGTCTTTTTCGAGGAAAATCAGTTTTGTTTGCAGTTCAATACGCGTCACAGCGCCTTGTGCTTCGCGTAAGCCGGTGCCATTCTGTAGCGCCGTGACTAAATCAAACTTTGCGTTATTCCATTGATCAGCGAAGACATCTGCTGAGACCCTGCCGGAGATACGAAGAAGCCCCTCATAGTTCTTTGCAAAGTCGGACCCTGTTTGCATGGACGCTAATTTGGCAAGACCATTGCCTAATGCGACTTGTTCGAATAGATCAAGTTTTTGAATGGCCTGTCCCTTGTAAGGCACACCTAAGAATGCTGTTATTTTGGCCTCTTGACCGGCTTCGACGGCAAATCCTCTAGCTGCGGCTGAGTAAGTACCCATCACCCCACTGACTATTTCCGCGCGGGAGCCATTTTCAAATCGGGGTCCGTCGTTGAAGAACGTCACGCTGCCGCTCAATACTTTGAGACCGTTTGGCAATATGCCTGTCGTCTCGCCGATCACTTTTAGCTGGGAGCCGGGCGTGTTGAATAATATCTGATCGCCATTGAAGGCCACTGTTCCTTCGGTGAATTCACGATAACGGTCGCCGTTGGCGAGTGTGACATCTCGAACGCTGGAAATCGTAGCAAGGTCTTTGGGAGTTGTGCCGGCCTGGGCGCCCTGACCGGGCGCGGCATTCATTCTATCCATGATGCGGTTGGCGCCTGAAACCTCGAAGCGGCCAAATATCGTTCCCATCTGCGAAATACCCGTAACGGCAATTTTATCGACGACGACACTTTCGCCGGCGGCGTTACGAATCGTTCTATTCAAAAACTCTATGGGGGCGCCTAGAATATAAAGGTTCTTATCTGCCCGGTTAGCCAAGTCCCTGGCAACCGTGCGTGTCTGGCCGTCCACCGTCAGAAGCCCCCTCATAAATTCGCCGCGGCCGTTGACCTGCATAACCGCAATGCCGCCAAAGACGCCATCGATGCCCACGCGCTGAGCGATCTGTCCGTGAGCGCGGATCACCTGGCCGTTTTGATTAAAAAACATAGCGCCTTTCACCGTGCGGCCGTTGGCGTCCATTCCATTAGTGTGCACGGAAAGCAATTGGCCCGCAGCGGATATGGTGCGGACCGTGCGCAGTCGGCCTTCATATTCGATCTGCTGAGTCACGCCGCTCGGATGCAGTATAGAAACACTGCCGCTGTAATCCAAGTGCGCGCGGCCCTGATAGGTCGCGATCACAGAACCCGAAGCGCCTGGCAACGGCGAAAATAGCAACACTTGGCCCATGCCTCTGGTCGCATTTCCGGCCAGGTTATACGCGACAAAACCGTATAAGGAAGCGCCTTTCTGGAAACTTCCGACTCTTTGCGTCAATTCACCCTGGCTCTGCTGCAGCATCAGATGACCGTCCACAGCGCTCGACACTTCAAGCGTGTTGACACCATTTTGCGCAGTCAAAGTCAAAAATACATTGTTGTATGAATTGCCGTCGAAGCCTGTGATCTCGGAGGAGAGAACGACCAGATTGCCGTTGGGCATAACTTTCATATCGATGATATTGGCACGGTTCAAACCCATCGTCATCATCGCTTCCAGCTGTTGCGCCACGGTCAGCGGTTTTTCTTTTGGTTGCAAACGTTCCTGCTCGGTTCTCACAAAATTGGTAAGCTGGTTAAGGGGTCTCATAAAATCATTGGGTGCCTGCATGATCTTGACGGCTGCATCCAGAATATTAGTTCCAAACTGCCGGCCGAGAGTGACATCTTGTTTCGCGATGTCAGATAAATCGCGGATAGCTTGAATAAATTCCTTCGAGCCCAAAACCGCCGCGGCTTGGCGAGCAAAAGGAACGGCTGCGTTTCTATCGGCCTTCATCAGTGCCTGGGCAAAATTGATAATAATCTGACCCGCGACTTTTTGTATTTCAGGATTTGCACCGGCGGCGTTCACAAGCGCCTCGGCCGTGTTGGCAAATACGGACATTCCCTGCGAGAACCTTCTGGCAACTATTTCCGGATTCGGTGCATTCATGATGTTTGTGAACACATCTCGGATGAGTCCGTTCACGCTATCAGCCAGAGCGGGATCATTTTTGGCGAAGCTGGTCAATGCCTGAACTGTTCTGGCAAGACCTGGCGAATTCAGCATCGTGGCCAGAGCGCGCGCGGATCTCATGGGCTGATTGGAGCTGGCTAAGTTAGTAATATTATTTATGATCAATTTCACAAACTCGACGCGGAAAGGATTGTCGCCATTCACCATCTGGCTAGTTATCATAAAGTTCTGGGCGGCCTGGGCAACTGTCGAGATAGCGGACAAGCGCTGTACAGCCATACGATCTCCGCCGGTGGCGGCATTTGCCAAGTGGACTAAAATACCTGTGACCGTGGTTTGGCTGGCTAGATCACTTCCAACAATAGAGAAAAGTGCGAGACCGGCTTTAGAAAAATCATTCACTGCCCTTGTCATTAAAGCATTGGGCGTACGGATGGCTGCATCGACCAGCTTCGAAAACGCAGAAGAAAGCGCCTGTATATTTCCGAGGGAACCAGGAGCATTGCGGCTGATGGCCGCTTCTGCCATCAATGAGAAATTTGCAATGGATTGCGTCAATAAAGTAAAATTTTTAAGCTCCCCTGGATTATCAAGTCGTGTCAGTTTATCCCCGAGACGTTGTAAAACAGTGGTGATAAAAATCTGTACCCCTGGATTTCCGCTGGCATTGCCCGAAAGTACGGCTAATTGTGTCGAAAGATTCCCTAAGGCCGCGGCCCCTTGTGCAAAAATACCTATCAGCGCTACGGACTTTTGATCATCCCCGATCAGCGTCGCCATACGGTTTATCATCTGGTTAGCTAGACCCGCAATGGCCGAATTGACTTGCTGGGTCGGGCTGGCAATTCCAACCGTGAAAAGATTTAGAATGCTGCGTGTCGTAGCATAAATCATGGTCGTCGCAGTACTTGAGAACGTATGGAAAGCCTGGATAATTTTTTGCAGCTCTCCGGCATCTGTTGTCCGCGCGAGTCTACCCGCGGTATTGACCAAGAGACTCGTGACGGACGCAGTCAACGCCTGATTTCCGGTGAGGAATGTAGCCTCCCAGATCTTCGCGGCAGAGGCCGTGAACGATTCTACATTTCTTAAAGCATTATTCATCGTGCCGGTCGTCGCAGTGGGTGACGCAATTTTTGCAAGCGCGCTCAATAAGAAATTGGCGATCGACGAACTCAAGCCGTCCACATTTTCGAATGTTTTCATAAGTTTCGTGCCGGTCTCGGCGAAATAAAAGGTATTCGTGAAGACGGCCGTGGCCAAATTGGGATTGGCTTTTAAGTTTGGAATATTGCTGAAAATATTGGCAAACTGTTCGCCGAATTTCTGTCCCAGCTGCTGCTGCAACTGGGGATTACCGGCCTTGAGCATCTCAAAAAACTTCCCGACGGCATTTATGAGCTGGAGCGTTATCGGGTTACTGACAATATTCCCAAGTTTGGTGGGATCCCTCAAGTCCTGGACCGTCTGAATTATCTTATGAATATCCCCGCTCTTCAGTGCATTAATAAATGCATTCCCCTGCTCAGATCTAAAGAAACTATCCAAAGCCTGCACCACCTGGCCGCGTGGGATGAAATTAATAACGACGTGGAACTGCTCCGGCGAAAGATTTTGGATAACGGCATTCGTAACGGCAGGATTTGTGAAAAGTGCTCGTTTTTGAACCGTGTTCAAGGCCATCAGATGCCCTGCCGCGATGCCGGCCGCGGCCTCGGGGCTGATCGCCTGCAATTGGAGTAGCGTAAACTTCGCAAAATCGGAGTCCGACAAAGCAGCTAATTGAGAAGTTGTAAAACGTGCCACTTGCTCGGGCGTAAATTCGTTGATATGCGCGCTCATATAACTCGGTGAAAGGAGTGACAGCTGATCCGGTGACAAAGCTTGGGGCGGCGTAAAGGGTAGATAATATTGCGGTATTAAATGCGGCTGGTTGGCCAGTAGATTGGTTAATTGCGTCTTTAGCTCCGGAGCTGAATCCAAGTTCAAGACGCCCCGGTTTACGAAGTTATAGATGGAGGACAACGTGAAGGCATCGAAACGGGTTAAATTCAAAGTGCCATTCTGTATCTGGGTCTGCAGGAAACTTTGCGCCTGACGGAATATCGACAGATTGGCTGTATTGGGACTGCCCAATAAAAGGATGCTCGAAAGAACGCGGGTTACAGCCGCGGAATTGGCGGAAAAAGCCTGCTGCACACAACTTGAGCAGGAATTGAATAAGATATTTTGCGCTTGGGTTACAAGAATATCATAGTTAGAGCTTTTAAAGGATGTCTGTGCCAATTGAAAAATAGCCGTGCCAAGCATCACTTTGTTCATCGCATTTTCGACGCTATGGTCTCCCAAAATACGGTTGGAGTTGCCCGCCGGCAGCAGAAGAATAGTCACCAGCTTTTGGATCTGGATTATTGTCAGTTGATTGTTCTGTATCGCTGTAGAAAGACGCTGAATCTGAGTCTGAGTAACGACCTCGCCTCTAATTACAACATTAAAAAGCTGCTGAGCTTCGTAGCTGGTAATAAGAGGCTGTTGGTTTCCTGCGATACCGGCCGCAGCTGTAGGGCTGATCGCCTGCAGTTGAACGGTTGAAAATCTCGCAATGTCAGTATCCGACAGACCGATTAAGCGAAAAGCTGTGAATTGCCTCACTTGATTGATGCTAAATTCGTTCAAATGCGCGCTGATGTAACTGGATGAAAGCAGTGACAGCTCATTTCCCCTCAAATTTTGCGGTGAAGTAAATAGTGGATTATACTGCGGCGTAAAAGGCTGACCTGGAAGTGTCGAAGGGCTCTTGAGGATCAGTTGACTGACTAAGTTCGCCGTCTGTGGTGGGGTTAAATTTAATACATTCAATAGACCTTGCTTCGCGCTCAAGGTATAAATAGAAAACAAAGTGGAAACATCGAGATTAGCGAAAATCAGACCGCCGTTTTCTATCTGAATGTTCAGAAAATTTTTCACAACCTCATTTCCCGGCTCCAATAACAGCAGGGATGAAAGAATTTTCGTAGTGAGGACCTGATTCGATGCGAAGGCATCCGTCATGTTCGTGATGATAATATTTCTTGCGGTAATGGCCAACACACTTTGGCTCGCTTGTGAGATTCTTGTACCCTGCGACAGTTGGAGTATAGCCGCCGCTATCTGCACTCTGTCGACAGCGGAGACAGCGGGAGCATTCAACACCGTGACTAATTGTTGAATCTTATCTACAGATAATTGACCGCCACGGATCGCTATGAAAAGATCCTGCATCTGATTTTGAGTAATTGGTGTGCCTTGAGCCGCGGCGTTCGTAATATCCGTAAAAAGCTTCTGAGCCTCCCGGAGGGTCATGCGGGGCGCCTGGGCCGGCACAGCATTAAAAGTCCGGTCCAGTTTCACCAACATCGCGAGGTTGCCGCTGTTACGGCTCAATACTTCCACTTTCGAGAGCAGTCGGTCTAACTGACGGGTCAATACTCTGATCTCGTTGTCCCCCGAGGCGTTTGTCAGTCGCGACAAGAGACCCTGAACGGCAAGATAAGTCAGTTTATTCTGAAAATTATTCACGCCAAAAATTTGTGCAAGTAATCCACTGGCCGCATCGGCTCGTTGTAGAGGATTGAGTCTGGTGGTTTCCGTACGCACGACGCGCTGCAGCTGGTTGACTGTGGCGTTGCCGATCCTATTCAGTGAAGCGTCACTCATTCCCTGGGCTTTAAAATTCAACAGGAAATTTCCTTTGGCCGTCTCAAATCTTAGTTCTTTTAGTAACTGCTGCTGACGGGCCGATGGTAAATTGGATCCGTTTAATTTGCCGATTATTGTGTCAATACGGTTAATTGTGGGCAAAACATTGATATTGCCAAGTTTCTGCTGTATCTCTTGGGCCGCATCGATAGCGACCACACGGTTGACGATGTCTTTCATACGAGCCACGTTATTTTCGCCTCTCAATGCTTGGGCTACATTTGCGCGCAATGCGCCGGAAAACTGAGAAGATAAGTAGTCTTTATAATCTTGTCTTGTCTGGCTATTATTCACAGCATGCCCCAGCGCATTTTCTACAAAATGAGCAACCAGTCCCTGAGCATAATCGGTGGCGTGGGCCATAATTCCCTGTATATAGGCTTGTCCCCAAGGCTGAGTTTGCGCGAAGCGGATGAAATTGGAATCATAGCTGCTGAGTATACGGTTTACGATGAGGCCGACTTGGTTCTGATAATAATTGGTAGCGGCGAAGGTCAGGGGTCTTTCCAGACTCACCCTCGCTGCATCCCGGGTATGCATAAGAATATCTATCACCGGCAGATGAGCGCCCAATGAACGCACATCGAGATTGGGAATAAGCAGACTGATCGCTTGCTTATCGGCTTGGTTCAAAACGCCGTTCTTTAGCATGTCGGTCAGTTCGTGTGCCGTGATCGGAATGCGGATCTGTCCGCTGCGGTCAACGGTGATCAGACGGCCGCCAATATCAAAAGAGGTTTCATATCCCGCATTTCCAAAAACCGTCGCGACCGCAACCGCGGCGGCTAACTGTTGTTTCATAGCCTGCGATAAGTTTTGTCCGAGTAAAGTTACAAGCGCGGAAAGTTTGGGATCAATCTGTATGGAGCCGACGAGCTTAGCTGTAAAATCAGAAATAAGTTTAAGCTGATCTTTTGTCAGGTTTTTATTGCCGAAAATATCATTTAAATTGATGTTGTTCGTTATGCCGTTATTATTAGTGAATGAGAAGACGCCGCTTTTCGCGTTGAAAAGGGATACACTGCCATCCTGATTGCCTATAGCAAATCCTATGGAATTACCCGATTGATTGTCGACAAGCGCAATGCCTGTCATGAGATGATTGCCGTCGCCGGCAAGAATGGGTTTAAGGGTCTGGGTTTGAGGATTGAAACCACGACCGCCTGTCAGCTGAAAGATAGCGTCTCTTAGATTTGCACCGATGCCATTGGCAAATCTAGCCATGTCAGCCGGATCTTGAGGGATAACAAATCCCCCGCGGTCTCCGACCATACCGACAAATTCGCCTTTGCTGTTGAACACCGGCTGATAGTTCTGATTGGTATCACCCTGATCATAGGTCTTGAAATCTTCAAGCTGGGTTTTGTCCACGTCTTCGACACCGGTCAGAAGCGAGGTTTTAAGCTTGGCATCCGTGCCGAAATATTTATAGTGATACCAAGCGTCTTTCATGTTCTTGGTTTCTTTTTTGGCTTTCGGGTAATATTTTCCTTGGCCCTCCTTGGGTGCAAGATATTCGAAATCCGTGCTCCACATCTGTTGGAAATGGCCGACTAAAGTCAACCACCGCGCAAGGTCCGCATCGGAACCATGAAAAATGTCATTGAATAGATCTGCCGTTTTAAAGGAGTATTCTCCATAAAAGCCGTTCGTTCCGTTATCGTATCTGGAGTCTCCAAGCGTCCAGTTGTCATGCCAATAAGACTGTATATCTATCCCGACAAGATAATAGCCGGAGGCTTCAGAGTCTTCCCAAGGATCATCAAGCCATTGGTCGCCGTGATAGCTATTGGAGCCTTGTGTCTCGGTGTTTGTGTTGGTGTCTGTATCCGTGTCGGAGTCTGAATCGCTGTCAGAGTCGGAGTCGCTATCTGAATCTGTGTCGCTATCGGAATCGCTGTCCGAGTCGGAGTCGCTATCCGAATCTAAGTCGGAGTCGCTATCCAAATCGGAATCGCTGTCGGAATCGGAATCATTGTCTGAGTCAGAGTCGCTGTCCGAATCTGAATCACTGTCCGAGTCGGAGTCGCTGTCCGAATCTGAATCACTGTCCGAGTCGGAATCATTGTCTGAGTCGGAGTCGGAATCCGAGTCACTGTCTGAGTCTGTGTCGCTATCGGAATCGCTGTCCGAGTCGGAATCATTGTCGGAGTCGCTGTCGGAATCTGAATCACTATCCGAGTCGGAGTCCGAGTCTGAGTCCGAGTCGCTGTCGGAATCTGAATCCGAGTCACTGTCTGAGTCTGTGTCGCTATCGGAATCCGAATCACTGTCCGAGTCGGAGTCGCTGTCGGAATCTGAATCACTATCGGAGTCGGAATCTGTATCTGTATCGCTATCCGAATCAGAATCTGATTCATATATCGTAAAATCACGCGGCTCTTTTGTTTCCCAATTTTCCTGATTTTTATAGTCCCTTAGATCTCGATCTTTAGGAGGGTGCAGGACCGGTCTTTTTGCCCAGGCCAGGAGACTTCCCGTAAACGCGTCGAGTATGCTTGTTGCTTCCCATTTCCATCGTCTGTTATAAGCTTCCTCGGCAGTGACGTCGAAAGAGTAGCTAACGGAATAATCGACATAATGTTCAAAATCTGGATCCCACACGCCATGGAAACGTTCAACTCTGGATCGGTTTACGCCGTCTGAAGTAACGGTCTCCGTGGTAATAATGGTCTTAAGAAGCGTATTTCCTTCGACGCCGCCCTGATTGGGTACGCCGTTTCCGCCGGCTTC
Organism: Candidatus Harrisonbacteria bacterium; assembly: GCA_023244975.1. Taxonomy (GTDB): domain Bacteria; phylum Patescibacteriota; class Minisyncoccia; order UBA6257; family 1-14-0-10-44-23; genus JAHFLF01. The sequence goes on from JAHFLG010000001.1 coordinate 9,027, forward strand.
CTTAGAATAAAAATATTGATAGGTGGTACTGCTTTGAGAAGAGCCTTTGTCCCCGCCAAAATCAACCGATGTGCTGGACATAGCCACGCGCGCTTTGGGATCGATGCTGGCCAGGTCTTTGGTGTACATAACATATTCGTCATGTTTTTTCTTATAACGGGTATTTGCTTCGCCTTCAACAGCCCAATAAAAGCCGTACTGATGGGTTTCTTTCAAAACCAGCATATTGTTTTCAAGCACATAACTATAGTCTGTGGTCATGACGGCCGCGTTATATTGTAAATTGATCTGGTTCTCGCCCGGATGACCGTTGATATCCTGCAACAAGCGTAGCGCCTCCGGAACTTCGAAATCCAGCGTCCACAAACGAGTGGCGGAATTGATCCCGTAAAAAGGCGCCTCTTCCTTTGTTAGTTTTGGACCTGTGGTCCCCGGGATCCAGCTATAATTAAATTTATCGTTCTGCTCGCCTTTCCAGGAGACGACAGTAGGCGTTGAAAAATTGGTCATCTGGTCAACGATCGTGGCTGTTGAGTCGTCGCTGGACGTGTCCTGCTTGTAAATAGTCTCTGTCTCTAACTGCATCTCAAAGGTTTCATTCGCGGACATGGGCGGAGGTTTGCGCTGGCCTTGGTCGGTGCTACCCTTCCAGGATTTCAGGAGACGATAAGGGTTGTCCGAGGCGTATTTATAAAAATTATAGTAAGTCTTATCGACCGTGTAAGTCGATTCCTGTCCTGCTTCGAGATTTTCTGTTATGTTGAACCAGGAATAATCCACCCGGTCGCCGGCGATACCGCTGAACCAGGTCTGGCCATTTAATGTCGTATTGGTTAAATTATCGTTGACACCCAAGGGCTGCGTGCCGTCGCGTATAATATCGTTGCTATCGGGAGCCGTGATTTTATATTCATCTATATACTGCAGGCAGGAGGCGTCATTATTTGCGCCGTAATGAAATTCCTGCTTACCGGCTATCGTGCCGTAAAAATCATAAGCCACTTTGAAAGTCTGCAGAAAACCCATTTCGTCAAAATAATCTTCAACGGTGAGTGTATCCGCGAAATACATGTGATCGGCACCGGTCGGGGTGATGATGGCGGTCTGTCTCATGCCGAGTGCGGCATTCCACTGCGTGGACATCTGGTCCGCTGAGTCGACGCGTCTGAAACTGGCCGTATATTTCAGGGTGCCGTCGCGGCGATAACCATAGATCGTGCAGCCGGCTTGGTAGCCGCCTATATAATTGTCACTGTAAAGAACGCGGCCGGTATCCGCGTCATAGTAGCTTTTTTGTAGGACAAATTTGGAATCTGCTGTTTCCACATAATTTATGATGTCCCTGTAAGTCTCGGAACGGTAATAGTAGGTCGAGGTTGTCTTTTTATTCACACCGGCACTGTCATAATTTTCAACCATTTTCACGCGCTCTTCACCCGCCAAATTGGATAGACTCTCGTAGGTGGTTTTGCTGACCCACAACATGAGATCCCATTCCACGTTGCCGACGATGCTCACTTTCTTGGCTTCCGTAGTCTCGAGCCGCAGGTCGCCGTTTATGTCAGCGCCGTAGATATTTTTGGAGACCTGCTTGATAAAGCGCTGGGTCGGGTCGGAGGTGAGCGAGAAGCTGTCGATTTGAGTCGCTTTTTCTTCGCCTTCTATCTGGCTCGTAATGCCATTCTCTTCCCTGAAATAAGAAATCGTTTTCAGTTTATTGTCTGCTTTTGCGCCGTGGTAGGTTTGAATATTCGCTAATATAAAGTTTTCATAACTGTAAACCGCTTCTTCGATCACACTACCGGATTGTGTATAACGGAGATTTCTGTCGATACGGTTTTCCTCGCGATAGCTTGAAACCAGGAAATAACTTTCACTGATCTTGTCGGGAGCATCGGCAAAACCGTTGTAGATCACGGTGCGGCGCACAAATTCATCGGCGGCCGTCGCGCTCTCCGCCCGAACGCCTTCTCCCGGGTCGGACGCGTCGCTCATGGCGGCGTAGTAAACATATTCCTTGCTGAGAATATGTTCGCCCTGGAAATCATAACGAAGCGTATAGTCCCTGCGCTCTTCACCGCGTTCCGAGCCAAAGTAGAAAATTTCGCTGTTTACTATCGCGGAGGTGCCTTCCAATATTGTCTGCTTGCTCATTGCGTCGAGGAAGGTTGCGGCGGCGGCGCGTGCGAAATTGATGCCATAATAGGAAATTATTTGCGAGGCCTCAGTCTGGCCGTCCACGCGGTAATTTACGGTATAATCAATGGTTTCTTCGCTCTTTTGCCCCTGATAATAGGTCTTGGACTGACGGTGGTTCGTGACAGAGTCGACTGTCGTCATTAAATTCAATGAGGCGCGGCTGTCTTTTTTATACGTAACGACGGCTGCCAGTGCGTAATCCGAAATATTTTCGCCGGCTCTGACAGGCTCCGCGCCCTGAGACGCCGACTCAGGAAGATAGAAACTAACGTTCGTGGAACGAATCGTGTCGCTGCCAATGAGGTAAGATAATGAATAATCCGTCATTTCTTCGCCATGGATACCA
>JAHFLG010000032.1 GCA_023244975.1 Candidatus Harrisonbacteria bacterium
GGAGTATGCTCCTCTTACTCGAGTGCAAGTAAAGGATTTTGGTTATCATTGGCGTGAATTAGAAGTCAGGCATCATGCGATTACCATTAAGGCAGTTGACTTGCCCGATCACATCAAAAATATTCCTGATTCAATTTTGAAAGAGGTGATTGAGTGCGCCCATAAGGGAACGTGTAATCAACAGTGCACCGCTGCGTTTAAAATTATTCCAGCTGAGTTTCAATTTTTAAAACATTTTAATATTGCTCTGCCGCGATTATGTCCGAATTGTCGACACTACGAACGATTAGCTCAGCGGCCACCATTTAAGCTCTGGCACCGAACATGCCAGTGTCGAGGTTTAGCATCAGAAGCTGGCGTATATAAGAATCTTGGCAAGCATCAACATGGAGACACTGCATGCACGGTGGAGTTTGAAACAGCATATGATCCAGCAAAATCAGAAATAGTCTACTGCGAAAGTTGCTATCAATCCGAAGTAGTGTAAGGTACATATATGGCCACCACTGAAACAAAAAATTGCCAGAATTGTAAGCATAGTTTCACTATAGAACCCGATGATTTTGGGTTTTACGAAAAGATGCAGGTGCCTCCGCCGACATGGTGTCCGGAGTGCAGGATGATGCGCCGAATGTTGTTTTGGAACGAGCATAATTTTTTTAAGAAATTAGAGAAGCGGACAGGCAAAGAAATTTTTTCTGCCTATCCACCCGAGGCTGATCGGGAAATCTACGAACGTGATTATTGGTGGACAGACAATTGGGATCCTCTTTCGTATGGGCGCGATATAGATTGGAACAAGTCATTTTTACAGCAGATTCACGAGCTTGAGCTTGTCGTGCCTCTGCCGGCACGATCAATGATCCGCAATGTTAATTGCGATTATTCAAATGAGTGTGCGGATCTAAAGAATTGCTATCTGTGCTTCAATGCCGACCAATCTGAAGACTGTATGTACGGAGTTGGCATGCTGCAGCTGAAGAACTGCATGGATATGCTTCGTCTGACTTCTTCTGAACTTTGCTATGAGATGTTCGGCGGGCTTAAAAATTATCAATGCTTTTTCGGTAATGTTCTGACAGGCTGTCGCAACGTCTGGCTTTCGTACAACTGCGAAGATTGCAGTAATTGTTTTGGATGTGTGAATCTTAGACACAAGCAATATTACATGTTTAACAAGCAGTATACGAAAGAGGAGTATTTCGCCAAGCTGAAAGAGATGAACCTGGGGTCGCACAAAGCACTTTCAGAGCTAAAAGAGCAATTTAGACAGTTTAGCCTCACTCAGCCTCGCAAGTTTATAACAGCGTTGCAGAACCAAAATGTCACCGGTGATTTTATCCGCCACTCGAAAAATACCCATCAATCATTCTCGATTGTCGACTCTGAAAATGTAAAATATGCGCAGTCGGTCCTCATGGGAGCGAAAGAGACCTATGACTATACGAACTGGGGTAATAATGTTGAACTCGTGTACGAATCCCAATCGGTAGGCGAGAATGCTCAACGCATCAAGTTTACCTACCAGGCATTCAGTGGCATCAATGACTTAGAGTACTGCGTCTACTGCCCGGGATCCAATAATTTATTTGGTTGTGTCGGTATGCACAAAAAGCAGTACTGCATCTTGAACAAGCAGTATTCAAAAGAGGAATATCTTGAGCTCGTGCCTAAGATTAAAAAACATATGACCGACATGCCGTACGTGGACAAGCAGGGTAGAGTGTATCCATATGGAGAATTTTTCCCGCTGGAGTTTTCCCCGTATGCAGTTAATGAAACTACCGTCATGGATTTCATGGAGATGGACAAGGAGAAGGCTGCCAGATACGGACTAGTGTGGCGCGAACCGAATCCGAAAGAGTATCAGATAACGATTAAGGCCGAGGACCTGCCGGATCACATCAATGAAGTCACTGATGTCATGATCAAGCAGGTGATTGGCTGTGCAACCTGTGGGCGCGGCTATCGAATTATTCCTGCCGAGATGGTGTTTTTGAAGCGGTTTGGCTTGCCACTGCCTCGAGAGTGCTTTAATTGTCGCCACACCAGACGAGTGCATTTGCGCAACTGGCCTGTCTGGTACAACGGGACCTGTCAGTGTATCGGTGCTGCTGATAGTCGTGGCATCTACAAAAATATAGCTACACATACTCACGGTCAGGACGCATGCGCTAACGTGTTTGTGACCTCCTATGCCCCCGACCGCAAGGAAATCGTCTATTGCGAAGCCTGTTATCAGGCCGAAGTTGTGTAATTAAATTAGAAGCGTAGGATATAGGTATATGGCCTCAATTAATAAGACCTGTCTCACCTGCAAAGGAAATTATGAGGTGTTTGATGCCGACCAGAGCTTTTATCAGCGTGTCAGCGCGCCGGTTCCCAAATACTGTCCGCCGTGCCGGATGCAGCGCCGTATTGCTCATCGTAACGAGCGGACGTTGTATCGCCGCGTGTGCGACCTTTGTAAAAAAGAAGGAGTCTCGATATATCCCGCCGGCACACCGTGGCCGGTCTACTGCGCGCCATGTTGGTGGAGCGACGGCTGGAGTGCTAAAAGTTTTGCTATGGATTATGATCCAAGCCGGCCGTTTCTTGATCAGTGGCAGGAGCTGCAGGCAAAAGTGCCGCGCATTGCGCTACTCTGTCTGACGAGCGTTAACAGTGAGTACACCAACAACGCTGGCGATAACAAGAACTGCTATCTGATTTTTGCTGCCGAGCAGAACGAAGACAGTATGTATAGCCGGCTGATCATGCACTGCAAGTCCTGCGTTGACTGCGCCTGGGTCTATGACAGCGAGCTCTGCTACGAATGTGTCGACTGCCGCGGGTGTTTTAAATGTATGTATAGCGAGCGCTGCCAGAAGAGCACGGATCTGCTTTTCTGCTTTGACGTGCGTGACAGCCAAAACTGCATTCTTTCGGTGAACCTGCGCCACAAGCAGTACTGCATTGAAAACGTGCAGTATACAAAAGAAGAGTTTGAGAAAAAGAAAAAAGAGATTTTGGCTTCACGCGAAAGTATTGAAGCTGCCAAAAAGCGATATGCACAGTTGCGTGGTCAGGCCTTAGTGAAATATGCCTTTCAAACCAAGTGTGTTGATGCCACCGGTGACTACATGTTCAACTGTCATGAAGGCCGGCTACTCTTTGATACGACGAGCGCCAAAGCCTGTAAGTATTTAGCCGATGCCGAGGAGCCGATTGACTGCTACGACATGAACAATGCCTACTACAAGCCTGAGCTCTGCGTGGATATCATGGGTGTGCTTCAGATCAATAACTGCAAGTATTCGAGCTACATTTTTTACTCCAACGAGCTTGAGTATTGTGACAGCTGCCACAACTCGAACTCCTGTTTTGGTTGCATCGGCATGACCAAGGTCAATAACTGTATTTTGAACAAACAGTATTCAAAAGAGGAATATCAGAAACTGCGAGCGCAGATTATTGAATCAATGAAAAAAGATGGAACCTATGGCGACTTTTTGCCGCCAAATCTCTCGCCGTTTGGGTACAATGAAACCTTAGCCAAAGATTTTTTCGCCCTTACCAAAGAGGAGGCACTGGCTCGGGGATTTAAGTGGCAGGACAATATCTCAACCGGAACTGTTGGCAAAGAAAATGGAAAGGATATTTTTGCCTGCGCCGACTGCTCACGCAACTTCCGGATAACGCCGGCCGAACTCCAGTTTTATCAGCAGATGCAGGTGCCCCTTCCCACCAAAGATTTTGAGTGTCGCCACCGCGACCGCATGGCTAAGCGTACGCCACGCCGGCTCTGGCACCGCTCGTGCCAATGCAAAATTGGTCACGATCATGCCGACAAGCCCTGTGCCAATGAGTTCGAGACCGCCTACGCGCCAGATCGTAAAGAGGTAATCTACTGCGAACCCTGCTACCAGGCGGAAGTCGTATAAGGATATGGCAATTAGAGAAGCGCCAGAATTCAAGTCACCAACTGAGAAGACTCCTGAGCGAGAGCCGGCGTTTCTTGGCTTTTTGCAGCGACTATTTGTTGATCATCATGTTGAACGAAAGGGAGACACCATGGGCTTTGTTGCGCGCTCGTATGACGCAGCACAACTTAAGGAGGCGATTGAGAAAATTTTGATATATTTTCAGGCGGACAAAAATATGGAGGAAATAGAAGTGCATCCAAAAGATGACCGAGCCGGTCTGATTACCTTTAAGGATCCGAGCAGGTGCGAAGGTATTAAACGATTAGAAATATTATTTTTAAATGAGTCAGATGACGATGATGAGCCCAGAGATAAGGAAGTGTAATAATTGCAGTCAGAATTTTGCGATTGACCCCGATGATTTTGGGTTTTATGAGCAGATGCACGTGCCGCCACCGACCTGGTGTCCTGACTGCCGGATGATGCGGAGGATGGGATGGTTCGGCTATCGGATTTTACACAAGCGCAAGTGTGATTTCACCGGTGACAATGTGATTACCGTCTATCACCCTGATGTGCCCAACAAAATCTATCGTCAGGATATCTGGTGGAGTGACAAGTGGGATCCAAAATCGTATGGTCGTGATTACGATTTTTCAAAATCATTTTTTGAGCAGTTTATGGAGCTGTTCAAAACTGTGCCGCTTCCGGCGCTACATACCGCGCATTCAACCATGATTAATAGTGAATACTGTAATGCCGCGAGCGATTTGAAAAATTCATACTTGGCGTTCAAATCCGATCGCAGTGAGAACATCGCGTATACGGCCGCGACCTCCGACTTGAAAGATTGCCTCGATACTTCGTTTACAAATCATTGTGAGTTGAATTATGAGGTGATCAACAATAATAAATGTTACGAAACGTTTTTCTCCCAGGATTGCGACGACTGCCACAACATCTGGTTCTCTCAGGATCTGGTCGGCTGTTCTGATTGCATGGGATGCATCAACCTAAGGAGCAAAAAATATCACATCCTTAATCAATCGTACACAAAAGAAGAGTATCTAAAGGAGGTAGAGAAGTTGAATCTTGGTTCTTCTCAGGGTATCGCTGATTTTCAAAAGAAGGCGAACGAGTTCTTTTTGACCCAGCCGCGCAAGAATTTTCATGGACAAAAAGCCTACGGTAGTTCCGGTGATTATCTCTATAATGCAAAAAACTCTAAGAATTGTTATTGGGTCGCTGAGACCGAGGATCTGCGCTACTGCCAGCTGCTCCAGGCAATCAACGCAGCTAAGTCATACGATTATACCGCCTTCGCGTACAACGCCGAATGGATTTATGAATCATGCTGGGTTGGCATTAATACGCAGCAGGTGAAGTTTAGTTTTTGGAATTATAGCGCGCATGATATCGAGTACTCGTTCGGCTGCCATGGTGGAGGAAATTTGTTTGGCTGTGTCGGTCTGCGAAAAGGCGAGTATTGTATTTTGAATAAACAGTATGCAAAAGAAGAGTATTTGGAATTAGTAGAGAAGATAAAAAAGCAGATGATGGACATGCCCTACATAGACAAGCTGGGACGCGAATATCGCTATGGTGAGTTTTGGCCAATGGAATTTTGTCCGTGGGCATACAATGAAACAACCGCATTTGAATTTCTTGCTCTCACGAAAGAACAGGCTCTGGCAGTAGGATTTAACTGGCGCGATGAAGACAAGCGAGAGTATCGCAGCGCAACCATGGTCGTGCCGGATCACATCAAAGACGTACCAGAAGATATATTAAAGGCGATTCTTCAATGTGATTGTGGTAAGAACTATCAGATTATTCCGATGGAGCTGCAATTTTTGCGCCGTTTCAAAATTCCGGTTCCGCGACACTGTCCGCTATGTCGGCACTATGGCCGGCTAAAATTGCTTAATCCAATCAAAGTTTTTGACCACACCTGTGCCAAGTGTCAGAAGGCTATCCAAACCAGCTACGCCCCCGACCGCCCCGAAATCGTGTACTGCGAAGCCTGCTATCAGGCTGAGGTGGTATAACGGCAAAAGGAGTATACTTAAGCTATGGCGGTTACTGAGAATAAGACCTGCCAACATTGCAAAATAAAGTTCGCTATAGAACCTGAGGATTTTTTGTTTTATCAGAAACTGAATGTCCCGCCACCGACCTGGTGCCCGCAGTGCCGATTTGCTCGCCGACTGCGGTTTTGGAACGAGCACCATTTATTTCGCAAGAAGGACGCGCTCACCGGAAAGGAAATTTTCTCGGAGTATTCTGAGCACTCGCCATTTAAAATCTATGAGCACGACTACTGGCTTTCTGATGCCTGGCCGGGCGGCCTTGAGTATGGCCGCGATTATGATTTTTCAAAACCGTTCTTTGAGCAGTTCCAGCAGTTGATGCTTGATGTGCCCTGGCCGAGCCGCTCAATTCAGCAGATAACCACAAGCGATTATTCGAATCAGGCAGCGCGCGTAAAGAACTGTTATCTTTGTTTCAATTGTAATAGTTCCGAGGATTGTCTGTATGGCGTTGCGTTTTTTGGCTGTAAGCAGTGTATGGATATATATCAGGCAGATGATAACGAGCTTTCATATGAGATTTTTAACACTGACCATTCGTACAATACGAAATTTTCGGTCAACTCTTCTAACTGTCGTGACTCCTGGTTTTTGTTTGGCTGCAGCGATTGTACCAGTTGTTTCGGTTGTGTGAATGTAAAGCATGCAAAGTACCAGATTTTTAACGTACCGTATACAAAAGAAGAGTATGAGAAAAAGATCAAAGCAATGAATTTAGGATCTCACTCGGCATTACAAACTGCGAAAAAGAGAGCTCAGGATTTTTGGAAAACGCATCCGGTGAAATATATGCATACAAATCTTGTTACTAATGTCCGTGGCGGCGATTATGTATATCATGCGAAAAATGCCCGCTACTGTTATCAGGCCGTTGATCTGGAGAACTGCGCATATGTGCAGGATGTTGCGAGAGGCGCGAGCGAGTGCATGGATTTTACCAACTGGTCTGAGCACTCGGAGCTGATGTATGAAGCCGCGGTCTGCGGCGAGGACTGCGCCCGAGTAAAATTCAGTTTTGAATGCTGGCCCGGATGCACCGATATTGAATACACCGCTAACTGCCGGTCTTCATCGAATTTGTTCGGCTGCGTTGGTTTAAACAAAAAACAGTATTGCATTTTTAACAAGCAGTATTCAAAGGAGGAATACGAAGCGCTGGTGCCGAAGATTCGGGCGCAGATGGCAGAGATGCCGTATACCGACAGTCAGGGACGAGTCTATACCTATGGCGAATTTTTCCCACCGGAATTTTCCGGGTATGCCTACAACGAGTCATCGGCTATGGATTATTATCCGCTTGAAAAAGAAGCTGCTCTAAAGCATGAATATCGTTGGGTTGAGGCGCATCCGCGCGAATTTCACGTAACCATGCAGCCGGAAGACCTGCCTGACCATATTGAGGATTCGTCAGAAGATATCCTGAAGCAGGTGATTGCCTGTGAGACGTGCAAGCGGGCGTACCGTATCGTGGCTATGGAGCTGCAGCTGCTCCAGCGCTTTGAAATTCCACTGCCGCGTAAGTGTCACAATTGCAGATTTTTGGAGCGTCGCGCTCTACGCACTCCCTATGAGTGGCATCAGCGAACCTGTGACTGCGGTGGAGTAAACTCAAAGAAAGGCAGCTACAAAAATATCGCCGCACACGATCATGCTGACAAGTCTTGTGCCAATACATTTGAAAGTCCCTACGACTTAACTCGCCCCGAAATCGTCTACTGCGAAGCCTGCTATCAGCAAGAAGTGGTATAATAGCCCCATATGCCAGAGGAAGGAATATATATGCCCGAGCAGAAGGCTGGGACACCTAAGGACGTTGTGTATTTCGGTAAAACCGACTTCCGCAGAAGCGAGAAGATTTTTGGCATTTCTCGCGTTGATCGGCGCCAGCACATGTATGTGATGGGAAAGACAGGTACCGGTAAGTCGGCCATGCTGCACAACCTTATTTCCCAGGACATTATGAAGGGCGAGGGCGTCTGCGTCGTTGACCCGCACGGCGAGCTTGTTGAAGGCATTTTGCGGATGATCCCGAAGGATCGGATGCAAGATGTTATTTATTTCAATCCGGCCGATATGGATTACCACGTCGGGTTTAACGTACTCGAACTGCCGGATCCCAAGTACAAGCACTTGGTAGCTTCAGGTCTGATGGGTATTTTTACTAAGATTTGGAGTAACGTTTGGAGCGCGCGTATGGAATACATTTTAAACAACGCCGTGCTCGCTCTTTTGGAAACTCCGAACACGACCCTCCTTGGTATTCCGCGACTACTTGTAGATAAAGAGTATCGCCAGAAAATTATCAATAACCTTAAGGATCCAGTGGTTCGGGCCTTTGGGTCAATGAATACGAAGAGTGGCAGGACAAGTTTCGCAGCGAGGCCATCGCCCCGATTCAAAACAAAGTTGGTCAGTTTTTGTCCACGGCTCTAGTGCGAAACGTCGTCGGACAATCAAAAAGTACGCTGGATATCTTCAAGCTCATGAATGACAGGAAGATTTTCTTGGTCAACGTATCAAAGGGTCGTATCGGTGAGGACAACTCAGCACTTCTTGGCGCCATGCTTATTACCAAGATCCAGCTTTCAGCCATGGAACGCGTCCGTATTCCCGAAGATGAACGTACAGACTTTTATCTCTATGTCGACGAGTTTCAGAACTTTGCAACTGACTCATTTGCCGGCGTCTTAAGCGAAGCACGTAAATACCGCCTCGATCTGATTATCGCGCATCAGTATATTGGTCAACTCGTTACTGACGTTTCAACCAAGATTCGTGATGCGGTGTTCGGTAACGTCGGAACTATGGTTATCTTCCGCGTGGGTGCTGCTGACGCGGAATTTTTAGAAAACGAGTTTGAGCCGGAGTTTACGATTCAAGACATCGTCAACCTCCCGAACTATCATATTTATCTTAAGTTAATGGTTAACGGCGTTACGGTGCGTCCATTTTCGGCCACAACGCTGCCGCCGTTTCGTAGTCAAAAGGAGGCCGCAGGCGAAGAGGCAATCATCCGCATGTCCCGCCAGAAGTATGGCCGCCCGCGTGAAGTCGTAGAACGCGAGATCACTCGCTGGAGTACGGGACTCAGCGAGACCGAAGATGAGGAGCAGTCTCGGCCGGAGGCAGTTGCCGTGCGCGGCGAGGCCGGTAAAGCCGATCTGTTTGTCTCGGCCTGTTCGGTCTGCGGCAAAGAAGCCAAGACTCCGTTTAAGCCTAATCCAAACCGTCCGGTCTACTGTTCCGATTGTTTGGAAAAATTAAAGTCCGGCGAAATAAAACCACCGAAAATTATCAAAAAGCCATCTGAAGAAAAACAGGCTCAGTCATCAGCTGCCCTTGCAGCTATGGGTATTGAGTTCGCACCAGAACCAGCTAGGCCCCAGCGCAGTGGTGGCGGGGGAGGCGGGCAACAGCGTAGCTCAGGTCAGTCCCGATCAGAATCGGGATCCCGACAAGGCTCAGGACCACGAAAGGAAGTCTCGCTTAATGAATTGAAATCAGACGACCGGCAACCGCAGGTCAAGACTTCAACCGAAGCAGGCAAAATAAAAGAACAGCTACAAAAGAATCTCCAGCAGGGGTAGTCAGCCTGTCATTGCTGTGGATAAACTTTGTTGCCAATAGATGACAATAATAGTATGATATAATGAAGCGTATAATTAGATAACCATGAAAAGCATAAAAGCAAAAAAAGACGTATCAAATAAGGAGGTGCTTGATGCTGTGAAAGTGTTAGGCGGTGTGGTCAAGAAGCAGGGGAATGAGTTGGGTCAGGCGATTACTGAACTGGGCCAGGCAACCGCTAACAGCTTTGAAAAAGTATATCAGCGTTTTGACAGAGTCGACGGAGAGTTAGGTGAGGTCAAGCAAGACGTTAAGATCCTCAAAGGAGAGATGAAGGAAGTGAAGGGTTACGTTGAAAATATCGAAATTTCCCTAGCGAGTGACCAAAAACGTCTGGCTCGCGTCGAGCAAAAGCTCGCTATTCAACCATAAGCGGATTGGGCGCACTTAGCCTTATTTGAGCATATTTTTAGCATTGACAAAATGCTATTATTTATGGTATAATATCTATTCAAGTTCTTTGACAATTTCATAGTCCCGGGAGGCGATTTGAGCTTATTTTTTTTGAGCCTAAATCGCTTTCCAGGACGGAAAGTAAACAGCTCATTCTCTTGAAAGGAGAAACCATGAGCGGACAGTTCGTCGTTGGACGTATTTTCGTACTCGGAGCGCGTGACTCTGAGATGTTGGCGATCGAGCAACTCCTCGCCCTCGCAGGCGAAAAAACGGAGTTTGCGCGCGTCGCCGACGGTACCCGGGTCAATCTGGGCACCGCGTACAAGGCAGTTTCCCCCGCGCCGGCCCCTGGGCAGGTGTGGGTTGAGTGCGCCAACGGATGGCCCACGGCGGCCGATGCCCCTCTGGGCGTCACGGTGGTTGACCATCACCGTGATGGCGACCCCGGCTTCGGCCTCCCGCCGGAGCAGTTCTGGGAGGCGTCCTCGATCGGGCAGGTCTTCGAGATGATCTCGAGGTCGCTCGTTGATCAGATCACGTCGTGGCGACCGAACGACCCCGATCGTGAAGTCCACATCACTCGCCACATCCACACTGAAAACCGAATTGTGGCAATCGCCGATTCGTCGGCGATCAGCCACATCGGACCCTGGCCGGAGTGCCGTTGGGGCGAAGTCGTCGTGTGTGGCCACAAGTGGCCCGTCTTCGTCTCCGACGACGGTACCATCAACGTCGCCTGCGACTGCGATGGAGGGTGGTCGAGTTCAAGCGGCCGGTCGCTGAATTTGAAGCTCGTCGCCGCTGGTGACCACTGCCTCG
>JAHFLG010000006.1 GCA_023244975.1 Candidatus Harrisonbacteria bacterium
CTAGGTCCCCAGAATCTCTGAAAGCGCCCCATTGAGGCATTCTTTTACTCACAAAATTAATGTCCCTGAAACCCTGCCGCTGTACCGCGCTAGAGGTTATTCAACTTCATAAATTTTACCGCGACTTTTGTGGATTTTTCATTGTTGTTTTGATCAGCAAATACGATCTAGCGGGTGAATTTTGGCTCCTCAGGTCCTATAATTTCAGATATAGTGGCATCTTACGGGATGCGATCCATGTAAGAACGATCAGCTAATTTGTCGGTCCACTTTATCATGACTTTGTCGGAAACCTTTTTCGGACTCTGAGCCAAAAGTAAAATACGGCCGATCGCAATTTGCAATAGGCCGCCTTAGTCGATTCTTCTAGATCCCGGCTTAGTTGGTGGTCAGATCATCATAGGTAATATTATTTTCGACAACCGCGTTGACTAATGCGGACCCGGGAGTTCTTTCCAGACCTGTGGTCACGGTCAAATGTCTATTTGAAAAAATGTCGCAGTAAACTGCTTGGATTTCCATAATCAGTTCATCGAGTCGATCCATATGGCTCTGCGTTAGCACGTAAATGTTGGCTCGTCCTGATTGTTTCATATCTTTGCCCTTTCTTTGCGGTGGCGTTTTTGATCTTGTCTGGCGTAAGTTTCGAGAAAAAGTTTTTCATCTATCTGACTGAGATTGCGTTCGATGGCTTTGGCAAACAGCTCGTCGGCGGTATTGAGTAAGATCCGCGGATTTCCTGCCGAGTGGTCTGCCAGCGTTGCCATGACGTCTTTGGTCATAAGAGCGACGTTGCCGGCGCGTTCTAGGCGTTCGGTAAGCAGGTTTACAAGATCTTCCTGGGAAGCCGGTTCTGTTTTATACCGAGAGCGGATTCTCGTCCCGATGGGGAATAGATCCGGATCGCGGAATCGGTCAGTAAGTCGTGTGTCGCCGCACAAAATAATTGTTAGGATCGCTCGCGAGTCAAACTGCGTGCTTGCTAGCCGGGCTAGTTCATTCATGGTCTCGTTGTGCATGCTTTGCGCTTCGTCAATCATGATCACCGGTCTAACGCCGGTTGAATCGATATGACTAAGCCAGCGTTCACGCAGGCTTTTGTAGCCGCCCCAGCGATTATTGGCGGCGACCTGCATACCGAAGGCCGCACCCAGTTCCCGATAGAAGTCGCCGATTCGACTTTGAGGTCTGGTCACAGGACAGACCACGAGATCACGGATGCCACTCAGTCGTTCCTCGATAATGCGTAGGATCGCTGATTTTCCTGTACCAGGATCTCCTGTTACCATCGCGTAGCCACCATCCATAACCAAGGCTTCTAAGCGACGACAAAAACTCGCGATCCGCGGTGTAATCACTAATCCTTCAAGAGGGATATCCGCGAGAAATGGATTCCACTTGAGGCCGTAGGGGACCAATATGGAGTGCTTTTTCATATTTGCACCCCATCATCTTTCGGCAAATACGCTGGCAAAAGACCGCTGGCAGCATAATCCGCCATGAGGCCTTGTAGAAGCGGTGGGATTTTGCCCTCAGGTATCACCTCGTTTTCAGTATCCTTGACAGTTTGGTCATGACGCACGCGCCTTTTGCCTGAGGCATTGGCTTGTTTATCGAGCGGATAAATGGGGGCGATGACTTTGGTTGTGCGGGCATCTATAATATCGACCGTGCTTAAATCCCAGCGCGCGTAACGTAATGTCAGTTTACGCATATGCCGGAAGCGGTCGGGTACTTCAAAGCGTTTGCCTTCGAGGACGACTGTGCCGTCGCTGCACCTTTGTTTCCGTTCTTGGTCAAGGCGAAAGGCAAGGCGTAATTCTTGGGTCGCTGGCGCATCGCGCATGACGCTTTGCCCATTTAAAAAACGATCAATTGGCTTCTCGTCGGTTCCCGAATGAATCGTGCGATTATATTCTCCCTCGATCCAAGCTATGGTAGCTTCATTTAGGAGCCTTAAATCGAGACTGGGCAAGCTTTCCAGCATGGCCATAAGTCGACCTTCAAGCTGGCCCCAAAACGACTCTTGTTTGCCATTTTGGTAGGGACTATAAGGCAAGATCGTTTCATGGGTGATACCAAGCCGAGCGAGACCTTGGGTAAATTCGGCAGCGACAAAAGCCGCGCCGTTGTCGGTCATCAGCGCTCTTGGTAAGCCTCGCTTTAAAATGGCTTGACTTAACCCATGGACTGCAACATCGCAAGTTTCGAACAAATACCATTGCAGGTGACAGATTAGACGCGAATGATCATCGATAATGGCCAGGGCGATGGGGGTTTTTAAACTGCCATCCGGCGTGAGAATTTTGCGACGGGCTTTGTGAAAGTCAGTATGCCAGAGGCCACCGACATGAGCCACTTCGTAGGAGCGAATTTCCGTTGCTTGTTTTCGACTTTCAGCTTTTCTCTGTCCTGTCGTCTGCATGTGTTGTGGCTGCCAATGCTTCTGCCGCAAAAGCCCCTGCTGTTTCATGTACCGACTTAGCGTCGCATAAGACATTATTGGCCCTAAGGCCGGATTTTGGGCTACTTTCGCCGCCAAATTGTCGAAGTGGAGCTTATGGGTCCAATTCTTATGCGCCTGATATTGCTCCAAAAGTATTTGCCTGAGCTCAAGGTTAACAGAATTGCGACTTCCAGATATGACCCGACCTCTTGGCCGTAGGGCTCCCAGGGGATCTTTGGGGTTCTCCTGAGCCTGGTAATACCAACGCTCAAGGCTGCGGAGCGATGGGTGCCATGGCTGACCGGTGCCAGGCTTTGGCCAAGGTTTAGCCGCCAGCTCCTTAAGTCGACCAAGTAAATCGCCGCGACTCGGCGGCGCTGCCAATAGCGGCCCAATAATCCCAAAGCGAAATGCTGCAATCTTCTGCGGATCAAACTCGCCACACTCCATATTTAACCTCCGTCATTGATGAAAAATCATTACGGAGATCTTCTAACCAAGTCATCACTCGTTGGCGTTAGGGCTCTTCTGCGGAAATAGCATGACCGCCAAACGATTGATCAAATTACCTTCGGTGGCAGTGACATTTCGGGTTAACACTATAAGAAAGCGAGCAAGCATCATAGCTTGGTCAGAAATCGATATAACCTTAGACATGAGCTGCTGCCAAAGCATCGACAACAACCCTACGCCACGCGATTGGATGCAAAATGATGCGATGAGCTCCCGACCGCGTCTACTTTGCGGAAATAGTTCACTAAAGTAATAACGCCAATTGGCCACAGTGCGCCAATCAGCCCCCATATGCTTGCGCAACTCGCGG